>CAYNSH010000021.1:0-44350 GCA_964399775.1 uncultured Verrucomicrobiota bacterium
TCTCGCCTTGGCAGGCTGGACGGGGGGAGGGATTCCTGCAAAGATCCCGCGGCAATGAAACGGATACGGCAAGCCATGTTGGGCTGGATGTGTATGTGGGCGTGCGGCGCGGGCCGGGCGGCCGGGGGCGAGGTTTTTGTTCGGGTGGAGAATCCTCCGACCAACGGGATGGTGGTGGCATGGCTGTTTGATTCGGCGGATGCGTTCGCGGATTTGCGCGACCCGCTGGATACGCGGATGCAGCCGGCGGGGGAGGAGTTGGATATCCGGTTTGACGGGCTGGCGCCCGGTCGCTACGCGGTGCTGGTGTATCACGACCGCAATGCGAATGGCGCGCTGGACCAGAATTACCTGGGCATACCGAAAGAGCCGCTGGGGTTTTCGCAGCGCTATTGGGCGCGCGGCGCCCCGGCCTTTTCCGCGGCGGCCATGGAGGTGGCCGAAGGCGAGCGGGTGCCGGTGGACATCCAGTTGAGGGAGGTATTCCCGCGCAAGGGGCTGATCGGAGTGGGGGCGGGGGTGCTGATGAAATCCAGTCCGTATCGGGGATCGGATGCGGTGCGGGTCCAGGGCATTCCGGCGATTACCTACATCGGGCAGCGGTTCCAGATTCTGGGGCCGTTTGCACAGGTGGGGCTTGTGAGCTGGCCGCGCATCCGCCTGGCGGCGACCGCCCGCTACCGGCTCGGGGCCTATGACGAGAGCGACAGCGATGAACTCGACGGCATGGGCGACCGCAAGGACTCGTTGTTCGGCGGGCTGGCCTTGCAGTCGCCCCTGGCGTGGGGATTGCGGGTTTCCGCGGGCTACGAGCATGATCTGCTGGACCGGGTGGGCGGGGGCTCCGGACGCCTGGCGATCCGGCGAGGTTTCCAACTGGGTCGCTTCTCGGTGTCGCCTTCGCTGGGGATCAACTGGCTGACCTCAGAGCTGGCCCGGCACGAGTATGGCGTTCGGGAGTCGGAAGCCTTGGACGAGCGGCCGGCCTATCGGCCGGGGCCGGCGGTGAATGTGGAGCCGGGACTGGGCGTTTCGGCGGAGTTCTTCGGCGGTTGGCGGTTCATGGTTAATGGGAGCGTCGAGATTCTGGCCAAGGAATTGCGCGATAGTCCGCTGGTGGATGAATCGGTGGTATATCGCCTGTTTGCAAGCGTCAGCCGCATGTTCTGAAGAAGCCGGCAAACGGGCGCATCGCCCTCGGGCGCGGGGAGCGAATCTGGCGGGACGGGGGCGTCCCGGATCCACGGACAGCGGGACGAGGGCGTCCCGACTCCAAAGACAGACAGCGGGACGAGGGCGTCCCGGCTCCAAAGACAGACAGCGGGACGAGGGCGTCCCGACTCCAAAGACAGACAGCGGGACGAGGGCGTCCTGGCTCCAAGGGCGGACGCAGACTTATGGGGCGAGCTGGATCTGGTAGAAGCCGGCGGGGGCGGAGGGGGCAGAATCGGTATAGACGTTGACGGGCGGAGTGGCGGGAAGCGAGGTGGCCAGGTTGGTGAAGGAGGTTCCATCGAGCAGGCTCGATCCGCGGCGGACGTGGAAGGATTGGCCGTCGGCGCTGTTCCAGCGGATGACGATTTGTCCGTTGTCGAGCGACGCCGGGGCGAAGTCGAGCAGGAGCCGCGGATGGAGATATTCCACCGTGTAGGCCAGGGTCTGGTCGTTGAAGGTGAACACGACGGCGCCATGGACAGTGCCGGAAATGCCGATGTCCGGCCCGCGAAAGACGGCGGTGCCGTGGAACGGCAGCGAATCGGTACGGGCGTGGCCCCAGTCCTGGGCCCAGTTCAACGTGGCGAACTTGAAGGCCACGTGGACGGCGTTGGTCAGGGTGGCGACATGCCGCCAGGTGTGGTGGTGAACCAGTTCCATGTTGGGCGTGGTGTTCCAGCCGTTGAAGATGCCGGCGACGGCCATGGCGGATTGGTTGGCCAGCGGGGGATTCCACACGTGGGGATCGGTTCCGCGGATGTATTCCTCGAAGTTGTCGTAGAGATCGCCGTCGGGGTTGCCGTTCGGATCGGCCCCGGTGATGCTGCCGAAGTGCTCGAGTTCCCACCAATCGGGGATGCCGTCGCCATCGGTGTCGGGGTCTTCCAGCACGACGCTGTATTCGAGGGTCTGCTCGTTGAACGTGAAGCGGTAGGTCCCATTGAAGCCCTTGGAAATCGGGATGTCGGGCCCCTTGTGGCTGGCGGTGGAATGCAGGGGCCAGTCGGCATGGGGCGGGGTTCCGTCGCCCCAGTCGTCAACCCAGGCGCCATTGGCGACAAACTTGAAGACGAGTCCATCACGGCGGATGAGGTTGGTGACGAGCGTCCAGGTATAGTGGGCGTTGGTGGCTTGGACCATGTTCGGCGCGAGGTTCCAGCCGTTGAAATCGCCGGTGACAGCCATGCCGGAGAAATCGGTCAGGGGGGGATTCCACGTGTGCGGATCAAATCCTCGGCGGTATTCTTCCAGGTTGGTGTAGAGGTCGCCATCGGGGTTGGCGGAGGCGACGGCTCCGGTGATGCTGCCAAAATGCAGCACCTCCCACCCATCGGGGATGTTGTCGCCGTCGGAGTCGGCGACGGGCACGCGGCGGACGGTGAAACTTTCGCGGGCCTCGTCGAACCGGAAGCGGTAGATGCCGGCGGGCCGGTTAGTCAGGACGATGTTCCCGCCGCCCGGGATGGCCGGGAGGGTCACGGGTACCGGCTGAATCGAGTCATCGGTGGCGCCCCAGTTGTCGTCCCATCCATCGTTGGCAGCGAACTTGAACTGGTGGCTGCCGGCGGGCAGATCCAGGTCGCGCTGCCAGAGATGGTCGGCGATGTGCGCCATGAAGGCATCGGAGGTGCTCCAGTCGTTAAAGGTTCCGGCGATGGACAGGTCGTTGAATGCCGAAGCGGGCCGGTTCCAGGCGTGCGGATCCGTCCCGGCGAAAAATTCCTCGAGGTTGGTGTAGGCGTCGCCGTCTGGGTTGAGCCAGGCATCGGTGGGATCGTGCGGATCGAGGCCGCGGGCGATTTCCCAGGCGTCGGGCATGCCGTCGCGGTCGCTGTCCGTCGGGGCGGGCGGCTGTTGGGAGAGGACGAGGACGCTCCAGGGGGCGACATAGGGATTGCCGCGGTTGGTGGTGCTGCCGCCATCGGGCGGCCATGCGAAAACGCTGGCGCTGCCATAGCCGTCGAAGCCGTAGTCGACCTGGTCGCTGTTGAAGTGGGCCTGCCATTCGCCGTCCGCGGGGAAGTCGATCCAGTAGCCATCGACGGGCGTTGGCGAGAAGTTGGCGACAACGAACACATCGTCGGCGGGTTGGCCGTCGATGCCGCGGTGAAGAAGCAGGAGGGTGCCGTTGTTGGTGATGGAGGCCGCGACGAATTCACCGCGCAGCCCGGCGGTGCCGCCGCCGCGGTTGCGGCGGAGGCCGGCCAGATCGGTGTAGAGCCTCACGATGCCCGCATGGGTGTTGGTCTTGGTCCAGTCCGCGCCGAGCGTGGTGCTGAACAATTCGTCCTCCAGCATGTCCTGGCCCTGGAAAATCATGGGGAGACCCGGCGAGACGAAGGCCAGGGTTGCGCCCAAGGTGGACTTCTTGCGCGCGAGCCATCCGGACGGATCGGCGGGTGCGATTTCCAGCGGGAAGCGCCTGGCGCCTTCGTCTTCGTTGAGGTAGCCGACTTCGTCGTGGGATTCGGTATAGACGATGCGCCGCGCTCCGCCAGGCGCGGTCATCTGGTCCGCGACGAGCGCCAAATTGCGGGCGGCGTCGTTGGTGATCTGCGCGGTGACGTCCACATGGAAGGAGCGGTCCCACTGGCTATGGAAGCCCAGGCCGTGGGGAAGGGGGGTGGTCACGATCTCATCGCCCAGCAGGTCTTCGGCGATCCGGATTTTCTCGGGGAATTCCATGGCCATCATCTGGTTGATCTCGCGCAGCAGCAGGTCGCCTTCGGCGATGGGTTGGAAGTTGGTGGTGCGCCGGATGAACAGCGTGGCGTCCCAGCGCAGGCCGTCGACGCGGTATTCCTCGATCCACATGCGGATGTTGTCGCGGATATAGGCGCGGACTTCGGGGCGGGAGTAGTCGGGGCGCGGTCCCCAGGGGGTCTGGGCTTTGTCGGCGTCCTGATAGAAATAGATGCCGCCGCCGCGCGGACCGCTCCAGCCGTCGAAGTTCCACAGCGAGTTTTCGAGATCGCCGGTGCCGTAGTGGTTATGAACGACGTCGAGGATGACGGACAGGTTGCGGGCGTGGCAGGCATCCACAAACGCTTTGAAGGCGTCGGGCCCGCCATAGGCGCTTTCCACGGCGAAGGGATCGGAGGGGTTGTAGCCCCAACTGTTGTTGCCGGCATATTCGGCGACGGGCATCAGCGAAATGGCGTTGAAACCCATTGCGGCGACGTGATCCAGCCGTCCGATGGCCTGGAGAAAAGTTCCCACTTCGTGTTCGGTGGGATGGGGGTGGTTGAAGGTACCGATGTGCATCTCGTAAAGCACCAGGTCCTCCACCGCCGGCGGGACGCGCTCCGGCGACGTCCAGGGGTAGGCGCCGGGGTCCACGATGATTCCGGGTGCGCCGGTGCCGGAATGGACGACGGCTCGCGCGCGGGGATCCCGGCGCTGCTGGGCATGGTTGATGGAATACTTGTATTCGTCGCCCGGCCGTGCCGCCGTCACGTCGGCGGACCAGATGCCGGCGCTGGATGGCGATTCAAGCGCGAGCGGGGTGCTGTTGGTATTCCACCCGTTGAACGAGCCGAAGACCGTGAGGTGGGTGGCGTTGGGCGCCCAGACGCGAAAGGTCACGCCGGTGCCCGAGGCGTCCGCATAGGGTGTCGCGCCCCAGCCGGGACGGGCGGACTGTGCGGCAGCCGGCGAGATGGCGGTGTGCCCGGCCAGCAGGATCCACAGGGATATAAAGCGTTTTACCACGCGCCCATCAAACCTGATTCAGGGCTCTTAGGCAAGCGGTTTGCCCTGCTGCCGCGTCGGGCGTCCGCACCATGCGATGGCGTCCGTGTTCATGGCGGCGGAACCGCGTCGGGGTCCTCGGGAGGGACGCCATCGGGCGGCAGCAGCAACGAGGGGAAGTAGAGCAGGATTTCCCTGGGAATCGAGACGCGTGGATAGGTTCGACGTCGGAATTCCGCCACGGGCAAGGCCCGGTCCAGGCGTTGGGCGGCAATCCATGCCAGGGTCAATTGGTCCATGATGGCGATTTGGACTTCCGGGGAGTGATGGCGGGCGTAGGCCCAGGCCAGTTGAAAGTAGCGCACGGCCCGAAGGCCGTAGCCCAGCCGCAGGTTGATGCCGCCAACGGTTTCGAGAATGAGTGGGTTGGAGGGATCCATCTCAAGGGCGCGCTTGCCCAGGGCCAGGGCGGGCAGGAGTTCGCCGCCGCCATACAGCATGGAGAAGGCCAGGCTGTTAAGGATTTCGGGGCTGTCGGGTTCCAGGTTCAAGGCGGCGCGGAACACGGAAATGGCTTCCGAGTAGTCTTCCTGCCGCAGCAGGCGGTTCCCGGCCTGGATGAGGGTTGGGGCATCGGCATCGGGGGGGAGAGTCTGCAGAACCGGGACGCGCCTGGGCATGCGGTGCCGGTAGTTGCGGGAGCTGTACCAGAAATCGTCCAGGAGCAACTGCTGATCGCGGGAGGGCTCGCGGCGCCGGAGTCCGTCGGTGCGCAGGAGGGCCAGCGCGGCATGCCGCAGCGGAAGGCGGCGGGCAAAGAAATCGGTTTCTTCGATGCGTTGGATTTGGCCCTGTCCGTCCAGTAACTCGATCCGCTGGGCCGCGCGGTCCCAGGCCAGCGGGATGAACGCATTGGCCTCCGGATGATAGGTCAAATCGGCCGGCAGCAGGACGAGGAGCGCGCGGTTGTCGCCCAGCTCCTGCCATAGATAGCGCCGATC
This sequence comes from uncultured Verrucomicrobiota bacterium, assembly GCA_964399775.1. Taxonomy (GTDB): domain Bacteria; phylum Verrucomicrobiota; class Kiritimatiellia; order CAIQIC01; family Lenti-01; genus Lenti-01. The sequence continues at coordinate 5,907 of CAYNSH010000021.1, forward strand.
GGCCTTCAGCGTGAGCAGTCTGGTTTTGTGGGTCCGGGCGATTCGCTGCAGCGCCGGCCGGTCCATCTGGCCCTGCGGCGCGTGCTCGGGGATGATTTCCGCAAGCTGGGATGGAGTGAATCGAATGCCGTTGGCGACGCCAAAGGCGTGGAGAATGGCGCGGTCCGGGCGTGCGTGTGCCGTCGAGACGGCAGGAATCGGACGAAGGCTCCGGCGGTTCTCCGGTAGCGCCGGGCGCGGGGATTGGCATCCGGCCGCCAGTCCACCCGCGAGGAGCATTCCCGCGATGGCGCGCCAAGCGGCCCCCGCCCATTTTCGGGGCGGTTTTGGGGAAAATGGCTCGAAGCGCGCACGCGATGAAGAATGTGGTTGCACCTGCCGAAACCATAAGACAAAGGGGAGGGAAAGCAACCCGGAACCTGCTGAAACCGGACCGACGGGCCTCCCGCTTCTGGCGGTCGCCCATTCGATGGAACCATGGCCTGTACGCAGTTCAGGGAATGCGTCCTGAAACCCGAATGACGAAATACACAACCCCGCGGGCGGGCTTGACTATCGGGCCTTCATGGGGTCCAATCGAGCATGACAGGTAGTTCCCGCAACCAAAGGAGTTTCTCATGGCACTCAAGAGCAAAGACAAGGAATCGCAGAGTGGACGCAGCGGCGGGGGGGGCCTGGTTGCGTGGATTCTGGTAGCCGTGCTGGTGCTGGTCGCCGGCCTTTTGGGATTTCTGTATGCGCAGCAGGCCGGTCGCGCCAATGCGCTGGGGCAGGGATTGTCGGAAGTGGCGGTGGCGGCCGGGCTGGATGCGGTGACGCCGGAAATGGTGAAGGAGTCCGCCGCCCGCGACGAAAGCCTTGCGCAGATCCAGGAAACGATCCGGCAGTTGCGGATGGATCTGGCGACGCGGACGGATGAGTTGGATGCGGCCCGGGTCGAGACGTCCGCGGCCCGGTCCGAAGCGGAAGCGAATACCGCCCGGGCTCGGGAGAGCGTGGATCGGGCGGAATCGCTGTCGCGCGATTTGACGGCCGCAAGCGATGAGCTGTCCGGTGTGCGCACCCAACTGGAGGAGGCCACGGCGGCCGCGGAAGCCGCACAGTCCGAGGCCGCGCAAAAGCAGGAGGAATTGGAGCAGGCCATTGCGACGTTGCAGGAGGAACTGGCGGAGGAAAGCGCCCGCCTGCAGGCGAGCTTGGCCGAACTGGAGTCCCTGGCGGTCGCGGAACGTGCCCGTGCCGAGGCGTTGGAAATGGATCTGGAGGATGAGGGCGATGTCTGGGAAGAAGAGGATTTGGAGTACGAGTCGGCCTCCGTATTGGATGATGAAGGCCGCGTGATCGGCATGTCGCGAATGTTCTCCATGATTCGCCAGACGGAAAGCGGTTCGCTGCATTTCCGGCTATTGGACGACCAGGAGCTGACCTATCCGAGTGTGCCAGCCGGAGTGGTCCAGCAGTTCGTTTCCGCGGGCGACCGGATGGACATGGTGTATCGCTTCCGCATCCAGGGACAATTTGAGAGCGTTCCGCCGGATGGCGTGGTGATCCGCAAGTATTGGCGCTGGCTCCGGCGCCAGAATGTCCAGGGCGAGGCCCGCTTTGTCGCCCCCGAGCCGCCGGAAGATCTTCCGGACGACTCGTCCGAATCCGAAGCGGAGGAGATGTAGGCATGAGCACGGAGAATTCAACGGCGCATCTGTTCCAGGGCCTGGTCATTTCGTTGGCATCGGCCACGATGCAGCATTTGGGCAAGACGTTGAATCCCTTGAGCGGCAAGATCGAAAAGGATCTGGAAGCCGCCCAGGGCACCATTGACATGCTCGACATGCTGGAAGCCAAAACCCGCGGCAACCTGGATGACGCCGAGGCCAAGCTCCTGAAGGGGATCCTGGCGGAGCTCAAGCTGAACTACGTCGAGACGATGAACGAGAAACCGTCGGCCCCCGCCGGGGAGCCGGCGGGGTCGGCGGAACCCGCGGCCGGCGCCAACGCATCGGAAATGCCCAGCAAGGATTCGCCGCCGGAACAGGCCGGCTGATTCATGCGGCATCGTTTCCCGCGTCCCAAACGGTTGCTGACGCTGGCCCTGCTGGTCCTGTCGGTGGCCGTTGGCGTCTGGTGGCTGGGATACATTCCCTACGATCCGCTGGCGATTTATCGCCCGATTCCAGCATCGGCCACCCTGGTGGGGCGGCATCTGGCGCTGTCGGATCGTTGGGACGACTTGCTGGCGAATCCGCTGGCCGTGGCCTTCCTGCGCACCGCCGGCGTGGATGTCGGGGCCGCCGCCGAGTTCACGGCGGACGAGGAATCGCGGGGGTGGTTCCAGAAGCTGGCCGGCCGCGAAGGAACCCTCGCCTGGATTCCCGGACGGTTCGGCGGGCCGCCCACCTGGATGGCGGTGAGCCATCTGGGCGGCGAGAGCCAAAAGCTGCGCTGGCAGTTGTCGCTGTTTCGCGTGCCGGGCTTTGCCCGGATGAAGGAGTTTCCGGGCCGGCCCGTCTGGCGGGTGGATACGCCCGACTTGGATCCGGACCTCAAACTGGTCATTGCCTTTGGCGAGGGGGTCATTCTGGCCTGCCTGTCGGAGAATCCCTTTGCCATTGCGGAAGTGTTGGGAACCTACGATGGCACGACGCCGCGCTTGATGGAGGCCGAGCCCTCCTTCCGGCGCTTTGCCACGGGCGACCGGCGGGAATCGCCGGATCGCTTCTGGCTGCGGGATGAAAGCGCCTGGGCGTCGCCCTCCAGCCCGGGGGTGGAGGTGGAGATCGCCCAGCTCCTGGAGCGCGCGATTTCGCTGACGGTTGCGACGGAAGGTGCCGTCGCGGTCCCGACGGTGGAGGCCCGGATCGAGTTGGCCACGCCATCCGGATGGCTGGGCTCGGCGCCATGCGCGGCCTTGGCGGTGCGTCGCGAGGTCTTGGAAGCGTTGGCGGACCACATCGGGCTGCTGCCCGATGTGCGCCACGGCCTGCGCATGGTTCTGGAAGCGGCCGGCGATCACGTGGTGGTTGCGTTTTTGGATGGCGATATGGGCGGCCGTCTGGCGTGGGGTGCGGTTCGCGCGCTGGGGCTTGCGGGCCTGCGGGTCCCGACGCTTCTGTTGGCGACACCCGTTGCGGATGCCGGCAGCGCCGATGCCGCCATCCAGCGGGTGCTGGATTCATGCAATGCGCGCTACCGCGCCACGTTCACCGTTCATCCGGTTGGAGCGTCCCACCCGATGGCCCATGTGCTGCACAGCGCCACCGGGCGCGAGTGGGTGGATGCGCTGGCCCGGGCCGATCGCCCGGCCTATGCGGTCGTCGACGGCTGGCTGCTGGCCTCCAGCAATCTGGATGCGCTGCAGAAACTGGTTGGCGGTGCGTCGCGCACACCCTCCGTTCCGGATTGGGCGCCGGCATTGGAAACGGTGGGTGCCGCGACGGCCTGGCTGGACCTGGCCCGTAGCGGCAAGGTCGCACGCGATGGCATCGCCACGTGGTCCATGGCCCAGATGTTTCTCGAGGGCGGCGATTCCCGCGCGGTCCGCGAACAACTCAATGAGTACCGGACATGGATCGATGCGCTGGCGCCGTTTGGCCAGGCCCGCGCGCATCTCAACCGCCGCGCGGGCCAATCGATGCTTTCCCTGGATTTGGGATTGTCGCGGCCCGCGCCGGTGGATAGGATTCCCGCACCATGAGCGACACGCTGGTCATCATCCCGACCTATAACGAGCGCGAGAACGCGGAGGCGATTGCCCAAGCGGTGCTGGCGGCGTGCCCGGAGGCCGACATCCTGTTTGTCGACGACAACTCGCCCGACGGAACGGGAGAACTGGCGGATCGCCTGGCGGCGGAGCAACCGCGCCTTCACGTGCTGCACCGGGAGAAAAAGCGGGGATTGGGACGGGCCTATATCGCCGGATTCCGCTGGGCGCTGGAGCGTCCGGAGTACCGCTTCATCCTGGAGATGGACGCTGATTTCTCGCACGATCCGGCGGCGGTTCCGCAGCTCCGGGCCGCGGCGCAGCACGCGGATGTGGTGCTGGGCTCGCGCTATGTGGGCGGCATCCGGGTCATCAACTGGCCGCTGAACCGCCTGATCCTGAGCACCGGGGCGGGGCTCTACGTGCGGCTGATCACGGGCCTGCCGTTCAAGGATCCGACCGGCGGATTCAAATGTTTCCGCCGCGAGGTCCTGGCCGCGATGGATCTCGAGGGCATTCGCTCCAACGGCTACTCTTTCCAGATCGAGATGACGCACATGGCCTGGCACATGGGATTCCGGATCGTGGAGTCGCCGATCGTTTTTGAGGAGCGCCGCGAAGGGCAATCCAAAATGAGCGGCGGCATCGTCAACGAAGCGCTCTGGATGGTCTGGAAGCTGCTGGCCCGTTGCGGCTGGCGGCGCCGACCGCGCACCGTCCATCCGCAAAGCGTGGCTGCGCCGGGGGCCGGCGCATGATTCCGATCCTGACCTTGTTCCGCCTGCTGCGGGTGAAGCAATGGCTCAAGAATGCGTTTGTCTTCGCGGCCTTTGTGTTTGCCCTCGGCGACCGCAACCAGGATCTGAGCGCCTGGGAACTGTGGAAGGTCTGCCTGGCGGCGCTGGCGTTTTCGCTGGTATCCAGCGCGGTCTATATTCTCAACGATCTGCGCGATGCGCCGCAGGACCGGTTGCACCCGGTGAAGAAGAACCGCCCGATCGCGTCCGGGGCGGTGGGGCCGGGTCCCGCCGTGGCCATGGCCGTGATGCTGTTGGCCCTGGGGTTGGGCGGGGCGTGGCGGCTGGGGTCCGAGCTGGTTGGAGTGATCGGCGGCTACTTGGTCCTGCAAGTCTTCTATACCCTCTGGCTGAAGCGGATCGCCCTGGTGGATGTCATCGTGATTGCGATGGGATTCGTCCTGCGGGCGCTGGCCGGCGCCGTGGTGATCCATGTCGTCATCAGCCCGTGGCTGCTGGTGTGTACCCTGTTGCTGGCCCTGTTTCTGGGGTTGGCCAAGCGCCGCCACGAAAAGGTCAACCTGGCTGGGCAGGGGACGCGCGCGGCGCTGGATTCGTACGACGAACGGTTGCTGGATTTGCTCATCGCCATGACCGGATCGGCCGCCCTGGTCTGCTATTCGATCTATACGCTTTGGCCCGAGACCGTTGCGAAGTTTGGCACTCCCTGGCTGGCCGCCACGATCCCGTTTGTGGTCTTTGGGTTGTTCCGCTACATGGACCTGGTCTATCGCCAGGACAAAGGCGATCGGCCCGAGCAGATCATGCTCACAGACGGGCCCTTGATGATCGATGTGGCGCTTTACGGCCTGGCCGTCCTCATTATCCTGGTTCGATAGGACCGTCAACGCGGAAAATACGCGGAAAATAACGCTTGCGGGGTGTTGTGTTCGGGCGTATGGTTACGTCAGCAGTTGGAGTAGATTCATCTTTCGGATCCGCACGTTGAGCGCGATAGTTTGGCGATTTGACGTTGCGGAGGGGTCTCTGGTTACTCTGCGGCATGAAAATGAGTAGTACAAGGCGACATATTCAGGCGTCGTCCGGCGCGGGTTGGCGACAACTCGCCGGTGCCGGGCTGCTTTGCTTTGTCCTGCTGGCGATGCCCGGCCAGGCCCTCGTCGTTACCATCGATCTGGGGTGGGGGTTCAATGTGCCGGGGGGCGCGGACTTGGCGGATTACAACTTGATGCTGGGGTCCGTGGTCCAGATCATCATGTACGATTCCGACCAGTATGGCGGGCCGGGAAATACGGCCGCCGGGAATTTCGACATCATGGGCAGCTACGGGGGGGATGACATCAGCGGATTCCCGTATCCCGGAACAGAGCCCAACAACGTGCCGACGGACCAGACCGCCTATGATCCGTTTTCCGTGCCTGATGGCCACCAGATCGTGTACACGGCATCGGTTCAGGTCGCGCCCTATTTGGACGGCAATGGCAACACCTGGTGGCAAGTTTATGCCCAGTTTGAGATCGTGGGTTCGTTTGACAGCCTGTATGTCCGGGTATTTGGAACGGATGATCTCTACCAGGGGGCCTCTGGAGCCTATGCCAGCTACTGGGGATTGACGGGAGTTTATACCACCACCAACACCATCGGGACGTGGTTTGTCGGGCGCGTGGATGAGACCGAGGCCGACCAGTTGAACTATTTCTACGTCATCCCCGAGCCGGGAACCGTGGCCTTGTTCCTGCTGGGGGGGGGCGCCCTGGCCGCCAGCCGCTTCCGCCGTAAGCGGCGAAGCGCCGACAAGTAGTCGACCGCCATCCGCCGCGGCGGTTTCCTGGGTGTCGGCTTTTGGCGCGGGCCTGTTGATATCTTGCTTTGTATTCCCAACGGATCTCGATAGGTCCAGCAGGCGCAATCAAAGGATCGCCTATAGTCCCGACGAGGGCGTCGGGGCTCCAAGCAGCCAGGAGATGGAGCCGGGACGCCCCCGTCCCGCAAACGACCGCCCCACAGCAGAACTTTCATGCAGCTGGCAGCCGGCATCCGAAACATTCACTTGATCATCGCTAGCTTTGACAATCTTCCGACCCTGCCCTATATTTATGTCTGAGTTCGAATCTTGATTGTCGAATTTTTGTCTACAGGTGCACGGGAAGGGAACGGGCGTTATGAATACACGATTCCATTGGACGCGGGTGTCGCTGGGGTGTGCCGTCGGGTGCCTGTGGTCTTCTTTGGCGTGGGCGCAGTTCGGCGGGTCGCTAACGGTTCGCGTGGCCGATCCGATCAACGATGTCATTGGCCGCCAGCTTGCCGATGGATCCGCTCGCGTGGAAATTCTCCGGGCCTATACGCCGCCGGGATTTCCTGATCTCCACCTCAATTACGCACCCGATCAAACCACCGGGGAACCGCACGAATTCAATCCGCTCAAGCGAGAGTCCCACATCGGTGCGGGCATGCTCTCGGGCAATTCCGGCCGGTTTTCGGAAACCTTTGACGAACGTCTCCAAGGAGACTTCTGCTTCGTACGGGTGTTCGACCAAATGGAGCCCGGTTCATCCCTGTATTACATCGACTCGGAACCGTTTCCGGACGACGGCAACGCAACCTCGGTGAATGTCGATTTCTCCATCAGCGAATGGAAACTGATCAGCACCTCCGCGCCCGACGTGGATACGGACGGCGACGGCATCCCGGATATGTTGGAGATCGAGGAATTCGGCACCAGCGTTTACGATGCAGATACCGATGGCGATGGTTGGGACGATTTGTTCGAGGTGCTTCACAGCGATTACCTGGACCCAACGGCAGACAATTCGTTGATCGTGAACTTGCACCGCGCCGACGCCGGAGAAGAGGGGGATCCCGGCCCGACGGATATGGAGGAAGCGGTGTATTCCGTGAATTGGTGGACGTTCCCGGTGCCGGAGTATGTCCTCGAGTTTCACCCCTATCAGGTGGACGCCCCAGACGATCCCGAAACCGGCTATGTTGAGCTGTGGCGTGGATCGGTCGATGAAGGCGTCGACGAAGTCCATTTCGATATCGACTGGGTGCTGGAGGAAAGTCCCACGGGCTTCTTCCGGGTGCGGGCCATTTTGCCGTGAACGATGCGCGGACAGGCAGGCGGTGGCGGGTTTCCCGCGGCAGAGGCCGGGCGGAGGTCGGCTGTGGGTGTCCCGAAATGGCGTTGGGTGCACGGCGGGAAGGGCCACTGGACCTCCCCGCGGGACGGTCAGCAAGACATTTGTCGGGTTTTCCACGCCATGGAAAACTTTTTCGAGACTTTTCCACACCATGGAAAACCGGATGGGTCGATCGTGCGAGGGGCAGGACAAGGTGCGAGGTGGCGACATGATGACGAACAGATTTGGCAGCCTTCCGGGTTCCCGCCGGGTGCTTTGCAGCCGGTGCGGGAATCGCAAGAATGCTACAATTCACGGGCTGACCCCTTTGTTGGCCCTGGTCTTTCTGACTCTGGCGCTGGGGGCGCCGCGCCCGGCGCTGGGCGCGTGGGGCGACACTTATAGCTGGCGGGGAGAGACGGATCCCTGGGGCACCGGCATGTGGAATGTGTATTGGCATTGGTGGCGTGGCGCGGAGGCCAGCCCCGACTCCGACGGAACGGGTGGCGGGAATTTGAACTTCGACAACAACGCCCGGCCGTCCATGACCAACGACTTCAGCAATGCCAGCCGTTGGCGGATCACCTTTGCCAGCGGGGCGACCACGGGGCGGGACATCCGGGGCAGCACTTCGAACACCTTTTACGACAACAGCGGATCCAAGCCGCAGATCCAGAACAACTCCAGCGCCACGCACGTGTTTCACTTTCCAATGGTCGTCGGCTATGCCAGCGGCATGGAAATCAATCCGGCCAGTGGCGGATTGACGCTGAACGGCACGCTGAACACCGGAGGATACTGGATCGAGATCTACGGCAACAACGCCCGGACCGCCACTTTCAACGGTGCGATTTCCGGCGCGGGGGGCATCGCCATCAAGGAAAACAGTGTCGTGGCCCTGACCGGCAACAATGCATCTTTCAGCGGCACCGTTTGGACAGAAAAAGGTACGTTGCGCCTGGATACCAGCACGAATGCCCCGCCGTCCAATTTCGTCAACGTAGGCACCAACGCTACGCTGGATGTGGTTCTGGCCAGCCGCTTCCGCCCCTCGACCCTGTACCTCTATAACGGGCAAGTGACCAAAGCTTCCAGTGGAAGCACCGAGTGGCGGGGCGCGCTGCACAGCTACAACAGTTCCACGGTCACGGCCTCTTCGGGAAATTTCTACGTGTACGGCGGCATCACCCTGGCCAGTGGTACGCTGGTCTTTAACCATGCCAACAATGGCGGGATGGGGGCCGGCGGCACCTTGACCGGCTCCGGCAACTTGATCAAGCAGGGCAATGGCCGATTTGAGCTCTACCCCGGCACCCACAGCGGCAACATTACGATCAGCGCCGGGGAAATGCGGCAGTATCCCACCCCGATGACCGCCAGCGGCACCATGACCATGGAAGGGGGCTCGAAATACAGTGCCTCGGGCACTACCCGCACCAACACCAAGGCCATGGTGATCAATGGCAACGTGGGCTTGTCCGAAAACAGCGGCACCACCATGCTCTACACGGGGAACATCAATCTCAACGCCGGTACTCGCATCCTCACCAATACCGCGGACGTAGTCATCTCCGGCGTGGTTTCCAACGGCGGGCTGACCAAGGCGGGGTCGGGTAAGATGACGCTCTCCGGTGCCAACACCTACGGGCTGGGCACGCTGGTCAGCGCGGGGACGCTGGAAGGCACGACGACGAGCCTGCAGGGGAACATCACCAACAATTCGGCGGTCATCATCAATCAGGCTGGCGCGGGTACGTATGCGGGCGTTCTGAGCGGCACCGGCACCCTGACGAAGCAGGGGGCTGGCACGGTGACCCTGTCGGGCACCAGTACCCAGAGCGGCGGCACGACGATCAGCGCGGGCACGCTGCTGGTCAGTGGATCGCTGGGCAGTTCGGCCATTTCCGTATCCAGCGGGGGCACGTTGGCGGGCGCGGGGACGGTGGGGGCGCTGACGATGGCCAGCGGCTCGACCGTCAGTCCGGGCAACTCGTCGGGCACGGCGGGCACGCTGAACGTGAGTGGCAACGCCTCGCTGGTGGGGACCTACACCTGCGACATCACCGGGACGGGCAGCACGGCCTGCGACAAGATCGAGGCGACGGGGTCGGTTTCGGCCAGCGGGGCGCTGACGATCAACCTGTCCGCATCGGCTCCGAGCGGATTCAGCGAGACGACCTCCTACAGTTGGACGATCATGAGCGGCAGCAGCGCCAACGCCGCCAACATGTCGATCGGAACGAAGTGGGCCGCCAGCGGCGATTTCGCGGTTTCGGCCAGCGGCAATACGATCGTGGTGACCTATACGCCGCCGGCGCCGGATGCGCCGGACAATCTGGCGGCTTCCGATGGGACGTCGACGGATCACGTGGCCCTCTCGTGGGACAATGTCAGCGGCGAGACGGGTTACGTCGTTTGGCGGCATACCGCCAATGTGTTCGGTTCGGCGACGGCCATCCGCACCAATGCGGCGGATGCCCTGACCTACAACGACGCCGGCGCGACGCCCGGCCAGCTCTACTACTATTGGGTGACGGCCACCAATGCCTCCGGATCAAGCGATCCAAGCACAAGCGACACCGGCTATCGCAAGCTGGCGACGGTGTCCATCACCGGCGCCACCGACGGAACGCATCTCGACAAGGTGGTGGTGAGTTGGACGGACATCACCGGGGAAACGGGCTATGGGATTTGGCGGCATACGGCCGACAACTCGGCCGCGGCCAGTTGGCTGGCCAACGCAGCGGCCAACGCCACCAGCCATGACGACACCTCGGCCACGCCGGGCCAGCTCTACTATTACTGGGTGCGCGCGACCAACAGCACCAGCACCAGCCAGAGCGACTTCCAAGGCAGCGGCGAGACCGGCTATCGAAAACTCCCGACGGTGGTCGGCGTGGCCGCCACGGATGACCTGACGGCCCACATCCAAGTGACGTGGACGGATAGCGACGACGGCGAGACCGGCTACACGGTCTGGCGCAATACGGCGGACAACAGCGCCGGCGCGGCGATCGTCAGCGGCGCGCCGTTGGGAGCGGACGCCACCAGCTACAATGACACGACGGCGACGGCCGGCGTGGATTACTGGTACTGGGTGCGGGCCACCAACAGCACCAGCACCAGCATGAGCGATTTCAGCGCCTCCGCCCAGGGGTTGCGGCTGTTGTCCCAGCCGGATACCGCCGCCTCGGACATCACCTTCAGCGATCTGGCTCACAACAGCTATACGGTGGGCTGGACGCGCGGCGATGGCGATTTCGTTCTGGTGGTGGCCAAAGAGGGCGGCGCCCCCACGGCGCCGACCGCCAGCACGGTTTACGACGCCGACGCCAATTTCGACGACGGCGACGAAACCGCCGCCGGCAGTTGCGTGGTCTACAAGGGCACCGGCACCTCGGTGCCGGTGACGGGGCTCTCGACCGCCACCGAATATTATTTCGCGGTGTATGAGTTCAATGGGGAGGCCCTGCCGGCCTATCGCACCAGCGATGCGCCGGTTTCCAGCCGGTCTACTCTGGCGGCCGAGCCGTCGACCCAGGCGTCCGATATCTCCATTGCCAATATCTTCCAGGTGAGCATGACCGGATTCGGCTGGACCGACGGCAATGGAACAAGCCGACTCCTGGTCATGAAGGCGGGGAGTCCCGTGGACAGCTTCCCCTTGGATGGTACGGGCTACACCTCCCACACCAACTTCGGTTCAGGATCGGAAATCGGCACCGGCAACTACGTGGTCTGGTCCGGGGCCGGCCAGCCCGACCGGATCAGTTCGCTGACGCGCGACGTGGTCTATCACTTCCGCCTGTTCGAGTTCAACGGCAGTGGCGGAACCGAAAACTACCTGACGGATGCGGCCACGGACAACCCGATCAGCCAGACCACCCAGGCCCAGGGGCCAACCAGCGCGGCCACCGATCTGGCCTTGAGCGCCGTCGCCCCCACACAGTTCACCATTACCTGGACCAAGGGGACCATCGGCACCAATACCCTGATCCTGGTCAAGGCCAGCGGCATCTCGACCCATCCGTCGAGCATGACCAGCTACACGGCCAACACGGAATTCGGTTCCGGCTCGGAAATCGACGGCGCCTACGTGGTCTATACCGGCACCGGCGAGAGCGTGACCGTGACGGGGCTGACGCCGGGCCAGCTCTATTACGTGCGCGCCTATGCCTTCAACGGCAGCAACGGATCGGAAAACTATCGCACCAGCGACCCGGCCAACACCAACGGGAGCACGCTGATGCCCGAGCCGACGCAGACCACGGGCATTTCCTTCAGTGTGCTGGGCTCGACCTCCCTCCAGGTGTCGTACACGGCCGGCGACGGCCTGAGCCGCCTCGTGGTGGCCAAGCAGGGCAGCGCGGTGGACTGGTTCCCGGCGGACGCCACGGCCTACACCGGCGAGAACAACAACATTGGCTCAGCCGAGCACCTCGGTTCGGACAACTACCTGGTCCATCGCGGCGCCAGCCCGTTTACGCTCTCCGGCCTGTCGGCCGCGACGTCCTATCACCTGCGCGTCTATGAATACCAGGGCACGAACACGACCCTGAACTACAACACCAATGCCGCTTCGGGCAACCCCGCCAGCCGCTATACGCTCTCGACGGCGCCCTCCGGTCATGCCGCCACGTTCACGGCGACGGCCGTCTCGGATACGGAAATCGAGCTGGACTGGGGCGCGGCTACGGGTGAAAGCGGATTCATCATCGTTCGCCGCGCCGGCGCGGCGCCCACCGGCACGCCGACCAACGGGGCGTCGTACTCCCAGGGCACGGCGCTCGGCGACGGCACCGTGGTCTTCGTCAATACCACCGCCGGCGCGAACTCCACCACCGACAGCTACAGCACCTCGGCCGACACCACCTACTACTACCGGATTTATCCCTACAGCTACGACGGCACGCCGGCCAACGCGACGTACAACTATTACACCGGCGGGACCGTCCCGACCGCCAACGCCACCACCGGCAAGGCCGCGCCGGCCAACAGCTCGTCCATCACGTCCTTCCTGCCCGCCAGCGGCACCAGCGCCACGATCGTCTGGACCAATACCGGCTCCGCCGATGGCACCCTGATCCTAGTCAAATCCGGGGCGGCCGTCGACGCCAGTCCCGCGGATTGGGACGACTACACGGCCAATGCCTCCTTTGGTTCGGGCGAAGAGCTGGGCACCGACAATTTCGTGGTGTTCGCCGCCGCCGGCAAGCACGGCACGCTCGAAATCACCGGTCTGACCGCCGGCACGACCTATCACGCCGCCGTCTTCCCCTACAATGGCTCGGGCTCATTCCTGAATTACAAGACGGATTCGCCCGGAACCGCCAGCGTCACCATCCTGCCAAACCCCTCGGCGGCGACGGCGACGGCGGACGGAAAAACCTTGATCGATCTGGCCTGGACCAAGCATGCGTCCTATGACGTGATGATCGTCCACCGGGCGGGCAGTCCTTCGACTGCCCCCACCCAAGGCACCAGCTACAGCGTCGGCAGCTCCGTCGGCGGCGGCACCGTCATCTACAAGGACTCCGGCGCGGCCCTGGAGCATGTGGTGGCGTCGGGCACCGCCCACCACTATGCGTTCTACTCGTATGATGGCAGCGACTATTATTCCTCTGGCCTGACGGATACGGAATCGACGACGTCGTTTGCGGCTGGCGCCGTGGTGGAGACCTTCTCCTACACCAACAGCACGGCGCTGACCGGGCTCAACGGCGAGACCGGCTGGGGCGGCGCGTGGTACGGAACGGATATCGGGCTGTTCACGAACAGTTCGGGCAGTTTCGCGACCCAGACGAACTATCCCGTGCCGTCCGGCAACAAGGCCTGGGTCTATCCGCCGAACAACTCCAGCGCCAAGGCCTACCGTCTCCTGGGGCAGGAATACAAGAGCGGGCGGATCTACTTCGGGTACATCCTGAACTACACCTGGGACGGGGCGAACAAGTACGCGGGCCTGTCGCTGGCGTGGAGCAACAACGAGGAAAAGGTCTTCTTCGGCGAAATCTACAACGAGAACAAGCAACTCGGCATCGCCTACACCAACAGCAACACGGGGTCCTCCTACACGCTGGATAACGGAGTCGGCAACGACTACATCATCGTGGGCTATTACGACTGGGAAGAGGGCGAGGCGAACGTCAATGCCTACAAGGTGGGCAGCCAAGCGGTGCCCACGGACGAGCCGTCGACATGGGAAGCCACGCTGGCCAAGGCCAGCAACGAGGTGGGGTGGGTCAACACCGTCTGGCTGTCGGCCGGGGCGGGGGCCTCGGACGGCACGCCGGGCAACACCTATTTCGATGAAATCCGCATCGCCACGAACTGGAACGACCTGATCGGCGTGATCCCGAGCAAGCCCGACGATCCGACCGATCAATCCGCGACGGCCGACGGCAATGAAATGGTCCGGCTGGCCTGGACGAAGAACGGGGCCGGCAGCGACGTGATGATCCTGCACAAGACCACCGCCATTACGACGGATCCCACCGACGGCACCGGCTACAGTGTCGGCAATACCATCGATGGCGCCAAGGTGATCGCCAAGACCAACGCCACCGCTCTCGAACATGTGGTCACGCCCGGCACGACCAACTACTACAAGTTCTATTCGTACAGCGGGGCCAATTATTATTCGGATGGCGTGACCGATGACGCCACGGTGGGCGCTTATGCCGATTATGAGAAGGTCAACCCCTTCAGCTACACCAACGGCACGGACTTCGGCACGGCCATGGTGGGCGGCCAGGGCTTCGGCGCCAACTATTGGGTTCAGGGGGACGACGGCGATTGGAAGGCGCGTACCAACAATGCCACGGCCGATTCCGACGCCCCGAAGTTCTTCGACATGGACGGCTATCCGGCCATGGCCGGCAACCTGGGGTATGTGTCCGGTCTAACGGACGGACAGAGCGGCTACGCCGAGCGCAGCCTGGCCTCCGGTATCACCACCGGCAACTTCTACGTGGCCTTCATGATGTCCTACCAGTACTACGGCGCGAACAAGTGGGCGGGCTTGAGCCTGATGAGCGGCGGCGATGAGAAGGCGTTCGTCGGCAAGGGCAGCGGCGCCAACTGGAGCACGCTGGCCGCGGCGGCCGGCGCCAGCACGTACTGGTCCGCCTACGACCTGCTGCCGTTTGCGGGCGGCGGCGGCAATACCGGCAACGTCTACATGGTGGTGGGGCATTACAACTTCGAGAGCCAGGTCCTGCGCACCAAGGCGTGGCGGGTGCTGGACGATGAATTCCCAGAAGACGAGCCATCGTCCTGGGATGCCTCCGGCACCCTGGGCACCGGCATCGATGAGATCAACCGCATCCGGCTGAACGTGGGCGCAAGCACCGCGGAAGATGGCACCATCGGCCGGGTGTTCTTCGACGAAATCCGCTACGGCACGCAGTGGTCGGACCTGATTGCCGTACAGTGCCCGACGTGGGCGGGCAGCAACACCCTCAATGGCGCGGAATGGACCGCGCCCGCCAGCACCTGGCTGGGGGACTCGCCCGGCTTCACCTTCCAATCCTATCCGATTGGTCTTGGGCAGAGCGGCGGCATCGAATTCGACTGGGGCCAGGACGGTTCGTTCTCGACTTACCACGATCTGCCCTGGCTCGAGAACGCCAACAACAACAGCTATTGGTCGAACCGCATCCAGGCGATCACCGCCGGGGTCATCACCAGCCGATTCGTCGCGGCCGGCAGCGGCTGCAGCGAAGTCCGCACCAACAACCCAGCGCTGACCGTGCAGAATCTCAATGCGCCCATCTCCGCCACCGCCACCAAGGACGCGGTCAACACCAACAGCCAAATCAACCTCGAATGGGAAAGGACCGAATCCGGCGTGTACAAGGATGTGCTGGTGGTCCGCCAGACCCAGAACGCCACGTGGACGACGCCGGCGAACGGAACAACCTATAATGCGGGCGAATCCCTGGGCGATGGCACCGTGGTCTATCGGGGCGCGGACGAACTCTGGAGCGACGGCGGTCTGGCCCCGAATACCACGTACTATTATCGCTTCTACTCGGAGAACTGGTCGTACTACTCCGCGACCTTTGATGAAGCCGACGCCACGACCGATCCGGGATCGCAGGATATCACGATTGACGGCAATCCGGCCGACTGGATCGGATCGCCGTCGACCGTCATCAACAACTCCGCCAGTTCGCTCCAGGAATTCATCTGGACGGACAAGCGCGGAGATGTACGCACCGACCATGCCGACCATCCGAATGCCGACATCTCGGAGTTTCGCGTGTATGCCGACGAGACCTGGGTCTACTTCCTCGTCAAGATGACCAACATCACCGATGTGGCCAAGCCCTATGTGGCCATCGGGGTGGATACGCGGCGCAGCACCGACAGCACCTCCATGAACTGGCTCGGCGACGATGCCAATACCTTCATGGGCAGCGGCTATTTCGGCGGCGGCCAAGCCTCCGTCCACTACCCGGAATACCAGATCAACGTCCACCACATCGATGCCACGTCCCGGATCGAACTGTATGCCCATGACGGCAGCGCCTGGTATGCCCCGCCCACCGGCGGCAACGAGGAAGTCGCCATCAGCACCACCCACAACGCCATCGAGCTGCGCGTCGCTCGCGCCGACCTGAATCTCACCGGCGAAAAGACCGCCCGCTTCACCGTCGCCAGCTATCTCAACAGCGGCGTCTGGAACAACGAAGGCTCGGGCACGATCAACCTGACGGATGGCACCGCCCGGGCGGCGGATTCCATCTCGATCCCGCCCTGGAACCTGACCGACAACGCCCTCCAGCGCTCCGCCTGGGAAGAGGACCTCAGCGACAGCGACATCGACTTCTGGTTCGACGTTCGTTTCGGCGCGGCGGCTCTGGTCAACAACCAACGGCCCTCAACGCCCACGCTGGTCACGCCCACCAACAACGCCGCCACCACCGCCAGCCCGAACCTGATCTGGAACAGCTCGACCGACGCCGACGGCGAGGTCACCGGCTACCTGCTGGAAATCAGCACCAACGAGTTCTTCAACGGCGTGACCGGCACCGAGAACGGGACCATCAGTCTGCGCGTGAACCTGGACGCCTCCACCACCAACTACACCTTTACCACCACGACGACCCAGTACTGGTGGCGGGTCCGCGCCCGCGATACCGCCGGAGAACTGTCGACCGCCGCCACCCGGGTCTTCAACGTGGTCGGCAAGCTGGATACCGAAGGACCGCAACCGACGCTGCTCTACATCGGGACCAACGTGGCCGGCTACCTGCTGGGGGATTACGATGAGCATATCGAACGCTACGGATACATTCAGCACGTGCTGGACAGCGAGATCAGCGACACCAACAACGTGTTCGGCTTCGTCCTGCGCTGGGAGGACCCCAGCGGGGTCTATGCCACCAACCAAACCCCCGGCGGAGCCTTTGCCTTCAACATTGTGGACGTCGATGGGCGGGTCTCGCCCAACTGGGACTTGATTGAAATCGATACGGTCAGCGAAACGACCAACGAGCTGTGGGGCGTGGACCGGCCGTTTTTCGCCACCAATACCATGGCCACCGGCAATAGCGATGCCAGCATCACCAACTACGTCCTGGCCGCCTTCAATGTGACCAACTACAACCCGGATATTGAATATTATCTGACGGTCAGTGCGGAGGATTCGTATACGGAAGGCGGGAGTTGGTGGGAAAGTTGGAACAGCCAAAGCGCCGACGGTGGAGACTATTGGCAGGGACCCACCCGGGATGGTCCCAACACCGAGCGCAACGTCACCGTCAATCATCTGATCCGCATCATGGTCATCGACGACGACACCATTCCACCGGTGCCCAGCACGGCGCTGAGCTGGCCCAACGAGGCCTCCCTGGTGATCTCCAATGCCACCGCCGCCCTGGATCGGGTCGAAGGCACCGGCCAGGACATCCTCTACGAAATCACCGATGCCGATCTGGTCGGCGAGCCCCTCTCGTTCAGCTTCAATGTCTACGATTCGTTCTACAAGGGGATTTCCTACGGGACCACGGCCACCTACGACGAGAACGACAACACCCAGACCAACACCTCCTTCGTGGTTCCCGCCTGGCAGACCAACTGGGCCAACTTCAATGCCGGCATGAGCGATGTGACCGATACCCGCGACGACACCACCATGCTGACGTGGCATTGGGCATCGCTGACCACCAACGACGTCACCGCCCTGTGGGGCAATGAAGACCTGTCCGGCGACACCGGTATCACCAACCTCGTCCAGTTGCATCTCTTCGATGTGGACAACGACCGTCCCAGCGACCAGGCGTCGGCGCTGACGACCTTCGGGCGCCTGGTCATTGTCGATGACGATGCCGATCCGCCCGTCATCGACACCGACAGCATGCAGGTGATCGGCACCGGCCTGGCCTCCGAATTCGTCCTGGCCAACCTGGTCAACTGGCACTTCACCGGCACCGGCAGCGAGCGGCTGACGGCCGCCAATGCCATTGTGGCTGATCAGATCGTGTCCGGCAACTTCACCAACGATACCGGAGCCATACAAGGGACGGATGCCGTGTTTGTGAACGCCGCCTATTTCAACGGTACGACCACGCGCTCATGGATCTTCACCCTGGCCCCGGCCACGACCAGCCGGACCTTCCGGGCCAGCAGCATCAGTTTTGACAGCCGCGTGAATAGGCGCGATGGCCCCGATACGATCGACATCTACGGCACCATGCCCGGCGGATCGGAAACCCTCTGGGCCACCGTGGAAATTGATTTGTCGGACCCCGACCACCCCGTCGGCACCAACTGGAACGCTTATTCGGCCACGCTGGCGATGCCGTCGGCCTCCACCGGCACGGTCTCGTTCCGCATGGAGGGCCGCGTCGCCGACACCAACAAGTTCGAGGGCGGTGCCAACGCCAACTGGTACCTGGACAACCTGATCGTCTCGGGCTACGTGCTCGGCGAAGCGGGCGGGACGCAGGTGACCGACCGAGACCTGGCCCAGGGCACGGTTCGTTTCGAGGCGGACATGCATGACGACATCAGCGGCCTGTTCGCCAGCGTGGGCGCCGAAGGCCGTGCCCCGCGCGTGGACCTGTGGCGTACCGGTGCCGTTCCCGTCACCAATGTGTTCATCACCAACAACCTCTCCGCCAGCGGCGAGGCCACCACCCCGACCACCATCTGGGGCTATGCGCCACCCGCCGACAAGCAGGATATCCAGGGCGGACGGGTGCCCACCAACCACACCGTGCGGTTCACCGCCGAGGATTATGACATTGATCGCGCCGACGATTCGCTGATGACCACGCAGACTATGGTCGTGCCCGTGTACGACAACGATACCAATGCGCCGGTTCGTGGCTTCAAGTTCGGTGGCCCCCTGGGCGTTTTCGTGGACAACAACATGACCCCCGCGATTTCCAGCGGTTTCACTCGCGAATACCGGATTACCGACGCGATGCTTCAGGGGCTCGCCACCACCTCCATCACCGTCAAGGTCAACCTCTACGACTTCAGCGGGTGGGAAGTGCCGACGCTGTCCGTATCGAACTCCTCGGGCCCCATCGCCACCAACGACTGGCTGACGAGCCTGCATACCGACACGGTCAATACCACCAACGATCCCAACGCAGAGATGGTTTGGACGCTCTCCCAGGACCAGGCCAATATATTCTTTAACACCTACGAGAACGTGACCAACGAATTCCGGATTGCATCGGTCTGGGACAAAGACAACGACCGGCATGATTCGGAAGGCAACAACATTGACCGACTGCAACTGGCCAATGCCCGTCTGGGGTATCTCCGGTTCATTGACGACGATGTCGGTCGGCCCAACGTCCAGCGCACCTGGAGCGTGGCGCGAGATCAATGGAACGTCCCGCGGATGCTGCTGGGCCTGCCGGGTGATGCCGCCGCCAGCAACCTGCTGATCAATGCCGATGTCTCCATGCCCGATACCAACGCGGCGGCCACCATCACCATCATCACCAACCGGGTCTATGACAGCCAGTTGGCGCGGGTGTCCGCTGGCGCGCCCTTGAGCGTGGTGCTGCCGACATTTGACACCGGCGGGGGCGGGGTTGGGCGCACCGTCAAGGGCGTCCAGCGTGGCACCACCCTGACCCAGGTGTCTCCGAATGGGGGCCATAACATCACCAACTCCTGGGTCACCATCGGCACCGCCATCGTCCAGAACGCCTCGGCGTATCGCGCCGACCTGAGTTCCTCCATCGCCGACACCCGTATTGCCGCGCGGTTCCCGACCAGCACCTGGGCGTTCACCTCGTTCAGCTATGCCGAAGTGGGACACTTCTTGAACGTCGGCCAGGCCGAGCAGACTCATGCGCTCGACATGCGTCTCTACGACGCCGATGACAACCGGCCCGGGGATCAGACCCAGACCAACCTTTCCTTTGGCGCCTTGCTGGTGCTGGATAACGACACGGTCGCCCCAACCAAGCCGGCGGACGTGAAGGTCAACGGCGTGGATACTTCCAGCGGATTTGACCGCTATACCGCGCCCTGGACCAACCAGCCCGAATTCCGCATCAGCTTCGTGCCCAGCGTGGATGGCGCGCCGGCGCCAACCGATCTCGAAGCCACCGGCGTGGCCGAACATCGCGTGGCCACCGAGAAGTCCGATATCGGCCCCGATCTCGGTACGCCCATCGCCGTGCCTGCTGAAGGCGCCCTGGCCAATTCCGGCTTTGAACACGGAGCGCTGGGGTGGACGCTGACCGGCGCCGAGATTTCCCAGGAACAGGCCTACGAAGGCACCAACTCCCTCAAGATGATCGCCTCCAGCGCCCACCAGACCGTGCGCCTGTTCAACACCAATGCCTACGATCCGCGCGTGACGGTGGTCGGTGCGCAGTACATGGGTGCCACGGACGGTACCCTGACCGTCGCCGGGCTCGACGAGGAGGGCGACCCCGTTGTCGGAGAAACGTTCGATGTCGTCATCACCGGCGCCGCCGGCCAGTGGGCGGAGGGCAGCGAGACCCCGCAAATCCTTGACTCTTCGGTGGATCAGATCCGCGTGACCCTGTCTTCAGCGGCCGGCACCTATTGGGACGACATCTGGATCCAGATCGAGCTGCTCGATGGCCTGGGCGATCCCGTGGATGAAGTTTCGGCCGTCTTTACCGCCCTCGAACAGGGCCTGGTGACCAATTACCTCTTCGCCGTGGACCGCGATAATGACCGCCCCGGTGACCGCATGTCCAGCAGCATGCCCGCCGACGCCGAGATCCCGGCGTTTGCCACCGCCTATGACATCACGCCGCCGACGGCCGTGCCGATGGACAGCGCGTCCACGGATCTCGTGGATGATCCGACCACCCAGTTTGACCTGGCCTGGACCACGGCGGGCGTCGGGCCGGATGATCCGGACGATCCCAACCACCCGACCGGTAGCGGCACGGACCTGCTTTCGCCCTGGCGCAGCTACAAGATCTACTACGGAGCCTTTGATCCCATCGAGGTGCCGGAACTGGATCCCGGCCATGGCGACCCGAACGCGTATGTCTACACCAACTTCATTGCAACCGGTACGTATACGAACTGGTTGTCCGTGTCGTCCACCAGCACCATTGCCGACCCGTCGGCCGCCGGAACCAACTATCTGGCGTTGACCAACCTGACCCAAGCGGGCATTCGCTTGTTCGACCTCGATTTTGATCAGGACTACGCCATGGTGATTGTGGGGCTCGATCGGGCCGGCAACGAGGGGCCGGCCGACGAATTCAGTTGGGCCACGAACAACACCATCCGCTTTGCGGTCACGCAGGGCGTGATGCGCTCGCGCGCCCAGATCGAGGCGGCTTTCCCCGGCAACAACAATCTGCGGCCCGGAGATCGGGGTGCGGCCGCCCTGTACTGGCTCGCCGCCGGCGCCACGAACGCGCAGGGGCAGTACACCAGCGTCACCAAGGAATACGATCTGATCTACTATGATGCTTCCTCGTTCCAGGAAAACC
Organism: uncultured Verrucomicrobiota bacterium; assembly: GCA_964399775.1. GTDB lineage: Bacteria > Verrucomicrobiota > Kiritimatiellia > CAIQIC01 > Lenti-01 > Lenti-01. The sequence goes on from CAYNSH010000021.1 coordinate 27,442, forward strand.
CCAGCTGGACCTGGAAAAAGGTCGACACGATTCAGACCAATTGGTTCACGGATGCCGAAGCCCAGGACTTTACCCGCGGCAACGTTCGGTTTTACCGCGCGTCCTACAAGGACCGCTGGCGCCGGACCAATGCCGTCAGCGGCCTGCCCCAGCGGCCCCTCGCCAGCGAGGAGGTCTATGCGCTGCATAACGTGCTCATCTCCGAGGGCTTCAACTATGTCGGTCTCCACGGCCTGCCCTTCACCAATACGTTTGGCGGGGTGTTTGGCACCGACACCAACCTCTGGCCGGCCGGCGAGGATGCCGGCGAGGCCACCCGCATCGACTTCTACAGCGCCGGCGCCACGGTGCAGGCGACCCAGTCCTTCTGGTTTGGCAACGACGGGAATTGGCGCTCCACCACCAGCATGACGCCCATCACCTGGACGAACCAGCCCTCGAACTTCTTCATGCGCGGGTTCTCCATCACCCTGCCGACCAATCTAACGGCCCGCGGCTATGCCACAACCAACGGGTGGACCGATTTCGCCAAGACCAGCAGTGTGCCGGCCATGATCTGGCGCCCGATCCTCAAGGTGCCCACCACCAACACCCCGGCGGGCGACGTCGGTTTCAGCCATGAGATTCATTGCGGCGAGGGACCCGCGGAAGGGCAGTTGGCCCGCACGCTTGTGGCGCTGAATCTGCCGGTCTCGGTCCATCCCAGCCAGTTGAACCTGCCGACGAACTTCACGCGCGGTCCGCGCGACATCGCCGATCTGATCCACACGATTGACACGTCTCAAAAGCGCGTCCGGGATGGAAACTTCGTGTATGCCAATGCCAGCGACCAATGGTTCTTCACGGGTGGTGCGGGCACCTCGCCCGTCCCGGCGGGATACTTCAAGCCCAATGACGTACTGGTGTTCATCTCCCGCAACGGCGGTCTGGGCAATACTTGGACGTGGACCTACCACCCGACAAACTTCTACGACCTGCCCACCCGCAATATGGGGCAGTAGCGCCCTGTAGGATGGGTGATCAGACACCCGCGCCCGCCGGTCGCAGGACTGTGGATTGTTGATCAGACCCCCGCGCCCTTGTGGCGTGGGTGAATCAGGTCGCGGAGGGGCGGAGGAAGGCTATCTGCCCAATGTTTTTCGCAACGATTTCGGCCTGTAGCCGCGCTCGCTGAGCGAGGTCGGCCTGTAGCCGCGCTCGCTGAGCGCGGTAGATCCCGAGCAAAAGACGCGGGCCGGAGCACGGAACAGCCGACACACATGGGGGATTGCCGTCAGGCGTGGCACAAAGCTCTGCTGCGCGCCAGGGGAAGGCACGGGCCAGGTGCTTTGGTACGCTCCATCCCATCTATCCCAGGTCGCCGCCCGCCTCGGGGCGGCGACCTGAGCAGTTACGGCAGGCGTTTATTCGCCGCCGTATTGGCCCTTGATGTTCTCCACGTAGAACCGCCCCTTGGAGTCGGCGGCCATGAAGTCGTCATAGACCGACTGCGGAACGTTCTCGTAGGTGTAGACATCCAGGCTGTTGGCCATCTTGACGACCATGGTCTGGGTTTCGACATCGTAGCCGACGCTCTCGATAAACGAGGATTCAACGGACTCCATGGGGATGGTCGGCGTGGTGGCGCAGGCGGAGCAGATCACGATGACCGACAGGAATAGGACAAGAGCTTTCATGTTTTTCTCCTTGGAGGATTGTAAGAGGACGTTGTGGATGACGTTGATACCTTACCACCCGCCCCTTACGCCCGGCAAACAAAATCCAAAGGTTATCAGCCCGTGGCGCGCATCAAGGTGGGGTCTCGCAGGGGCCGGATGGCCGAAAGATCGAGATGCTGGCCGCGTTCGAGATGACGAAGGGCCTTGCGGCCGCGGGAGTCGAAGTCGCGGTGGAGCAGTTGGAGGCGTTGGATGTTCCCATTGGGACAGCAGGCCGGGCAGAGGGTTTGGCCCTTGGCATGGGAGGGGGAACCGACGATGCGAACGCGCAGCGGGCGGCCGGCGGACGGGGCGGCTTCGGGAGTCAGCACCAGGAACGAAAAGGCCAGGTGGCGCAGATCGCGGTGGAGGGCGGTATTGAGGATTTGAAGCGTGCGCGGCAGGGTCCAGGTGCGGACGGCATGGCAGGCTTCGTCCAAGGGGCAGGCCTGGGCATGGGGGCAGGGGGCGAGGACCTGCATCCCGAGGTCGGCCAAGGCGTAGGCGCGCAGCTCGCGCATGTAGTCGCCGGCATCATGGAGCAGGGGTTCGCAGATCAGGAGGCGGCCGTCGGGGGCCAAGGCGCGAGTGGCACGCGATAACAGGCGCCGCTGGATCTCGGGGTCGAGCTCGTTGAAAACATAGTGCAGAAGAATAACGTCAAAGGTTTCGGTATTGGCCGCCAGGTTATCGAGGGGGGCGTGGGTGGTGCGCAGGATGGCCTGGGGCCAGCGGGCGCGGCGCAGGTTGCTAAATAGATCGTGCAGGCAGCGCAGGGCGGGGCGCGAATGGTCCCAGGCGGTGAGCTGGACGGGACGGCTGCCGAGATGATCGAGCAGCGCCCAGGAGGCGGCTCCGGTGCCAGCGCCCAGGTCAAGGATGCGCAGGGGGCGGTCTGTTGCGGGGAACGGAGGCAACTCGGCCAGGACATGCCCCAGCCGGGCGTGGGTCTGGGGCGCAAAGAACAGCGAGTACGCGGCGCAGGCCCGGGTGTCGCGCAAATAGGCGGCTGCGTCGGGCACGGATGTCGCGCGGCCGGTCGTGAAGCGATCCGCCAGCCGTTGGATGTCCGGCAGGATCCGGCGCAGGATGTCGCGGTCGGAGATGGCGTGGGTTTCGGCACGGGCCACCTGCAGCCAGTGGGCCTCGAATTCGGGAGGATAGGTGATGGAGGGCATAGGGGGTTAGAGGTCAGAGGTCAGGGGACAGGGGACAGGAGACAAGGGACGGGGGACGGGGGGGCAGGGGACGGGGGGCAGGGGACAGGAGACAGGAGGCAGGGGACAGGGGGAGAGGGGGGCAGGGGGCAGGAGACAGAGGGGAGTTTTCCATGGTGTGGAAAATCGGCGGAAAAATTTTCCATGCTGTGGAAAATCCGGGGAAAAGTTTTCCATGGCGTGGAAAACCATGAAGGAGCGGGGGAAAGGTCATGGTGATTTCCGTTTCAGGAAGTGCTGGTAGCCGCCGTTGCGCAGGGGGGTGGTGGTCCCATCGGGCAGGCGCAGGACGCGCTGCCTGGGGTTGCCCAGGATGACGCCGATCCGGGTGGCGGGCAGGCGCGGGAATACCCGCTTCCATTCGTCTTCGAACCGAATTCGGTTTTTGGGGGCAACGGTGAACAGCAGCTCGAAGTCTTCGCCATCGCAGAGGGCATGGCGAAGGGGGTCGCCGGTCTTGCGGGCGGCGCTGGAAAACGGGATGGCGGCGGCATGGATCTGCGCCCCGCGCTTCGACGCATCGAGCAGTCGCGGGAGATCGGTGGCCAGGCCGTCGGAGAGGTCCATCATGGCGGTGGCGAAGCGCTGCTCGCTCAGGAAGCGGCCGGCTTGGATGCGGGGTTCGAAGAGCAGGTGGTGGCGGTTGCCGGGCAGATAGGCGCCGCCCAGGTGCCCGGTGACATAGAGGTGGTCGCGGGCGCGGGCGCCGGAGCGCAGAACGGCCTGGCCGCGCGGGACCCGGCCGATGGCGGTAATATGCAGTTCCAGGGTGTCGCCTTCGGCGGTGTCGCCGCCCAGGATGCCGAGATGCCACAGGCGCGCGGCGGCGGTCATGCCGTCGTAGAGGTGCTGGATGCGGGCGAGGGACGTGGAGCCGGGCGCCACCAGGTTGATCAGGATCCAGAGCGGCTCGCCGCCCATCGCGGCGATGTCGGAGACCGCGCGGGCGATGGCCTTGCGCCCGACCAGCCGGGGCGGGGTCTTGGCCAGGAAATGGCGGCGCTCGATGACGGGATCGGTGGTGAACAGCCAGTCGTCGGGGGATGCCGCCACGCGGACCACCGCGCAATCATCGCCGGGCCCCACCGGGGTGTCGGGGCGTTGAGGAAGACGGGGCAGGATCTTTTGCAGCAGCCGGTTTTCGCCGATGTCGCGGAGAGTCTTCATGGCGTCCATTTGGCGTAGATCGACAGCGGCAGGAGGCGATCGGGAGCCGCGGTGTGGGGCAGGGCCAGTTCGCCGGCTTCGATCCGGCCACCCTGGCGGCGCATGAGGTCGGCGATCAGGTTGCGCAACATCAGGGCGGAGGCCTCGATATTGTACGTGGTGAGAATCAGCAGCCGGGGCTGATTGGACAGCACTTGGCCGCACAGATCAAGCAACTCGGGCAACTGCCGCTCGACTTTCCAGACGTTGCCATCGGGTCCGCGCCCGAAGGCGGGCGGATCCAGCAGGATGCCGTCATAGCGGGAGCCGCGGCGGACTTCCCGGCGGACATACTTGATGGCATCTTCCAGGATCCAGCGGATGGGTTGATCGGTGAGCTCGCACGCGGCCTGGTTTTCACGCGCCCAGGCGATGGCCGGCTTGGAGGCATCCACGTGGGTTGGCGACCAACCCGCGGCAGCGGCAACGAGCGTGGCCGCTCCCGTATAGCCGAAGAGGTTCAAGAGGCGCGCGCCCGGACGGGCGGTCTCGCGGATGGCCCGCCAATGCGGAGACTGCTCGGGAAAGAAGCCGAGGTGTTTACTGGTATCGGAGAGTCGCAGGATGAAGGACAAGGAGCCGTTGCGCAGCTTCCATTCCCGCGGACAGCCCGGGCGCAATTTCCAACCGGAATCCTCGTTGTGAACCGCTTGCGCGCGGTCCCACTCGCGTTTGGCACTCGCGGGTTCCCACCAGGCCTTGGGTTCGCCGCGAATGACCGTGACGGGCCCGAACCGCTCGAGTTTGCTGCGGCGGCCGGAGTCAATCAACTCGTAGTCGGGGAAGTGGCCCAGCGTGGTCCGTATGGCGGGGATTTCAGGCATCGGCCTCATCGTCCGCCGTTCCGAAGGCCGGCCGGCAGATCCCGCGCTTGGCGTTGTCGATAAATGCGGCGAACTCGGTGGCAAAGGGGTTGTCCGTGTCGGCGCGGAGTCGCTCCTTGGCCTGCGAGACATTCAGGCCGGACCGATAGAGCACGTGGAAGGCGCGCTTGATCTGCGCGCGCTGGGCGGCATCGAATCCGGCACGGCGCAGCCCGACGAGATTGAGGCCCGCCACCAGGCTGTTGCCGCCCGCCGGGGTGATGCAGAAGGGGGGCAGATCCTTCGTGACGGCATGGAAAGCCCCCACCATCGCCAGCCGCCCGACATGACAAAACTGGTGCACTCCTGAGTTTCCGGCCAGGAAGCATCGTTCCTCAAGCGTGACGTAGCCGGCGAGCAGAACCCCGTTGGCCATGATGACGTGATCGCCCACGTTGCAATTGTGGGCGACATGCGAATTGGCCATCATGAAGACGTGGTGGCCCAGACGCGTCGTGGTCTCCGGCTTGGTGCCGCGGTGAACGGTGGCCCCCTCGCGGAAAATGCAATCGTCGCCGGTCACGACATAGCTGGGTGCGTTGGCGAAGGAGAGGTCCTGGGGCGTGTCGCCAATGACGGCGCCGGCATGCACCCGGCAGCGTGCGCCAAGAGTGGTATGGTCGAGCACGATCGCGTGGGCATTCAAGATGCAGCCATCCCCCAGGCGGGCGGTGGCCGACACATAGGCATGGGGACCGATTTCGATGTCAACGCCCAATTGTGCGCCGTCTTCAATGATGGCAGTCGGATGGATCATACAAGCACTCTCCTCGAAGTAAACCGCGCCACTGTAGCGGAGGATGTCCCTCGCGGCAATCCGGAAGCAAGCCGGAAGCAAGACGGGAATGGGCGGTGGGCGCGGGTGCTTGCCACGTTCGAGGGACTGGGGTATGAAGAGCAGCGTCGGTGGATGATCCGCCGCGAGGAGAGCAATCCATGATCCGAATGCTGGTGGTGGTGCATACGGCGATGTCGCTGGGCGTGGGCGAGCAGGTTTTTCTGGCGGGCGAGTCCGATGAGCTTGGAGATTGGAACCCGGCCGCGGTTCCCATGACCCGCATGGACGACGCCCGCTGGGAAGCGCTGCTGACGCTGCACACGGCCGCGCCGCTTCAGTTCAAGATTACCCGTGGGACCTGGGAGACCGAAGAGGCAGGCGCGGATGGACAGGCGCCGGCCAACCGGCTGCTGGTGCCCACGGACCAGGGACGGATGGAAATCGCGGTCGTGAACTGGAAAGATCGGGCCGCGGCCAAAACAGGGCCCCAGATCACCGGCGACTTCAAGGTCCTGCCCAACATGCATTCCAAGTTCCTGGAGCATGACCGGGATGTGATCATCTGGTTTCCGCCGGGATATGCCACCCATCCAACCCGTCGCTATCCGGTGCTCTACATGCACGATGGGCGGCAGGTGTTCGATCCTTCCACCTCCACGTGGGGGAAGGACTGGCAGGTGGACGAATTGGCGCAGGACATGATTTTGAGCGGAGAACTCGAGCCCTTCATCGTGGTGGCGATTGATTGCACCGTCGCCCGGCGCGACGAATACGCCCCCGCGCGAAAGGGCGATGACTATTTGCGGTTCTTGCTGCAGGAATTAAAGCCGCACGTGGATGCCACGTGGCGAACGGACCCCGACCGCACCTACATCGCCGGGGCCAGCATGGGGGGGCTGATCTCCTTTTATGCGGCGTGGAAGCATCCCGATGTCTTTTCCGGCGCGGCGTGCCTGTCTCCGGCATTTGTGGAGCGCTACGGACTGGAATGCGTTCGAATGGTGCAGGCGGACCGGGAGCATCTTCCCGGCATCCAGCTGTTTTTGTCGTGCGGTGGCGCGGCCGGGTTGGAGGCCGAACTGCTCGATGGCACCTTGCACATGGCCGACCTGCTCAAAAACGTTGGCTTTCCGGAGTCGCGCATGACCGTTCGCATCGAAAGCTGGGCTGAGCATAACGAAGAAGCCTGGGCCCGGATGACCCCGCACTGGCTGCGATTTCTCTTTCAGTGTCCGCAGCTTCGCGAACGGGATCCGGGAACGGGGACCGATTGATCCGTCTCCCCGGTGGGGGTGGGGTTGGGGGCTTTGTGAGCAGACCGAGGAACTGGCGGGCGGCAAGAGAGGCTAGCCTATCAAATGTTTAATTAAACATTGTATCCATTTTTAAGGGGGTGATTTTCGCATCAATCTTTTTATCACCTTGTACAAAAGTGAATTGTAGTTTCAATAATTAGAAATAGTGATTTCGTCGATAAAATGTTTAATTAAACATTGTATAGGTGATGAAGGGGCAGGAGCGAGGCCTGAGGGGGGATTCAGGGCAGGATGAGGACGGGCAGGTCCTGGTGGACGGCATGGACGAGTTTGCGGGCGTCCCAGTTGGTGAGGCGGAAGCAGCCGAGGGATTGAGTTATGCCGATTTCCTCGGGGGCAGGGGTGCCGTGGATGCCGAAGCCGGGACGGTCAAGGCCAATCCAGGCGATGCCGACGGGGTTGTTGGGGCCGGGCGGGATGGTGAGTTTCCGGCCGATGGCGACGGCTTCGGGGTCGTGGGCGAACAGGTCCGGATCAAAGGTGTACTCGGGATTTTCTGCCCAGACGACGACCTTCAGGGTTTCGCCGACGGGTCGCTTGCGTGGGTCGGCGGCAATGGAACAGGGGAAGTGGGCGACGAGGTTTCCGCGGGTATCGAAGGCGCGAAGAGTCTTGGCCTCGATTCGAATTTCGATTCGGGACAGGCGTGGCAGTCGCGGACTGGCGACATGGGGGACGGTCACCACGGCATGGGCCGGCGGGTTCGGCCAAGTGACATCCGGATTGAGCCGCCGAAGGGCCGCAGGATACAAATGAAAGCGCTCGGCGATCTGTTCTTCGATGGTGGAATACCCCAGGCGGTCCAGCTTGGAGCGTTCGATCCAGGAAGAGGGACGGGGGCGCAGTTCGGCGTGATGGGCCGGCGCGACGGTGAAGTTGGTCAGGATGCCGGAGGTGGCGCCGAGGGCGGACAGGACATCGGCATCGATCTGGCCCGTGACGGCCCGGCCCTGTTTTTGCTGCCAGGCGGCGAGGGCCTGGGCGCTTTTGGGGCCCCAACGCCCATCGATGCCGCCGGGCGAGCAGTGGTCGCGATCGAGCCGGGTTTGGATGGCCATGAGGACATCGGCGGCAGGCGGGGGGGAGGCGGGCGAGGGTGCGATCCACTCAGGCGCGTCCGGAGTGGCCGCCGAGGGATCCGTGGCGGGGTGGGGAGGAAGGGGGCGAGGCGCAGCGATTGGCGGCGCGGGTGGCTCCACGGGAACATGGACGCAGGCGGCCAGAAAGGAAAGGGCCAGAACGGTGGCGGACAAAAGGGCGAATCGGTTTGGAGGGCAATTCATACCGGCGCTGGAATAGCATGAGCCGCGGCGGGCATCAATCCGTTTTCCATCGAATGGAGCGCTTTACAAAACGGGCGTGCGGAGGTAGGGTCCAGCCTGAGCATATGAAAGCAGTTGCACCAGGCAAATTGATCTTGAGCGGCGAGCATGCGGTGGTCTATGGCCGCCCGGCTCTGGCGATGGCTGTAAACCGTAACGCGCAGACCTTCATTACGATGGAGGGGGCGGATGGCACGGTTTCGTTCGATCTGCCCAACCTGCAGTCGGGGAAGGAATCCTTCACGCTGCGCGCCCTGCGGGAGTTCCACTCGCGGGTCCAGCGCAACTACGAAGAATTCCTGGCGGGGCAGCTTTCCATTCGGGATGTGCTGCACAAGCCGGTGGATCTCTTCCAGTTCGCTTTTGTGACGGTGATGGACGGGCTGCACCTGAAGATGGGGGGCGGGGTCAATGTGCGGTTGAATTCGAACATTCCGATCGGGTGCGGGATGGGGTCTTCGGCGGCGACCATTTTGAGCGTCCTGCGCGGTCTGGGGCATTACTACCGGGTGGAATTCCGGCCGGAGTGGTATGCCCGCTACAGCCTGGAAGTGGAAAACATGCAGCACGGCAAGGCCAGCGGGCTGGACACGTACGTTTCGATGCACGGCGGGTGCGTACGCTTCCAGAATGGCGAGGCGCAGGAGATGCCCCTGCCGCGCGTACCGCTCTACATCGTGAACACCGGCACGCCCGCGAGTTCGACGGGAGACGCCGTGGCGGCGGTCGCCCGCCGGGTGGGGGCCACCAGCCCGCTGTGGGACCAATTTGAGCAGGTCACCAACCAGATGCAGAAGGCGCTTCAGCGGGACGACCTCAAGGCGTTTCAGAAGTCGCTGCGCGAAAACCACCGGCTGCTGGGTGAGATTGGCGTGGTGCCGGGGCGGGTGGCGGACTTCGTGTCGGAAGTGGAGCAGGCTGGCGCAGCGGCCAAGATTTGCGGGGCGGGAGCGGTGAGCGGCGACAACGGCGGGATGGTGCTGGTGGCATCGCGCGACACGCCGACGGAACTGTGCGCCAAGTACGGGTATGAACTGATGACCGTTCGCCCCGACCCGATGGGCGTCCGGGTGGTTTGACCCATTGGGCGATGACGCTGCGCGCCGTACAAGCTTCCGCGCCGGGGAGCCTGATGCTGATGGGGGAGCACGCCGTGCTGCACGGTCAGCCGGCGATCGTGTGCGCCATCAGCAAGCGCATCAAGGTGGAATTGACCCCGCGTACCGATTCGGTGGTGCTGTTGCATTCCGCGCTGGGCGAGCACGAGACCACGCTGGAGGAACTGGCGCCCAACGAAAGCTTCCGGTTTGTGCTGGGCGCCATTCGCAAGTGCCGGGAGGGGCTGGGGCAGGGATTTGAGTTGGACATTCGCTCGGGCATGTCGCACCAGATGGGCATGGGCACCAGTGCGGCGGTGACGGTGGCGACGCTGGCGGCGCTGGAGGGAGCCCAGGGGCAGGCCCTGGCGCCGGATCGACTACTGCCGTGTGGCGTGCAAGTCATCCGCAAAGCCCAGGGAGGCGTGGGGTCGGGTGCGGATGTGGCCGCCAGCGTGCATGGCGGCTGTTTGCGCTACTACGCTCAATCGGGGGAGGCCGTGGCCCTTCCGACCGAGCCCAAGCTGACGGTGCTCTATTCGGGCAGCAAGACGCCGACGCCGGAAGTGATCGCGCTGGTGGAGGAGAACCGCAACAACCAGCCGGAAGTCTTTGCCAGGATCGATGCGCTGATCGGCGACGTGGTGCAGCGCGCATTTGCGGCGGCCACGCGCGACGACTGGGAGACCGTGGGCGAGTTGATGAACATCAACCACGGCCTGATGGATGCGATGGGGGTCAACAGCGCCCACCTGTCCGAACTGGTCTACGAGCTGCGCGAAGATCCCAACATCCTGGGAAGCAAGATATCGGGTTCGGGGCTGGGCGATTGCGTGGTGGGGCTGGGCAAGGCAATGCGGCGCGACTGGGGGGTGCCCTCGCTGGCGGTGGAGGTGGAGGCCCGCGGGGCGGACGTGGAGGCATTGCCGTGACGACGCCGCGCGACGTGGTCCGGCGGATTCTGGCGGGGCGCGGTGGCCAGGCGGGGGAGTGGGGCGCGGCCTACGCGCCGGCCAACATTGCCCTGGTGAAGTACTGGGGCAAGCGCGACGAGGTGTTGAACCTGCCGGTGACGGGCAGCCTGTCGATATCGCTGGGGCCGCTGGGCTCTCACGTCGAGGTCGGTTATTCAGACGGGCCAACCGATGAAATCTGGCTGAACGGCGCGCCGATGCCGCTGACCAGTTCCTTCGCCCGGCGGGCCAGCGCCTACCTGGATTGGTTCCGCCCGGCGGCCGGGGTTTGCTTTGCATTGAAGGCCCGCAACACGGTGCCAACGGCGGCGGGATTCGCCTCGTCGGCTTCCGGATTCGCCGCGTTGGCGAAAGCGCTGGACGATTGGTTTGGCTGGGAGTTGGCGCCACGCGAGCTGTCGATTCTGGCGCGGCTGGGCAGTGGCAGCGCCGCCCGCAGTCTGGCCGATGGATTCGTCGAGTGGCAGGCCGGAGTGGATCCGGACGGCATGGACTCGTACGCGGAGCGCCTGGAGGCCGACTGGCCGGAGCTGCGGGTGGGGGCGCTGGTGTTGTCCGCCGCGGAGAAGCCGGTCGGATCGCGCGAGGGCATGAAGCGCAGTGTCGAGACCTGCGAATTCTACCGTGAATGGCCCGGGCGGGTGGAGAAGGATCTGGCCGCGCTGAAGGCGGCGATCGGCGAAAACGACATGGCGGCGCTGGGGGCGGTGGCCGAGGCCAACGCGCTGGCGATGCATGCGCTGATGATGGCGACGCGTCCGCCGATTGTCTACGCGCTGCCGGAGACGGTCGCGGCGATGCGGGCCATCTGGGCGGCGCGCGAAGCGGGCCTTCCGCTGTGGTTCACGATGGATGCGGGGCCGAACGTGAAGCTGCTCTTCGAGGCGAAGGACGAGGCGCGGGTGCGCGAGGTGTTCCCCGCCATGCAGACGGTCGCGCCGTTCGGCTGAGTGGCCATTCATCTTTTCCACGGCGTGGAAAACTATTTTCCACGGCATGGAAAAAATTACCGCGATTTTTCCACGCCATGGAAAATGTTGGGCCGGATTTTCCACGCCATGGAAAACGATTGGCTTGGCCTTCGTCCCGGGGATCGAACGGCCGCCCGACGGGGGCGTCGGGTCTCCACACCGCCGACCGCCGCCCGGCTCTGATGGAGACGGGACGCCCTCGTCCCGGGAATCCGGAAGAGGGGGGGACTTTAATTATCCAGCGCCTGGTCGATCAACTCGAGGGCGCGCTGGATTTGCGCGGGGGTGACGATGAGCGGGGGCAGGAAGCGCAGCACGTGGTCGCCGGTGGCGATGCACAGCAGGCCGGCTTCGCGCAGCTTCAGCTCGATGGGTTTGGCGGGGATGTCGAGCACGGCGCCAATCATCAGGCCGATGCCGCGAACCGTCTGGATACAGGGATGTTTCTGGGCGAGTTGCCGCAGGCCATCCATGAACAAAGTGCCCATTCGGGCGGCGTGGTCGAGAAGGCCTTCCTTCTCGATGGTTTCGAGTACGGCGAGGGCGGCGGAGCAGGCGATGGGTGTGCCGCCGAAGGTGGTGGCGTGGTTGCCGGGCTGGAAGACATCGGAGAGTTCCGGGGTGACGGCCACGGCGCCGATGGGGAAGCCGCCGCCGAGGGCCTTGGCCATGGAGATGCCGTCGGGGCGCAGGCCGTAGTTCTGATAGCCAAACCATTTCCCGGTGCGGCCGATGCCGCACTGCACCTCGTCGAAGAACAGCAGGAGCTTGTGTTCATCGCACAGGGCGCGCAGCCCGGCGAGGAATTCGGGATCGGCGGGCACGACGCCGCCTTCGCCCTGCACCGCTTCGCACAGGATGGCGACGGTTGAAGAAGTAATAGCGGCGCGCACGGAGTCGAGGTGGTTGAACTCGGCGTAAACAAAGCCGGGCACGAGCGGTTCGAATCCTTTCTGGTATTTGGTTTGTCCCGTGGCGGTCAGGGTCGCGAGGGTGCGGCCATGAAAGGAGTTCTTCATGGTGATGATCTCATGGCGGCCCTGGGCGGAGCCCCACTTGCGGGCGAGCTTGATGAGCGCTTCGTTGGCTTCGGCACCGGAGTTGCAGAAGAACACCTTGCCGCCAAGGGAGATCCCGGAGAGTTTTTGGGCGAGGCGCGGCTGTAGCTCGTTGTAGAACAGGTTCGAGACGTGCATCAGGGTGGCGGCCTGTTTCTGGATGGCGGCGACAACGGCCGGATGGCAGTGGCCGGTGTTGCAGACGGCGATGCCGGCCATGAAGTCGAGGTATTCCTTGCCGGTGTCGTCCCAGACGGAGACGCCGGCCCCGCGCACGAGGGCGAGCCCCGGCGCGTAGGTGGGCATGACGTATTGCTGGTGAAGGTCCCGGGATTTAGAGGGTGTCATTGACGATCTCCGTTCCGACGCCTTGGTCGGTGAATAGTTCCAATAGCAGGGAATGCGGCAGGGCCGCGTCGATGATGTGGGTCTTGCGGACGCCCGCTTTGAGGGCCTTGAGGGCGCCACTGATCTTGGGGAGCATGCCGCCGCCGATGATGCCGCGCTCGATCAGGTTTTCGACTTCGGAAAAGCGCAGGGTGCTCATGAGCGAATTGTGGTCGCTGGGATCGGAGAGCAGGCCGGGCACGTCCGACAGGAACACCAGCTTCCGGGCTTTGAGCTGCTCGGCCAGGGCGGCAGCGGCGGCATCGGCGTTGATGTTGTAGATCTGCCGGTTTTGGTCGGCGCCCAGCGGGGTCAGCACCGGCGTGATGTCGGCTTCGAGATAGGCCTTGATGGGCAGGACATCCACGCGGGTGATGGCGCCGACGAATCCCCAGTCGAGGATCTCGCCGGTATCGGGATCCTCGGCGGTGTGCTTGTGGACGTGGATGATGTCCTCGCCGTGAATGCCGCGGGCCTTGCAGCCGAGTTCGTTCAGGGTTGCGACCAGCTCCGGGTTGACTTCGCGGTTGAGCACCTGCTCGACGATCTTCATGGTGGGGGCATCGGTCACGCGCAGGCCCTTGACGAACGTCGCCTGAAGGCCCTGCTGTTTCATGCGCGCATTGATGGCCTTGCCGCCGCCGTGAACGATGACCGGGCGCATGCCCACGCAGCTCATGAAGGCGACGTCTTCCAGGATGTCGCGGACGAGCTCCGGGTTGTCCATGGAGGAGCCGCCGAACTTGACGATGACGGTTTCGCCCCGGAACCGCTGGATGTGCGGCAGGGCCTCGATCAGTACGCTGGCTTTTTGGATGGCTTGTTTCATGGCGGGGGAGGGGGGGCTATTTGTTGATGCGGACGTAGTCCTCGGTGCAATCGCAGGAGTAGACGGTGGCGGCGTGGCGGCCGAGATGCAGGTCAATGGTGAGGGTGAAGGCTTTCTGGGCGACCACCGTGGAGAGGCGCTCGACAGAGGCTCCGGCCTTCAGGCCGTTTTTCACGGCGAGTAGCTTGTCATAAAGGATTTCGACCCTGGTTTCGTCGACCTTGGCGGGGGCATAGCCGAGGGCATCCATGACGCGGCCCCAGTTGGGATAGGTGCCGACCCAGGAGGTCTTGACGAGGAACGAGTTGGCCACGGAACGGGCCGCCGCTTCGGCGTCGGCCGCCGTGCGGGCGCCCCGGACGTGCACAGTGACGAGTTTCTGGGCGCCCTCGCCGTCGCGGACCATGTCCATGGCGAGCCGGAAGGTGACGCCTTCCAGCGCGGCGACAAACGACGGCCAGTCGGGGTGGCCGGGCTTGAGGGCGGAATGGCCGGCGCGTCCGTTGGCCAGCAGCAGGACAGTGTCGTTGGTGCTTTGGTCGGCATCGACGGAGATTCGGTTGAAGGACCGGCTCACGGCGGCGTTAAGGGCCTTCTGCATGGCCCGGCGCTCAATAGCGGCATCGGTGAGGAGGAAGGCCAGCATGGTGGCCATGTGGGGCTGGATCATGCCGGAGCCCTTGGCGATGCCGGTGAGCCGGCAGGATTGTCCGTTGGCGGTGAAGCGAACGGTATGGCGCTTGGGTACCGTGTCGGTGGTCAGGATGCCAAGGGCGGCGGCTTCGCCGCCGGCGGGGGAGAGGGCGTCGGATAGTTTCTCGATGCCAGGCAAAATGAGGTCCATTCGCAGGGGCACGCCGATGCGTCCGGTGGAGCAGACCAGGAAGAGTTCAGGAGCCACTCCGAGCCGGGCGGCGGCATGGGCCGCCATGGTCTTGGCATCGCGCAGTCCGGCCTTGCCGGTACAGGCGTTGGCCTGGCCGCTGTTGACGACGATCCCATGGGCCATGCCGATCGTTTGGACCCGCTCGGAATCGAGCCGCACCGTGGCGGCCTTGACCTGGTTGGTGGTGAAGGTGCCGGCGACCACCGCCGGCGAATCGGAGAAAAACAGGGCCATGTCGGGTTGGCGGTTTTTTTTCAGGCCGGCGACGATGCCGGACGCGCGGAACCCGGCGGGCAAGGTGGCCTTGGCGGAAAAAGTCAGGGATGTCGTGTTCATGATGGCGGGGAGTATAGGAGGACAGGAGTGCCGGAGTCTAGGAGGAACGGTCCGGCCGGGACTGGCCGGGAGGGATTCACCCACGGGGCAAGCCCGTGGGGGTCTGGGGGCAACGACCACGGTTCACGGGGCAAGCCCGTGGGAGGGGCTGGAGTCGGCATGAAAAACCCCGGGTGGACGCCCGGGGTTGGATCGACAGGGCCGCAGCGGCCTAGCGTTTCGAGAACTGGAAGCGGCGGCGGGCACCGGGCTGGCCGGGCTTCTTGCGTTCTTTCATGCGCGGATCGCGGGTCAGGAATCCGGCCTTCTTGAGAATGGCGCGGAAGTTTTCATCGACCTGCAGGAGGGCGCGGGAAATGCCGTGGCGCAGCGCCCCGGCCTGGCCGGCGATCCCGCCGCCTTCGCAGATGGCGCTGACATCGAACGCCCCGGGGCGTTCAACAACCTTGAAGGGGCCTTCGACCAGCAGGCGCAGGTCGGTGGTGGAGAAATATTCGTCAAAGGCGCGGCCATTGATGGTGATTTGACCGGTCCCCTGGGACAGGCGAACGCGGGCAATGGCCGTCTTGCGGCGACCGGTGGCGAGATATTCGATTTCAGCTTTCTTGGTGGCCATGGTAGTTCTCCGGGATTAGCCGATGACGGTGGGGTTCTGGGCCGCGTGGGGATGCTCGGCGCCGGGATAGAGTTTGAGGCGCGTGATGAGCTTGCGGCTCATGTGGTTCTTGGGCAGCATGCCCTTGACCGCGTGCCAGAGGATGTAGTTGGGATTCTTGGCCCGCATCTTGGCGGCAGGGGTCTCGGTGTATCCGCTCTGGTAGCCGGTGTACTTGGCGTAGACCTTCTTCTCCTCCTTGGAGTTGCCGGAGAGGGCGACCTTGGCGGAGTTGATCACCACGACAAAATCGCCCATGTCGATGTGCGGCGTGTAGTCGATCTTTCCGCGCCCGCGCAGGAGGCGGCAAATGTCCACCGCCAGGCGGCCGGCGGGCTTGTCGGTGGCATCGATGAGATACCAGTCGTGCTTGACTTCAGATTCCTTCGGCTGTGTCGTCTTCATAATCCTTCGTTTCCCAAATAATTGGCGGCGAACAGTAGCGCGGGTGACACGCAACTGTCAACGCGGTTCTTTCTCTTCTGAAACAACCCCGTGCCGGAAGGATCGGGAAATCCGACGACAGAGGACGCTTCCGCAAAACGGCTGCAGCCCGGGGAGAACCCCTGGCGCGGCATCGGGACCGGTTACCGCCGACCAGACGCCCGAATGGCGAAAGAATATGGCTCCAGCGACAGGACTCGAACCTGTAACCTATTGGTTAACAGCCAACCGCTCTACCATTGAGCTACGCTGGAACACAAAATCGAGGCGCAAACATAGCGGGATGATCGGGAAAGTCAAGCGTCCATCTGGATCAATAAAGAAAATGGCGATCAAAGTATAATATTTAGAGTCTGACCCCGATGGGGTAGTGGGCGCGGCCGGGGATGACGCCGCGGATGCCGCCGCGCGGGGAGGGATGGTCGCCGGGACGGCGCGGAATCAGGTGCAGGTGGCAGTGAAAAACGGATTGGCCGGCGGTTTCGCCGTCGTTGGCGCCGAAGTTGAATCCGGCAATCGAGGGGTCGGCGGCCTGGAGGTCGGCGGCAAGGGTTTTCGCCAGCCGGTGGGCGGCGGCCCATTCGCCAGCGTCGAGATCCCGGAACGATGCGACGTGGCGGCGGGGAATGATCAGGGTGTGACCTTCGCTGACGGGAAAGCCGTCGCGGAACGCGAGGCAGGGGCCGTCCTCGGCCAGGATGCAATCGGGAGGCAGGGCACAGAAGGGGCAGGTCGGGTTCATGGGAGGGAGAGTAGAAGAGGGGAGCCAAACAGAAAAGCAGGAAACAACAGCCAAGCAGGATAACAGGAAACACAAGAACACAGGACGGGAGGGGTCGGGGGACAGAGGGAGATTGGGCGAGCGGGAGGTTG
>CAYNSH010000022.1:0-37880 GCA_964399775.1 uncultured Verrucomicrobiota bacterium
CCCCTCGCTTTCAATACCGTCCTGGGTGATGGCATCAGCAACTTCGTCTCCGACCAAACCCGCATTCGTTATCAAGTGGAGATTCCACCCGGCGCGCCGGCCGACGACACCCACTTTTTCGAAAAGGCCGGTCCGCGCGAGAACCTGTTCTTCCCGCCCCGCGACACCCGGGCCGCCATCGTGACCTGCGGGGGGCTCTGCCCCGGCATCAACAATGTCATCCGTTCGGCCTTTCTCGAACTCCACCACAATTACGGCGTCCCGGAGATCCTCGGCATCCGCTACGGGTTCCAGGGCCTGACCGCCCAGGGGGCCGCGCCCATCGTGCTGACCCCGAACCTGGTCGAAGACATCCACCGCGAGGGCGGCTCGATCCTGGCCTCCTCCCGCGGCCACCAGGAGGTGGCGGACATGGTCGACTTCCTGGTCGATCGGGAGATCGACATCCTCCTGTGCGTCGGGGGCGATGGCACCCAGCAAGGTGCCCACGCCATCGCGGAAGAAATCCGCCGCCGCCACCTGCCCATTTCGATTGTCGGCATCCCCAAGACCATCGACAACGACATCCAGTTCGTCAGCGTCACGTTCGGCTACTTCAGCGCCATCGAATCCGCGCGCGACATTCTCGATGGCGCTCACTGCGAGGCCAGGGGCGCCCCCAACGGCATCGGCCTGGTCAAGGTCATGGGGCGCGATTCCGGATTCATCGCCGCGGGCGCCGCCGCCGCTTCGCAGGAAGTCAACTTCGTCCTGGTTCCGGAAGTCCCCATCCATCTCGACGGCCCCGATGGATTCCTCGCCACCCTGCACCGCCGCCTGGTCGATCGCCACCATGCCGTGATCCTCGTCGCCGAAGGCGCCGGCCAGGACTTGATGGACGCCTCCACCGCCACCGACAAATCCGGCAACCGGCTCAAGGCCGATGTCGGGCTGTTCTTGCGCGACCAGATCCAGCGCGCCTTCGCGGAACGCGCCACCGAGGTCAATCTCAAGTATATCGATCCCTCCTACATCATTCGTTCCGTCCCCGCCAATTCTCAGGATGCCCGCCTGTGCGACGGCTTCGCCCGCCACGCCGTCCATGCCGCCATGGCCGGCAAGACGGATATGATCATCGGCTGGTGGCACGGCGCCTTCATTCATGTCCCCATTCCCGCCGCCACCACCCACCGCAAAACCGTCGACCCCGAAGGCGAACTCTGGCAGGCCGTCCTCGCCGCCACCGGCCAACCCGCCAAGTGGAGGTAGGGAGGCAGGAGACAGGGGACAGGGGACAGACAAGAGGTCGGAGGTCAGGGGCCAGTGGTTCTGTAGCTGCGCTCGTTGAGCGCGGCTCCGCCCGATCCGCCGCGCTCAGCGAGCGCAGCTACAACCGATCCCGCGCCGTCCACTTGAATATTGATTATTTCTCGTTGAATATTGGATATTGAAGGTGTCCCACGGATGCCTTCGGCGGCCCACGGATGGGAAGAGGGGGACAGGGGACAGGGGGCAGACAGGAAGGCCGAGGTTCGGACAGAGGCCAGAGGTCACTCCTCCCCGCCGTAGAAGACGAGCGCGATGGTGGCGTACCAAGTGTCATCCACCTCGTCGTCGAAAATCGTCCGACTGCCGCTGAGGGCCTCATAGCGCCGGCCAAACTCCACGCCGCCGCCCACCCGCAGCCAGGCCGGGCCCCATACCCGCCGCTCCACCCCGACTCCCGCGCGCCAGCCTTCGATCAGAAACACCTGCTCGCCAGCCTCGTCGTCGTCCACGATCCAACGATCCCCGGCCGGTTGCAGCACGCCAAAGAAACCCCAGCGATCCGATGGCGCCCAGTGGAGGTAGGGCCAGGGGAAAAGAAGGCCCAACGTCAGCCCTCCTCCGGGCTTCCAGAGGACACCGCCGACCGGATACACACTCGGATCCCCAAAGGCCGTGTCATAGGCCACGCCGAGCTGGGCTTCCCACGCGGGAGAAAACGAATAGTCCAGCGCCGCCTGCAACGCCGCCTTGCCCTCCCCCGTGCGACCCGAACGGAAATCGCTGTAGAACCCCGGCATCGCCATCACCGACCAGCCCCATCCCTTGTCCGCCGGGCGGGACACGGAAAGAAAGGCGGCCAACCCATACAGGTCTTCCGTGTCCAACTCCGGATGCCCCCTGAAGTCCAGGCGCGTCCACCCCGCCCAGGCGCCCGCCGCCAGCGAGACATCTCGCACCTCGGCAAACGCCA
This sequence comes from uncultured Verrucomicrobiota bacterium, assembly GCA_964399775.1. Lineage (GTDB taxonomy): Bacteria > Verrucomicrobiota > Kiritimatiellia > CAIQIC01 > Lenti-01 > Lenti-01. Next base: position 2,219 of record CAYNSH010000022.1, read on the forward strand.
ACGGACTCATCAGGGCGGTCTCTTGCAGCGACACGCGCCCCGACCACTCTTCGTTTTCGGGATCGGTGAACGCCACCCGGCCCGTCGCCAGGGTGGCAAGCGATGCCACCTCCTCCCCCGGGGTGCGCTCCGCCCGCGCCGGCCATCCTCCGCCCCAACTGGTCGCCACCAAGACCGCCCAGCCCCACGCCCCACGACCCAACCGCTTGTTCATGCCGCCAGTCTCCTCCCGCCCGCCATCCGAGTCAAGCCGGCAGGCCTTCGGCCTATCTCGGCATCTCGGTGCATTTGCAGTTGCGCGGTGGCGTCCGGCATCCACCCGACGATCCCCGAACCCGGAAGCCCATTCCTTCAGGTGTCCGCCCGTTGCGGGCGGAGACCGGAGCCGGTACGATTATTCTTTGACGGTGGACGGGGGGCCGCTATCCTCGCTGAAACCATGAGAGGCCCCCGGACCATTTGGATCATCGCCGCGGCGCTGGCGACGCTTTGGGCCGCGGCCGGCCCGGGCGTTGCCCAGGGAACGGACACCCCGCTGGGGGCGACGGTCCAGGGCGAAGGCGCCGGACGGCGGGTGACGTTTCGCGTCTGGGCGCCGAACGCCTCCAGCGTGCAGGTCTGGAGCGGCGCCGATGAGCACAATCTGCGGCGCGAGGACATGCAGCCGGATCCCGGACGCGCCGGACACTGGGTGGTGCAAAGCCGGCGCGCGCGCCCGGGGGATGCCTACCAGTTCGAAATCGACGGTCTGCGGCGGCGGGATCCCCAGGCGCGGGCGGTGGACCAGGAGAAGAATCTGTCCTTCGTGGTGGATCCGCGCGAATTCCGCTGGGGGACGGCCGCGGCCTGGACCATGCCGCCCAAGGAAGACCTCGTCATGTACGAAATGCATCTGGGCACCTTCGCCCAGGACATCTCCGGACGGGGCTCTCCCTTTGAGCGCGCCATCCGCCGGCTGCCCTACCTGAAAAGCCTCGGCATCAATTGCATCCAACTCATGCCGATCAATGAGTTCATCGGCGACCGTTCCTGGGGCTACAATCCGGGCGATCTCTTTGCCGTGGAGTCGACCTACGGCGGGGCGGAGGGCTTCCGAAGGTTCATGCAGGCCTGCCACACCAACGGCATCGCCGTCCTGCTGGACATTGTCCACAACCACTACGGCCCGGAGAACATCGCCGTGTGGCAGTTTGACCAGCGCCTGCCGGACACGGACGGCGGCATCTATTTCTATTCCGATCCGGAGCGGTCGACCACGCCCTGGGGGCCCCGCCCCGACTTCAGCCGCCCGGAAGTGCGGGCATTCATCACGGATTCGGTCCGTATGTTCTTGCAGGAATACCGCGTGGATGGATTCCGCTGGGACTCGGTGCACAACATTCGCTATGTCCAGGAAGGCGCGCGGTCCAACGCCGACGGCGACCGGCTGCTCGCGGAAGCCAACGACTGGATGCGCCGGTTCTTCCCGAATGCGCTGCGCATCGCCGAGGACCACGCCTTTGATGGCGGCGGCGTCGGCTTCGAGGCGCAGTGGCACTCGGCCTTCCAGACTTCCATCTCCCGCCTGGTGCGCGGCGAGGACGCCAACCGCAACCTCGCGCTGTTTGCAACCGAACTGGAGCGGCTGGACGGATTCCAATGGGTCGTCTTTGCGGAATGCCACGACTCCGCCGGCGACCTCAACCGCCATACCCGGCTGCCGCGCTACATCGATCCCCAGAATCCCGACAGCGCCCGGGCGCGAGCCCTGGCCCTGGTGGCGGGGGGTATCGCCCTGACCGTGCCCGGGTTCCCCATGATTCTCCAGGGATATGAAATGCATGATGTCGACGCCTTCAGCGACAAGATCCCGATTCCCTGGGCCCGCGCCCAGGGCTCCCACAAGGGCATCGTCCAGGCCAACCGGGACTTGATCCATCTGCGCCGCGACCTGAAGGGCTTCACGCCGGGACTCAAGGGAACCGAATTGACGATGACCCATCTGGACAACGACGCCAAGGTCATGGCCTACAGCCGCAACCAGCGCAATGTCTCGCGCGACCGGGCGACGGTGGTGGTGCTCAACCTCTCCGGCAACCCCCTGCGCGGCCATGGCGTGCGTTTTCCGGCTTCCGGGGCCTGGTTCTGCCACTTCAACTCCGGACAATCGATCTACGCGAGCGATTTCGACAATATCGGCCCCACCCCCGGACAGGGGTTCAGCCTGCCAGCCGGGCAGACCACCCTGCCGCTGGATCTCAGCCGCTACTCCATGCAGATCTTCTCCAAGTCGCGCCCGCCCAACGCCACCCTCGCCCGGGCCCCCGCCGCGGCGGAAATCCCCGAGGTCCGGTTGACCCCCGATATACCGGTCTCGATGCCCAAACCCCCACCCTTCGTCGAAGAAAAACTCGAACCATTCCCCTACATCTTTGTCCCTCTCCCGGCCGAGCTGGAGCCATAGAGCCACCATCGGGGTCAGACTCTAAATATTCACTTTAACCCGCCATCGGGGAGCATCCCCGCGGCCTGCTGCGCTTGCCCGGTGGCGGGAAATCCGCCACGAGAAGGATTACTGGAGGGTCGGCCTCCGTGCCGACCCGGGATGGGAGAACAAGAACTGCCAACCACGAATGGCACGAATATCACGAATGGGGAAACGGGGGGGGGGATCCGAAGGAACAGCCAAGCAGGAATACAGGAAACGCAGGAATACAGGACCGATCTCGGACTTAGGACCTCGGACCTGCCTTCACTGACAACTGTCCACTGACAACTGTTCCCTGTGACCTGTCCCCTGTCTCCTGTCCCCGGTCCCCTGCCGCGCCCTGCCGCCCCTGCCCAAGGGGAATCCAAGGTTGCCACGGTGGATGGGGGCGGGTAGGGTTGGAGAATGAGAGTGTCTTGTGTTTCCCTTGTGTGGATGGCCGTATGTGTCTTGGCGTCTGGTCCGAAGGCGAGCGCCCAATCTTCCCGCCCGGGAGTCGGAGCGATTCCCTACGCGGATGCCGCGGGGACCGGGGTGACCTTCCGCACCTGGGCGCCCAACGCCACCACGGTCGGCGTGGCCGGCAGTTTCAACGGCTGGAGTCCCACGGCGCTGGTCCAGGACCCCGGCACGCCTTGGAACGGATACTGGTCTGTCGACAGTTCCCGCGCCCGCGTCAATCACGAGTACAAGTTCGTTCTCAACAACTCGTGGCGCAAGGATCCGCGCGGCAAGCGCGTGGTCAATTCCGCCGGGAATTCGATCGTTTACGATCCGAACGCCTTTGACTGGGGCGGACACTCCTTCGACGGCATCTGGCGGAATGATCTGGTGATTTATCAGATGCACGTGGGCACCTACAACGCCGAGAGCTGGCTGCCCTCCACCTTCGACCAGGCCCTCGACAAGCTCTACCACATCAAGTCCATGGGCTTTTCGGCGGTCAAGCTCATGCCGGTCAACGAATTTCCGGGCGACCGCTCCTGGGGCTACAATCCCTCCGATCCCTATGCCATCGAATCCGCCTTCGGCGGCCCCGACGCCCTCAAGCGCTTTGTCAAGACCTGCCATGAGAACGGCATTGCGGTGATCATCGACGTGGTCCACAACCACTACGGCCCCTCCGACCTCGAAATGTGGCAGTACGACGGCTGGTCGCAGAACGGTCTCGGCGGCATCTATTTTTACAACGACTGGCGCGCCCATACAATGTGGGGCGACACGCGCCCCGACTTCGGCCGGCAAGAGGTCCGCGACTACATCCAGGGCCAGATCCGCATGTTCCTCGAAGAGTACCGGGTCGACGGCTTCCGCTGGGACTCCGTCTACAACATCCGGTATTTTGGCGACATCAACAACCCCAACCCGGATGGCAGCGCGATGCTGGCGACAATCAACGCCATGGTCCGCGACGAGTTCGGCGACGCCTACCGCTTCGCGGAAGACCACGCTTTCGACACCGGCGGCGTCGGATTCGAATCGCAATGGGACCATGTGTACCACGACAAGGTCCACTGGCTGGCTACGGCCCAGAGCGACTCCGACCGCAACATGAATGTTCTGGCTTATGATTTGCTCAGCAACGGAGGCGACTGGCGCATCATCTATGCCGAAAGCCACGACTCGTGCGGCGATCTCAACAACAAGTACCGCCTGCCGCGCGACATCGACTCCGGCAACCCGCAGGGCTACTGGGCCAAGAAACGCGCCCTCCTCGCCCACAACATTGTGCTCGTCTCCCCCGGCATCCCGATGATCTTCGCCGGTTCCGAAATGAACGAAGACTGGACGTTCTCCAACAACACCGCCCTGCGCTGGAGCCTCACCAACCAGAACGCCGGCATCGTCCGCGCCTTCTCCGACCTGATCCATCTGCGGCGGGATCTCCACGGCGTCTCCTCCGGCCTCAAGCAACATGGCAACGTGAATGTCCATCACGTTGACAACGCCCAGAAAGTCGTCGGCGTGATCCGCTGGGACCAGGGCGGGCAGACCGACGATCTGGTCATCGCCATTAATGCCTCGTCCACGCCCCGCCCGGGCTACACCATGGCCTTTCCCTCCCAAGGCACCTGGTACTGCCTCTATAATTCCGACTCCACCACCTACGACGCCCTGTTCGGCGGCATCGGCCCGGAGATCGGCGACTTCATCAGTGTTTCCGGGGCCAATGCCTCGCTGGACCTCGGCGCCTATTCCATGCAGATCTACTCCAAGACGCCCATCCCCACCCCGTCCGCGGCCTCGTTCGACCCGCCCAACCCGGATGGCTGCGGCACCACCGTCACCATCACCTACGATCCCGCCGAAGGCCCGCTGGCCGGCGCGGACGACATCTACACCTACATCGGTCGCAACAACTGGCAAGCCCCCGAAACCCTCCCCATGACCTCCGATGGCGGCATCTGGACGCTGGATTATGTCATTCCCGATCTGACCTACGAGATCAACCTCTCCTTCACCGATGGGGAAGACAACTGGGACAACCGCGAGGGCGCCAACTGGACCGTACCCGTCACCAATTGCGGCGACCTGCCTTCGGATGCGACCTGGGCCCCCTACGTGCCGCAGGGATGCGTGCCTCTTCAGATTACCTATCACCCGAACGGTGGCCCGCTCATGGGCGCCTCCAATGTCTTCCTGCATGTCGGACGCAACGGCTGGACCGATGTCATCCAACTGCCCCTGGACCCGGCCGGTCCCAATGAATGGACGCTGCTCTACGAAATCCCCGACAACACCTGGCAGGTCGATTTCGTGTTTTTTGACGAACAAAACCAGTGGGACAACAACAACTCACGGGATTGGCGCATCCGCGTGCGCGACTGCATGGCGGTCGACCAGCCCTATGTCCGGATTTCCAGCCCCGACGGCGCCACCAACGTCGCCGTGGGCGTATCCACCCTGCCGCTCGAAGGACGCGCCAGCCTGCTCGCCGGCAACCTGCGTTGGACCAACCAGTTCAATGGCGCGTCTGGCACGCTCCCCTTCGCCACCAACTGGGCCCTCCCCGCCGTACCCGTCGCTTCGGGCGTCAACGTCATCCGCGTCTCCGGCACCAATTCCCATGTCAATCCCAACCACGGCGCCAGCGACTCGCCCACCAACGCCGCCTATGCGTCCGGCTGGGCCAACGGGTCCAACGGGGGCACCGGCCTCCAAGGTTGGATTCTCGGCGGGACCGGTCACTCCATGGCCTCCAATCCGCCCGATGCCCAACTCACCCTGGGCCAGAAGGCCTGGGCCATGCAGGCCTCCGGCGGTGTGACCGTCGATGCCATCCGTCCCTTCGCCGGCTCCCTCCAGCCAGGTGATGTCGTCTCGTTCGTCTTCGAAAACGGCTGGGTGGCGTCCGGAGGCTCCATCGGCATCGGCTTCCAAAACCGCATGGGACAGAACATCGTCCAGTTCCTTTTCCAGGGCGGAGGCCAGACCTACGAAATCCTGGACGACGAGTCCCGCGATTCCGGCATCCACTGGAACACCCAGCCCCATGTCTGCACGCTGGAACTGCTGACGCCGCAAACCTACCGCCTGACCGTCAATGCCACGGTCTTTGAAGGCGACTTGAAGGAAGACGTCTCCGAACAGTTGATCTCGCAGGTCCGGTTCTGGAACTACAACGCCGGGCCGGAGCCAGAGGCCAAGCTTTACATCGGCGATCTCTCCATCGCCGGGGAGCCCCTGCCGGTGTTCACGTATTACGGCGAAGTCGCCGTGACCCGCCCCGCCGATCCCGCCGGCCGGCGTGTTCTTTCCGTTTCGACGGTGGATGGCGGCATGGTTGCCCACCTCGACGACGTCACCGGAATCGAGAACAATGTCTGGCATGCGAACCAGGTCCTCGAGCGCGCCTGGAACTGGGCGCTTCTACCCGCCAGCGATTACACCATCTCCAACAATGCCGTCATTCTGCACCCGGACTATGACGGCATGCGCGTGTTTTCCATTGGCCAGCCCGGCGGGCCCTAGCCCACCGGCTCCGCTTCTTTTCACCCCCCCCTTGAACGCCAGGAGCCGCCCATGAATCCATCCCCACGCCCCCCCGTGCCCGACGACCGCCTCGAGGAGTATTCCTCGGCCATCACGCTTTCCGACATGGAAATCTTCGTGTTCCCGAGCCTGCTCTATCCGCTCGTGCTGGCCAATCTGATGTCGCCGTTGATTTGGAAATGGCGCGAGGATCCCTGGTTCGAAAACTTCCCCAAGCTCACCCCATACCGGCGGATTCTGCGGCTGAAGCAGTACATCATGGATCATTATGCCTTCAACCTCGACCTCGACACCTGGGGCCTGACCACCCAGGAACGGGAAATGACGCGCTTCGAGCCGTTCATGGACCGGGACACCATCGCCCGGAGCAACGCCCTGTTCGGGTACGAGGGCGACCGGTTTTACTTCGATCTCGATATCCGGCGCCACTTCGGATTGGACAAATATTCCGGCAACGTCATCCCCTATTGGAAAACGGAGACCGTGGAGGCCATGGATGCCTTCCGCTTCCAGCCCGGCCACAACGGGGGCGCCGGCGAATGCGTCTCGCTGTCGACGCTCTACGCCGCGGCGCTCTACATTCTCTGCGGCGTTCCCCTGGACGACATCTTCCTGATCGGCACGCCCCTGCACTCGCAAAACTATGTCGATGTGCACGACGGCATCCTGACCAACAACCGCCGGCTCGTCACCAAGGCCATGTGGTTCAATGGCACCGTCCTGAGCGAGAAAGCCCGGCGCGCGCTGGAGCACGAGCAGATCACCATTGTCGCCCATTGCTCGGGCTGGATCCATGCGGTCTACCCCGAAGCGGGCATCGCCCCGGACGCCTATGGGCGCTTCCGCCAGCGCCTGGGCGCCTTCCTCCAAACCCCCGTCACGCCGGAAATCCTGTTCAATTTCCTGCGCCGCAGCCCGGAGCGCCAGAAAAGCTTCCAGATCGAGCACACGTTCTTCGGCAAGCGCCGTTGGATCCCGGCCGAAAAAGCCTACGCCTTCGAAAATTCGTGTTCGTTCAAAGTCTCCGACCGGACCCGCGAAAAGCTGCTGGCCGAAATGGACGAAGACGACTTCTTTGCCGAGCCCTTCGCCGACCGCATTCCGCTGAACAAGTTCGATGATTATTTCCGGCACAACCATATCGATCTCGACAACCCGGACGATCGCCAGAAACTGGGCCGTGAATTCAACTGCTACTCCACCGATGCCTGTGAAATCATCGACGAATTGAGCGCCTTCTGCCGGCTGGATCCGCGCTGGCCGGACGCCACGGCGGCCAAGACGTTTGTCCCCGGTCCGCGAGTCCACCTGCCCTCCGGGATGTCCCGCGAGGACATCATCGCCGAACTCGAGCGCCAGCGGGTGGACAATCCCACCGCCGACCTTGCCTTTTACACGTTCCGCGACCTGGCCCGGACGGATCCGCGGCCTTTCTTCAAAGCCGCGCTTGAACGCTCGCCCGTATGCCTGGAAGCCAGTCGCGCCATGCCCGACGACCTGGTGGAGGAAACCCTCCGCGAGATGGCGAACGAATCCATCTATGACGGCAGCCGCTCAGCGCAGCCCGACGAAGTCTGGAACTGCCGCCGGGGCGATGGCTTCGAGAAAGCCGTGACGCTGGCCGCCATCCTGCATGCCCGCCACCCCGATGCCCCCCTCTCCATCCGGGCGGAAGGCGAGACCGCCACCCTGACGGTCAATGGCTCTGACCATGTTTTCCATACCGCCAAAGGCCTCACTCTTGATCTGGCTTGGCCCTGAGTCAGGAATCAGGGGACAGGAGACAGGAAGACAGAGGACAGAGGACAGAGGACAGACAGGAAGGCCAAAGGCCGAGGTCCGAAGTCCGAGATCTGTGTTTCCTGTTTTCCTGCTTGGCTGTTTCTCCGGGATCCTCCCCGTTCCCCCATTCGTGGAATTCGTGCCATTCGTGGTTGGCTGTTCTTGTTCTTTCATCCCCGGTCGGCACGGAGGCCGACCCTCCAGTAATTCTGTTTTCCTGCTTGGCGGTTTCGCCGGGATCCGGCGATCGTCAGCCGTTGCCCGCCGCGGCGACGATGGCTTCTGGAAAGGGTTCGAGGACCCGGTCCAGCACGCCCTTGAGATGGGCAATCGCCACGCCGTAGTTGGTCATGGGCACCCCAAGACGACCGGCCGCCTGCAGGCGGTGCATCATTTCGCGGCGATTGATCATGCAGGCTCCGCAATGGATCACCAGGCGATAGCTCGCGAGATCCTCGGGCCAGTCCCGGCCCGCGGTCACATCGATGTGCAGCTCGCGCCCGGTCTTCTCGCGCAGCCAGCGCGGAATCTTCTGCCGGCCGATATCGTCCTCGACCGCGTGATGCGTGCAGGCCTCGCCGATCAGGATCCGATCGCCGTCGCGCAGGTCGTCCATCGCCTTCGCGGCGCGCACCATGGCCGGCAGATCGCCCTTCAGCCGCGCCAGCAGAATCGAAAAGGTCGTGCAGCGGATCTCCGCCGGCGTGTGGGCCACCATGTGGTCGACCACCTGGGAATCGCAAACCACCAGGTCGGGCGGACCCGACAGCCTCTCCAGTGCCGCGGGATAGTCCGTCTCCTTGGCGGCCACGGCGATGGCATCGCCATCCAGCGCGGCGCGAACCGCCTGCGCCTGCGGCAGGATCAGGCGGCCCTTGGGCGCTTCGCGGTCCACCGGGATGATCAGCACGACCACTCCGCCCCGGGAAACAGCCCCGCCAAACCAGTCGGCCGCCTGAAGCACGCCGCCCTCCGGCCGCAACCGCTCAAGCGCTTCCTTGAATTCGTTCACCACCCGATCGCGTTCCCGCGGAGTCGCCGCGGAGGCGATAACCTGCGGCGAGCGCTCGCGCAAGGCCCGCAGAAAGGCATCGGACGGCGGGCGGACATCGGTTTTGGCCACCACAATCAAAAAGGGGCGGGAGGCCGATTGGAATTCCCGCAGCAGAGATTCTTCGTGGGGCGTCCACACCTCCGCTTCGACCACGAGCACTGCGACATCCGTGCGTCGCAGCGCGGCGCGCGTCCGTTCGCGGCGGCGCTCCCCCAGCGCGGTATCGTCATCCACTCCGCCGGTGTCGGTGAACACCACCGGACCCAGCGGCAGCAATTCCATGGTCTTTTCGACCGGATCGGTCGTGGTCCCGGGCTCGGGCGACGTGATCGCCACATCCTGCCCGGCCACCAGATTCAAAAACGTGGACTTGCCGGCATTGGTGCGGCCAAACAACCCGATGTGCAGCCGCATCGACTTCGGGGTCTTGTCCACGCTATTCCCTCCCGAACTTGCGATTCAACTCACGATAGCTCATCAGAATGACCGTCGGCTTTCCGCGCGGCGAGGTATAGGGCATTTCGGTCCGCGCCAGATCGCGAATCAGCGCCTCCAGTTCCGCGGGGTTGAGCTCCCGTTGCAGGCCCACGGCCAGACGTCCGGCCGTGGAGGCAATCAACGGCTGCACCCAGTCGCGGGCCGCCCCCTTGCCGCCCTGCATCAGGCCATCCGCAATGTCGGACAGCAGCGGTCCCGGCGCCACCTCGGCCACCCAGACCGGCAAGGCATCCACCATGAACGTATCCGCACCAAACTCGGCCACGCCAAATCCCATCTGCTTCAGGCTGTCCAGATGCTTCCTCAGGGCGCCAAACTGCGCGGGGGTCACCTGAACCGTCACCGGTGGCAGCAATCCCTGGGAAGGAACCGTGCCGCGATTCATCGCGGCCAGCAAACGCTCATAGAGCACGCGCTCATGCGCGGAACGGGAATCCATCAGCACCAGCCCGTCGGCGGTTTCAATCACGACATACAGCCCGCCCACCCGTCCGACCAGCCGGTACTCGCCCCAGGGCGCCGGCGTCAAGGTCGGCTCCTCCGCTGGCATCGGCGGAGGAGCCCAATCCAGGCGGGGCTGGGTAACCGCGACGGGCGCCGGAACCATGGGATGCCCTGCGGGCGCGGAATGAGCCGCCGCCGCGGATCGAACGGGCGCCGTGGATGAGCGCGACGCCATGGGGGGGGAGGCGGCCCCAACGGGGCGGCGTTCCGGACGGCGATCGGGCCCGGATTCGCCCGTGCCGATGGCCAGGCGAATCGCCTCGACGATGACATCGCGCACCTCCGTTGGCCGCCGGAAGCGGACTTCCTTCTTGGCCGGGTGAACATTGACATCCACCAGATCCGCCGGGAGATCAATATGCAGGAACAACGGGGCAAACCGTCCCCCTGCGAGGACGGGGCGATAGGCGGTCTGGATGGCGTAGTTGACCACCGGCGAACCGGAGGGACGGCCATTGATGAAGACCACCTGCCATTCGCGATCGAGCCGGCTGAACGGCGGCGCCCCGGCATAGCCGCCGATTTCCACCACCCCGTTGCCGAAGTTCAGGGGGCGCAGGTGCTCCGAAACTTCTTCGCCGTAGAGATCCCGAATGCGGTCGAGAAGGGTGTCGGCCGCCGGCAGGCGGTAGACCTCCGAATCGTCGGCGCGCAGGACAAAGGCGATGCCGATATTCGCCAGGGCTTCCAGGAGGAAGGCCTGGCGGATATGGGTGAACTCGGTCTGGGCGGTACGCAAAAACTTGCGGCGGGCCGGCACATTGAAAAACAGGTTGCGCACGGAGATTTCCGTGCCGGGGGGGGCGCCGGCATCGCGGACCTCCTGGATACGCCCGCCAAAGACCAGGATTTCGGTGCCCGCCGGCGAGTCGGCCCGGTTGCTCACCAGCGTAAACTGCGAAACCGCGGCAATCGCGGCCAGGGCCTCCCCGCGAAAACCCATCGTGGCGATGGTGTCCAGATCCTTCAGCTCGCGCAGTTTGCTGGTGGCATGGCGCTCGATGGACAGCAGGGCGTTGTCGCGGTCCATGCCGGCTCCGTCATCGCGCACCCGGACCAGTCGACGGCCGCCATCCACCACTTCCACGTCAATCTGCGTTGCCCCCGCATCAATGGAATTCTCCACCAATTCCTTCAGGACGGAGGCCGGGCGCTCGACCACCTCGCCGGCGGCGATCTGATTGATCACCGCATCGGGCAATACTCGAATGGGCGCGGATTCCGGCATGGGATCGGGTTCTAGCAGATCCAGGGCCGGAACAGGAGAAAAAACGAGGCAAGGAGGAAGGAGGAATGGAATGATCGAGGCACACCCCACCGCGTGAACCGCTCACGTTGCGCCGGCCCCGGTCCCCTTCGATTCACTCTCAGGTGGGCGCCCGCCTTGGGGCGGCTACCGGAGCAGTTACGAATATTAGATATTGAGATTTCTTGTCCGCCGCGCCCAGCGGGCGCAGCAACAGGGAAACCGGAGCTATTCCTCTTCGGTTCCGCTGTCTTCGGCCACGACGCCTTCTTGCACATCGGCGTCAGAAGCTTTATCGCCGCCGATTCCCACCAGTCCGCCCACCCGCGACAGGCCGCTGCCGACCGCGCCGGTGACGGCCCGTGTGCCGTCGCCAACGGCGCCGGTGACCACGCGAGCCCCGCCGCCAACGGCGCCGGTCACGGCGGTCGCGCCATCCAGGGCCATGCCGCCCAGGGCGCCCACTCCGCCCAACGCGGCTTTCAATCCATCGCCCAGCAGGTCCCCCGCCCCGGCGACGGCATTTCCGACAGCGCCGACCAGCGCTTTCAAAACCTGGGCGGTGATTTGGGTCACGCTTTGATCCGGCCCGCCCAGATCATTCAGGGTGATGGTGCCCAGTTGGATCGGCACCGCGCGTCCCCCCAGGGCCGTCGCGCTGACCTCCATGCGCGTATCCACGATTTTGAGTTCCCTGATCACCACGGACTTGCCCGGCTCGTCGACGGCCTTCTTCTCTTCCGCCTCGGGATCCTTCTCGCTCTCGAGACCGGCCAGGAGGGCCCCCAGGTTGGTGCGGCGCAAGCCGACTTCGTAGGTGATTTGCGGGGTGTCCACCCAGATGCGGTGGATGATGATCGTATCAGAAAACAGCGAGCGCACATCGAGGGCCACTTCCAGATGCCGCATGTCGAACAGGCTTTCGGTGTTGAAGCCTTCGGGATTGCCAACCACCAGGCCCTTCAAGCTGATGTAGCCGCGCAAGGGCGAGAACGAGGCCTCTTCCAGGGTGACGGGCACGCCCAGCACCTGGGGACCGGCCACGTTGACGGCCTGCTTGACCACTTGGCCGCCCCATATCATCAGGACCACCAGCAGAATCGCGACAAGGGCCACCAGGCCGATCAGTATTTTGGCAATGAGTTTCATCGATAGTCTCCATGCAGGGTTTTGGCTTTCGATCTACCCCAGAACCGGGGTGGCGTCAAGGGGACCACCGGCAGAGAATTGCCGGAGGCCGGGTGCCTACGAAGCGACCGCAACGGAAATCGCTCGGGCCAGGCGCGGCAAGGCCACGGATTCGCGGATGTTGTGCCCCAGCAGTTCGCGAATCTCGTCGACCACCGTCACCCGGTGCAACGCCTCGGCAAAGCTCAAGCCCCGGGACTGCCCGGCAAGGGCCACTTCGTCCTCGGGAAAATAGACCGGCGGCGCGCTGGGACACTGCACCTGGGCCAGGACATCACGCTGCCAAAGCTGAAGCACGCGCAGGACCTCTTCGCGCATTTCCTTCACGCGGGTGGCCACGCGACCATCCACCACGCCCTTGTCCGCCGCGGTCAGGTCCGTCACGGTGCGGGATTGGGCGACCCGCTCATGGCGTTCCGTTTCCTCGGCGCGGGCCAATTCCTCGAGCGACCGCAGGGGCGCGGTCAGGCGATCGGTCCAGGCCATGACATCGCAGCCGCGGCGTTCGGGCGGATGCCGCAACAGGTCCATGACCAGCGGCAGCCAGGGCGCCCCGGCCGGATGCGCCGGATCGCGAACCTCGACGTACTGCGAGCGGGACCGGATGGTCGGGAGCAGCGCCGCCGGGATATCCGTGACCAAGACCAGCAGGCTTCGCGGGGGCGGTTCTTCCAAGGTCTTGAGCAGGGCGTTCTGCGCATTGGGGTTCAAGCGGTCGGCAAACAACACCACCCCGGCCTTCCAGCCGCCTTCGTAGGAGGTCAGCCCGATGAACTCGATCAGCTCGCGGATGCCATCCACGCGGATGAAGCGGGCCTTGCCCTCCGGCTCGATCCAGTGGATGTCCGGATGTTGCGACAACCGGTCGGGGGAAACGCCGGGAAACAACAGCCCCAGCAATCCCGTGGCCAGATCCAGCCCGGCGCCCCGCGGATGACCGCAAATCACCAGCGCATGCGGCATGCGCCCGGCGGAAACCGTCCGCCGCAGGCTGTCCAGGACCTGCTCAACTTTCGGGGAAAAAGGCATCGCTCACCAGCCTCCAGATCTCCTCCGCGATGGGTTCGGCATGGCGCATGGCGTCCACTTTGCGGAAGCGCTCCGGGTGGCGCCGGGCCAATTCCAGATAGCCCTTGCGAACCTTTTCATGAAACTCCAGCGCTTCGCTCTCGATGCGGTCGTATTGCAGCTTTTGCCCCACCTGGCGCTTGGCGCAGCGCTGCATGCCCAGGCTGACGTTGACATCCAGCAAGAGGGTCATGTCCGGCACCGCATCGCCCACCGCAAAGTGGTTGATCGTTTCCATCAGTTCCACAGGAAACCCGCGCCCGAAGCCCTGGTAGGCGGTGGTGGAATCGAAGAACCGGTCGCAAATCACCCACGATCCCCGCGCCAGGGCGGGCTGGATGACGTGGCGGACGAGCTGCGCGCGACTGGCTTCGAACAGGAGGACTTCGCTTTCCGGACACGGATCTTCACCGGCGGCATTGTACTGCAGCAGGCCGCGGATCGCCTCTCCCAGCTTCGTGCCGCCCGGCTCCCGGGCGTAGAGAATCTCCAGGCCCCGCGCCTCCAGCTTCGCAATCAGCATCGCGGCCTGCGTGCTCTTCCCGGCTCCTTCCGGACCCTCAAACGTAATCAATCGGCCTCTACCCATTTTCAAAACCTCCACATCCATGTAGCAGGAAAACAGGAAATACAGGAAAACAGGATTTTATCATGACACTTTTCCATAATACTCAGGGCCGATACGCTTAACCGCCAATGGTATGTCATTGAAATTGATCAACAAGCCCGTCTGAACCTTGGCGGCCTTCAAATAGGATCGCACGATGGCATAGAAAACGGGATCGATGGTTTTTACGGCCTTTAATTCCACTATAACTTTCTGGTCCACGAACAAATCCGGACGGCACTGCCCGACTGTGACTCCCCGGAAGGGAACATCGAAATTCTTCTGCCGTTCGTACGGGATTTCTCGATAGGTCAGCTCGATGCACAGCGCCTCTTCGTATGCGGATTCGAGAAAACCAGGGCCCAGCTCCTTGTGAACCGCGATGGCCGCAGCAATAATTTGCTCGGTCAATTCCTTGTCCTGCATATCTTCCATGACGTTCGCCATTCTGATTCCTCTTTTGCCCGGCTTCCTGTGTTCCTGTGCTTCCTGCTTTCCTGCTAGGCCTTTGGCTGCTTTCCTGTGTTCAAGCTCTCGTCACGACCTGTCCCTTCGGGGTGTCTTTCACCGTCCAGCCCCGGGCGGCGATTTCGTCGCGGAGGGCATCGGACTGGGCCCAGTCCTTGGCGGCGCGCGCGGCTTGGCGCCGATCCAAGAGCGACTGAATCTGGGCGGGAATCTCTTCGGCGGGCTTTTGCAGGACACCGAGGGCTCCATCCCAGCGGCGGAACAAGTCCTGGACCGCCGCAGCATCGGACGGGCCGAGCAACCCGGCATCCATCACGGCATTGCCTTCGCGGAGGCCATCAAAGAGCGCCGCCAGGGCGGCGGAGATGTTCAAGTCGTCATCCATCGCGGCTTCGAACCGATCGGCGGCCGCCTGGGCCCAGCCCGGCAGCGGCCCGGGAGAGGCCTTCGCCGCGGCGTCGGCCAGCCGCGCCGTGAATTCATCGATCCGCTTGAGGGATGTCCGCGCGGCCTCGAGCGAAGCGAAGGTGAAGTTCAGCGGCGCGCGATAGTGGGTGGCCAGCAGTTCATAGCGAACCTCGCGCCCGGTCCAGCCCCGGCCCAGCACGTCGCGCAGCGTATGGAAATTCCCGCCCGATTTCGACATTTTGTGCCCGTCGACCATCAGATGGGCGCAGTGCATCCACGCCGTGGCGAAGGGCTGGCCCGTGGCCGCCTCGCTTTGGGCGATCTCGTCCTCGTGATGCGGGAAAATGTTGTCCACCCCGCCGGTGTGAATGTCGAAACCGGGCCCGAGATACTTCATGCTCATGGCCGAACATTCAATATGCCAGCCCGGACGCCCGCGGCCCCAGGGCGAGTCCCAGGCCACAGCGCCATCCGGCTCGTCCCACGCCTTCCACAGCGCGAAGTCGGCCGCGTTCTCCTTGTCGTATTCGTCGGCGGCCACCCGCACGCCGGAGCGCATGCCGCTGCGATCGAGCTGCGCCAGCTTGCCGTAGGCCGGCCAGGTATCGATGCGGAAGTAGACCGAGCCGTCGTCGGACTGGTAGGCATGGCCCTTGTCGAACAGCACCTGGATGAGCTCGATCATCTCGGGCACGTGGTCGGTGGCCGCCGGATAGTGCTCGGCCGGCTCGATGTTCAGCGTGCGGATGTCCTCGAAGAACGCCTGTTTGAACGGGGCGGTGAATTCCGACAGCGAAACCCCCGCCGCTTGCGAACCGCGGATGGTTTTGTCGTCCACATCGGTCAGGTTCATCACCTGGATCACGCGAAAACCCTTGAACCGGAGCCAGCGCCGCAGGAGATCTTCGAACACATACGCCCGGAAGTTGCCGATATGGGCGTAATTGTAGACCGTGGGCCCGCAGGTATAGAGGCGGACTTCTCCCGCCACCAGGGGCCGGACGTCTTCCCGCCTCCGCGTCAGGGTGTTGTGAATGCGGAAACTCATTCCGCGTCTGCCTTCGACTTTTTGCGCTTGGGGGCCGCCGCGAAATCCGCGGCGTCGCCGGCGGCCGGTTCCGGCGGCGGGGGGGCGCCCCCGCCCGACGGCGCATGGAAGTCGAGGCGGTCGTCTCCCGCTTCGACTTCGATGATCTCCCCGTTGTCGATCTGTCCGCGCAGGATCTCCTCGGCCATGGGGTTTTCCAGCCAGCGTTCGACCGCGCGGCGCAATTGGCGCGCCCCATACTGGCGGTCGAACCCTTTGGCCATCAGGAAATCATACGCCGAAGGCAGAACGGACAGCTTGATCTCGCGCCCCTTGAGACGGGCGGCGACCTTGTCGATCTCGATTTCCAGAATGACCCGGATGTCGGCTTCCAGCAACGGCCGGAAGACAATGATTTCCTCGACGCGGTTGAGCATCTCGGGGCGGAAGCTCTGCTTGGCGGACTCCATCATCTGGGTGCGCAGGGTCGAGTAATCCGCCTCGGCGGTATGCCCGGCAAAGCCCAGGCCGGCCCCGCGGCGCGCGATATCGGCGCCAATGTTGGACGTCATGATGATGATCGTGTTGCGGAAGTCGACCGCGCGGCCCAATCCATCCGTCAGGCGACCTTCCTCCAGGATCTGCAGCAGCATGTGCATGACATCCGGATGGGCCTTCTCGATCTCGTCGAACAGCACCACTGAATACGGCCGGCGGCGCACCCGCTCGGTGAGCTGTCCGCCCTCTTCGTAGCCCACGTAGCCCGGCGGCGAACCGACCAGCCGCGACGCGTTGAATTTTTCCATGTACTCCGACATGTCGATCTGGATCAACGCGTCCGGGCTGTTGAACATGAATTCCGCCAGCGACTTGGCCAGGAGGGTCTTGCCCACGCCGGTCGGCCCCAGGAAAATGAACGACCCGATCGGACGGCGCGGATCTTTCAAGTCCGCCCGCGACCGGCGCAGCGCCTTGGAGATCGATGAAATCGCCTCGCCCTGCCCGATGACGGTCTTGGCCAGGGCCGCCTCCATCTCCAGCATCTTGGCGGCCTCCAACTGCCCCATCTTTTCCAGCGGCACGCCGGTCCATTTGGACACAATCAGGCGGATGTCCTCTTCGGTGACGTCCACCACGTTTTCGTTATGGCTCTTGCGCCAGGCGGCCAGCTCTTCGTCCAGCGCGGCCCGCGCCGTCCGCTCCTGGTCGCGCAGCCGCGCCGCATCCTCGAAGCGCTCGTCCTGGATCGCGGTGTTCCGTTCGGCCTGCAGGGACTGGATGGCTTTTTCGCCGTCCTTGACGTGGGTCGGCCGCGTCATGGCGCCGATGCGGGCGCGCGCGCCGGCTTCATCGATCACATCGATGGCCTTGTCGGGCAAAAAGCGGTCTTGCAGATAGCGCGCCGAAAGCCGCACCGCCAATTCGATGGCTTCGTCGGTAAAGCGGGCGTGGTGATGCGCCTCGTAGCGACCGCGCAGGCCCTTCAGGATTTCGATAGACTCCTCCTGGGACGGCTCGCGAACCAGAACGCTCTGGAAGCGGCGTTCCAACGCCGCATCCTTTTCGATGAAACGCCGGTATTCGTTCAGCGTCGTCGCGCCGATCACCTGCAATTCGCCGCGCGACAGCGCCGGCTTGAGAATGTTGGCCGCGTCCATGGCGCCTTCGGCGCTGCCGGCGCCCACCAGGCTGTGCAACTCATCCACGAAGAGGATGACATTCTTGACCCGGCGGATTTCGTCCATCACCGCCTTGATGCGCTCTTCGAACTGGCCGCGGTATTTCGTGCCGGCGACCATCAGCGCCAGATCCAGCGAGATGACGCGCTTGTCGTGCAGCAGGTCCGGCACGTCGCCATTCACGATCGCCTGGGCCAGACCTTCGGCAATCGCCGTCTTGCCCACGCCGGCTTCGCCCAGCAGCGCCGGGTTGTTCTTCGTCCGGCGGCAGAGAATGCGCATGACCCGCTCGATTTCGTCCGCGCGGCCGATCACCGGGTCCAACGCGCCCGACTGGGCCAGCGCCGTCAGGTCGCGACCAAAGGTGGAGAGGGCCGGCGTCTTGATTTCCTTGGACCCGCCGGGGCCGGCCTTCGACCCCGGGCCCGCGCCGGTCGGCGCCGCGGGCTCTTGGCCGGGTTCGTAGTTGGGATCCAGTTCCTTCAGCACGGCGTGACGGGTCTTCTCGACATCGACATTCAGATTCGCCAGCACGCGCGCGGCCACGCCCTCCCCCTCCCGCAGCAGGCCCAGCAGGATATGCTCGGTCCCCACGAATTCCACGTTCATGGCCCGCGCTTCCGTCCCCGCCAGCGCCAACACCTTCTTGACCCGCGGCGTATACGGCACGTTGCCGATCGTCTTCATGTCGGATCCCACGCCCACGGCTTTTTCGACTTCCAGCCGAACCGTCTCCAGATCCAGCCCCATCCGCTGAAGGACGGTCACCGCCACGCCCTGCCCCAGGGCGATCAGCCCCAACAGCAAGTGTTCGGTTCCGATATATCCGTGATTGAACCGGTCGGCTTCCTGCCGAGCCAGTTGCAGCACCTGCTGCGCCCGGGGTGTAAAATTATTCATGCGGCTCCCTTGGGTTTCCGGGCCGTCCGGCGGCCCAGTGCGGCCCGCAGGCGGTCGGCCCGCGCGGCATCGCGTTCTTCGCTGCCCATGCAGCGACCGGAAATGGTTTGCAAATGCGCTGGTTGAATCTCCAGCAAGAGTTCGTCCACCTTCCACATCTCGATCCGCCGGGTCAAGCCCAGGGCGATTCCGAGGCGCAGATCCGAGAGGCGTTCGAGCGCCTCCTGCGTCGTCATCAGCCGGGCGGAGGTCAGCAGGCCTTCGGCCCGCGCGGCCAAATCCTTGGCAAACACCGGACGCTCGCGCTTGAGGCGCTCGCGGGCGTTTTCCTCATGCTGGGCCAGCTCCTGCACGATCTGTTCGAGATATTCCACGATGCGGGTTTCCGCCATCCCGAGGGTGAGCTGGTTCGAGACCTGGAACATATGCCCGAGGGCGGCCGTGCCCTCCCCCCAACGGCCGCGCACCGTCAGGCCAATCTTGTTCAATCCGCGCATGATCGGTTCGATTTCTTCCATCAGCACCAGCCCCGGCAGATGCATCAGGGCGCTGGCCCGCATGCCGGTACCGACATTGGTGGGGCAGCTCGTCAAGTAGCCCAGCGTCGAAGAGAACGCATAATCGAGATGCTCCTCGAGCCGGTTGTCCAGTTGATCGGCATCCGCCCAGGCCTCGCGCAAGGCCAGGGCCGGGCGCAACGCCTGGATGCGCAGGTGGTCTTCTTCGTTGATCATGACCACCCGCCGGCGGGAGTCATCCATGCAGATCGCCGATTCCGGCCGCTCCTCCAGCAGCGCGCGGCTGATCAGGTGCTCCTCGAAGAGGCGTTGGCGGAACAGCACTGTGGCGCCGGCCAAATCCTCCTGCACCGGCAGTTCGTCGTGGCAGGCTTCCATGACCTGCCGCCGAACCTCGGCGCGGACGTCCGGCGGCGCGCGGTCCGGAAAGGGCCGGCCGCGCAGGTTCCGAGCCAGGCGGACGCGGCTGCTCAAGACCGTGCTGAAGGCGGAGCGGTGATCCACCTCTCCGGGCCCCCCGCTGCTGGAAGCGGCCGGCGTCACGACTCCGCCCCCCCCTCCGACGCCAGGGCTTTGATTCGATCCCGCAAGCGGGCCGCCAACTCGTAGTTTTCGGCCGCAACGGCCTGGTCCAGTTCCCGGCGCAGGCGGGCCATATCCACCGACGCCTTCAAGTGCCGGGAGGCCCGCCGGGGCACCTTGCCCAAATGCTGGTCGGCGCGCTGCAACGAAATAATGACCGGAATCATCTCGGCGGCAAACGATTCGTAGCACCGATCGCACCCCATGCGTCCACGCTTGAGAACCTCGGTGCGGGTGATGCCGCAGGCCGGACACGTTCCGGCGCCCGCGACCTTTTCCAGCGCGGGACTGCCCTTGAGCAGCGCCAATTGCTCCTGGAGCGTCGCCAGCATGCCGCCCAGATCGAGGGGCTGCCCATGCACATCCAGCCCCTTGGCCGCGGCACAGCCCTCGCACAGATGCAGCTTCTGCACCTCCCCGTTCACGACCTGCGTGACGTGGACCGTCGACTCCTGTTGATGGCAATTTTCGCACAACATTGGCACGGGAATCTATCACGCGCCCATCGGCCTTGCCAGCCTCAAAACGGCCAGCCGAAGACGCGGGGGCGCTGGAGTGTCGCACTTTTGGTTGGCACGCGCGGATCATCGCGCTAGGATGGGACGATGACGTTACCTGAACCCTTCAAGGCCCTCTGGCTCCCGCTGAGAGCCCAGTTCGACCTGACCCTGGCCGAACGCCGCTTCGTGCTCGGCGTCCTCATCCTCTTCAGCCTTGGGCTGGTCGCGCGCTGGGTCTATCAGCAAGGCGCCCGCCCCGCCCCGTACAGCCCGCCCCAGGAGCAAGCCGCACCATGACCGACTGCCTCTTCTGCAAAATCGTCGCCGGACAACTCCCCTCGGCCAAGGTCTACGAAGACATTGACGTATTGGCCTTCATGGATATCGGCCCGTTGGTCCCCGGCCATACGCTGGTGATCCCCAAGGCCCACCACGATCCCATCACCGAGACCCCCGATGACGTGCTGGCCCGCGTCTTTGCGGTGGTCCGGCGTGTCGCCAAGGCCCAGATCGACGGCCTCGGCGCCGAGGGCGTCAACATCCATCAGGCCAATGGCGCCGTCGCGGGACAAGTGGTCCCCCATTTCCATGTCCACGTCGTGCCCCGCTTCGCCGGCGATGGGCATCACTGGAACTGGACGCCGCACCCCTATGCCGATCCCTCCGAGGCGGCCGCCCTCGCCGCCCGCATCGCCGCCGCCCTGACCAGCTGACATGGAACTGACCGCCTTCACCGATGCCATTGCCCGGCTCTGCGCCGCCGATCCGCGCTATGCCCCCGAAGCGTATCTATTCCTCAACGAGGGGCTCCTGCGCACCCTTCAGCAGGTCGAACAGCGCGAAAAAAAATACCGCCAAATCACCGGCGCGGAACTTGCCGATGGCCTGCGCGAACATGCCCTGGAACAATTCGGCCCCCTCGCCATGACCGTCCTCGACCGCTGGGGCATCCGGACCACCCGCGACTTCGGCGAAATCGTCTTCCTGCTGCTGTCGGCCGGACTCCTCGGGAAAACCGACGAAGACCAGATCGAAGACTTCGACGACCTCTACGACTTCGACCAGGCCTTCCGCGCCCCCTTCCGGCCCCGCAAGTCCCCGGCCCGCAAGCCCCGCGAGCCGGCGGCGCATCCGGGCGCCTGAATCCAAAAGCCTGAAAAGTTTTTAGGACTTTCCGTTGTTCCGTCGCTCTGAATGATCTAAGATTACAAAACGTTTCATTTGCATTCACCCCCTTAGCGATTGGATAAGCTGTCATGACGACAACCGCCAGCACCGAACCGGCCTTCACCATCCTGCGCCCGCTGCCGAACACGGCCATTTATTGGAAGGACGGGGAGATCGCCTATAGCGATCTGCTGGCCCATTCCGCGGCTCTGGCGTCGCTCTACTCCTCCGCCCCCGGCGACCGCATCGTCCTCTACTCCGAAAATCGCCCGGAATGGATCACCGCCCTGCTGTCCGTATGGCGCAATCGGTGCGTCGCCGTTCCGGTCGACGCCATGAGCCCCGCCCCCGAACTGGCGTACATCGTTGGCCAGACCGAACCCGTTGCCCTCTTCTGCTCCGCCCAAACCCGCCCGGCGGTTCAGGAGGCCCTCCGTTCCCTGCCCGCGCTTTCCGCGCGCGTGATCTGCTTCGATGAAGAAGACTTCCCCGCCATGCCCACCGGCTCCGCCGCGTCCGGGGCCCTGGAATCCGGCCCGGCCGAGACCCTGGCCGCGATTCTCTACACCTCCGGCACCACCGGCCATCCCAAGGGCGTCATGCTCAGCTTCGGCAACCTGAAGGTCAACCTCGAGTCCGTCTGCGATCGCGTGCCCATCTTTAGCGCCGAGAGCCGCACCTTCGCGCTCCTGCCCTTCCACCACATCCTGCCCCTGGTCGGCTGCATCCTCGCCCCGCTGTACGCCGGCGGAACCCTCATCCTCTCGCACTCGCTCGATCCCGCCGAGATGGTCGCCACCATGCGCCGCCACCAGGCCACCATCCTCATCGGCGTTCCCCGGCTCTACGCCCTGTTCCGCAAGGCCATCATCGACAACCTGTTCAAATCCCCCGTCGGCCGCCTGCTCTACAAGCTCTCCGCCGCCATCAACCGCCTCGGCGTGTCGCGCGTCCTGCTCTTCCCCGTCCAGAAGAAATTCGGCGGCCACCTCCGCCAAATGGTCTCGGGCGGCGCCCCCCTCGACCGCGACGTGGCCCGCGACCTGACCCGCTGCGGCTTCCAGGTGCTGGAGGGCTACGGCATGACCGAATGCGCCCCGATGATCACCTTCCCGCGGCCCGAGGCCGTCCGCCTCGGCTCCTGCGGCCAGCCCTGCCTGCCCGATTCCGTCCGCATCGAAGAGGGCGAAGTCCTCGCCCGCGGGCCCCACGTCTTCTCCGGCTACTGGAAAAATCCTGAGGCCACGGCCGAAGCCATCCAGGATGGCTGGCTGCACACCGGCGACCTCGGCTATCTCGACAGCGACAACTATCTGTTCATCACGGGCCGCAAGAAGGAAATCATCGTCCTGCCCAACGGCAAAAAGGTCAACCCCGCCGAACTCGAAGACAAACTCGCCAGCCTCTCGCCCGACATCAAGGAAGTCGCCGTCACGTTCCGCGACGAGCGGCTCCACGCCCTGATCGTTCCGCAGCCCGGTTTTCTCGACGGCGTGCCCGCCACCCAGTCCGAACATTTCCGCTGGAAACTCCTCGAGCCCTACAACCGCATCGCCTCGCCCGCCAAGAAGATCACCCAGTTGACGATCCTGTCCGGCGAACTTCCCCGGACCCGCCTCAGCAAGCTCAAGCGCCATGAACTGCCCGCCCTGGCGGTCGGTACGTTCTCCGGCGATTCCACCCCCGCCCCCCGGCCGGAAGACCTGGGCCCCGCCTATGCCGCGTTCGATCGCTTCCTGCGCACCGAACTCGAGTGCCTGCGCGTCGCACCCACGGCCCATTGGGAAATGGACCTGGCGCTCGATTCCCTCGCCCGCCTTTCCGTCCTGATCTTCATCGAGAAGACCTTTGGCGTGAAACTGCCCGAGAGCGTGTTCCAGGAGTTCCCCACCGTCCTGGCCCTCGCCAGGCACGCCGACGAACACCGCCTCTTTTTCCGCGAACGCGCCGGCCAATGGGATTCGCTCCTCAAGGCCACGGATGGCGACCAGCCCCTGGACCTGCCCCGGTCCGGATGGGTCCATCCCTTCTTCAAGAATCTGCTGGGCGGAGGACTGCGCCTTGTGTTGCGCGTACGCGCCGAGGGCCTCAACCACATTCCCCCGCAGGGCTCCTGCATCCTGGTCGCCAATCACCAGTCCTACATCGATGGCGTGTTTGTCTCCATGTTCCTGACCAATGCCTTCCTGCGCCGCACGTTCTATTACGCCAAGCGCAAGCACGTCAAAAAGGGCCTGCTGGAATGGCTCGCGCGCAATAGCAATGTCATCGTGGTCGAGGTCGGTCGCGATGTGCAGCAATCCCTCCAGCGGATGGCCCAGGCGATCCGGCAGGGCGGCAACCTGCTCATCTTCCCCGAAGGCACCCGCTCCGAGGATGGACAACTCGGCGACTTCAAAAGCACCTTTGCCGCGCTGGCGCTGGAACTCCAGGTCCCCGTCGTGCCTGTGGTCATCAGCGGCGCCCACCGCGCGCTGCCTCGTGGACGCCGCTTGCCCCGCTTCCTGACCCGCGTCACCGTCCACTTCCTCCCGCCCATCGCCATGGCGGACAACCTCACCGAGTCGAGCCTGACCGAAGCCACCCGCGACGCCATCGCCCACCAGTTGGTTCCCTGAGCATCGGGATATCCGGGCAAGAAGGAGGAAGGAAGCGGGGGGCGGGTAAGGGAACGAACGAGTAAGAATGAGCGAGTAAGAGTTTGCGATTAAGAGTGAGCGGGTAAGGGTTGGGTGAAAGACAGGGATTGAACATGACAAGACCCTTCGGACATGAAAGGCTCATCGTCTATCAGAAGGGCATGCGCTTTGTGGCGTTGCGTCGAGACCTGTTGGATCGAGTGGCAAGGCGGGTTGCCGCCCTCATCACCATGCACAGGACCGCAGCCAGCCGAGTCAGCGAAGACTCTGCGCAATACCGCACGAGGAGAGGCAACCTTTTTGATCACGAGGACCTGGATGTCTATCAAACGGCCCTCAGGATCATAGGCTGGCTCGACTCCATGCTCTCGCAGTGTTCATGCAGTTCAGATCTGCGCGCGAAACTCGACCGGTCGACCACGTCCATTGTTCTGAACATTGCGGAAGGCAACGGACGGTTTACTGGAGCAGATCAAGCCACATTCTATGACACGGCCTACAAGTCCACGCTCCAGTCGGCGGCGCTTATTGACCTTGCTGCCCGCGGCAACGGAAGCCACGAAGTCATAGGCATCGAAGAGGGACGTGAGTGGCTGCGCCGCGTGGCAACCATGCCCACCGCACTCTCAAAAGCCGTAACCCTCAACTAGCCCTCTTCCCTGCCCCCCCCACTTACTCGCCTACACTTCTCCCCCCCACACGTACTCGCCCACCCTTACCCGCGCTTTCACTTCTTCCCCCCGCCCCCCCCCCTCCTCTCCCTGCCCTTACGGCGCGCGGTTGTTCTTGAACCGCGGCAGGGGCGAGCGGCGGGTGGCGTCTTTGAGGGCGCGGGAGTCGCGCGGCCAGGGCGCGGAATAGGGCAACACCGCTTCCACCTGGCCCGTGAAATCGTACGGCAAGGTGACGCCCCGTTCGTCGAAGGTTTCCACCGCCCGTCCATTGGCCTGCACCCGGATCGGCCGCACCTGGCGAGGCCACCAGATGCGATATCCCTCCGGCGGGCGCGCCGCGCCACCGATGGTGATGCGGAATCGATCGCCGGCCCAATGGCCGCTGAGGTCCAGCGGGCCAAAGGCGGTCGGCATGGCGTGAACCTCGAACCCCGTCCCGTGCTGCAGCCATTCCGCCGGCGCCCCCGAGAACAAATCGAGCCTTCGACCGGTCTCGCGCGCCGCCAGCCCGCGCACCCCGATCACGTAGGCCGCCGCTGCGCGAACATCCGGCATGAAGCCGACCTGCCTTGGACGCCGCACGTCGGCCGGGACGACATCCGGCCACACCTGCCAACCCCGAGGCTGGCGACGTTCGAGCAAATCATACAAGACCTCGCGCGCATAATCGCCCCGCCCCATCGATGCCAGCGGAATCAGCAGCAGCGATTCATCCGACGGAACCGGTCCGGTTGGGCCGGACTCCCGGCGACGCAGGAAGTCCTCGTAAAAATAGTCCAGGCTGGTCTGGACTTCGTGCGGTTCCGCCAGATCCGTTTCATCGCACGGCCAGAACAGCCAGGCCACGGAGACGGCGTCGAACACGTCTTCCTCCGCGATGGCCGGCAGCCAGGACGTCGGACGCCGATCCATCTGGGTGCGCAGGGACCGGGTCACGGCCGCCTTCAGCCGGCGGTATTCATTGTCCGCCCAGGTCACATCCGGCTCGATGCCGAGCCGGGATGCGGCGGCGCGGATTTCCTTCCAGCCCAGCAGCGCCCAGTAGTGGTCGGCATACACCCGCGCCGGGCGCGGCCGATCCGTCCGGGCACTCGACGACGGCAGCAATCCTTCCAGCAGTTCGCGGTCCTCCGTGGGCAGGCGGGCATCGTTTTTTTCAGCCTCCGCCCGCAGGCGCAGCAGATAGGCCATCGCGCTGCGCATGGCGGGGTACCGGGCCTGCAGCAGGGTCATGTCCGGCGCAAACCGCTGGGCTTCCATCACCATGAAGACAAACTGCCCCTGGGCGGCGTGGTCGCCCTCCTGTCCGATCCGGGCCACCGGCCGGCCGCCGGGCATCCACCGCGGCGGCACCCAGCCATCGGTGGCCACCCCCGCTTCGACCTGGTCGATCCAGCGACGCGCCTCCTCGACCTGCCCGACCCGCACCAGGGCGGCCACGCGCAGGGCCATCGATTCCAGCCGCTCCCCCCGCCCCCCCACGGCCAATCCGCGCAGGCCCAAGAGCCAGCCCACCTGGGCATGGAGCGCTTCCATCGCCTCGGCGCGCGCAATGCGCGGGGCGAACCGCCCGGTTTCCGCCCGCCAACTCCACTGGCCGTCCGCCCACTCGGTCTCAAACAGACGGACCAGTTCCCCGACGCCCTGGGCGGCATCGGGCAGATCCAGCCGCCGGGCGACGGCGACGGGATCGATCGAGGGGGCCGCCACGATCATCCGGGTGCGCTCGCCCGGCCCGAGTTGGAAATCCGTCCACCACATCGCGGAGGCCAGCCCATCCTCGTCGCGGGCGGTACGAGTGGAGGGCGTCTCGCCGCGCAGCAGGAATTCGGTGATGTCGCCTTCTCGGAACGAGGCGGCCGCAAACTCCAGCGACGGCTCCGGCACCGCAAAGAGCCGGTGCCCATTCAGCAGGAGTTCCTGCCAGCCGCCGGCGGAGACGTTCCGACGGATGCGGTAGATCGGCGCCAGACCGCCGCCGGCCCAGGGCGGCGGCAGTCGCACCGGCCGCACCACCCAGGCCAGTCGGCCCGTTTGGGAGTGGGTCGATTCGTTGCGCAACTCGTACAGGGCCCACGCCATCGGCGGGGAGGCTCCCGAACGGCTCATCGCGCGGATCGTCAGTTTCAGGCCGGACGGCAATCTCCAGACCGTTTCCGGCTGGGGGGCGCCGTGGTCCGCCAGCCGATAGTCGCGCGTTTCGGCTTGCGCCGCCGACCACACCTCGCCATTCACGGCCACCAGGGGCGCGAGGGTTGGCCCGGTGATCCGCGGGGCAAACACGCCCCATTCATCCAGCAGGCTTTCCGCATCGCCCGGCTGCCGCCCGGCGGCAACGGCCCAATAGGTTTGCCGGTTGCGAAACACCGGCGGATAGACCCCCTCCGGCGCGCGCGCGGCGGCCAGCTCATACAGGCCCCACGGCCGCGCAGCGCCCTCCGGTCCGCGCAACGCCAAACGCGACACCTCGAACCCCTTCTCCGACGACGCCCCCGAAAAGGACAGGCGCACAAAGCGCGCCGTGTGGATTTGATCCGCCAGCCACACATCAAAATCGCCGGTGCGCGGCTGCATCCGGCCGGCTTCGCTCCAGTCCGCCTGATTCGTCGACACCGCCACGACCACGTTGGAGGCAAATCCGGCTTCGCCCCAGTCCAGGCGTACGCTGCCGATGGTCCGCAGCCGACGCAGATCCATCTCCAGGACCGCGGCGTCCTGGGGGGAGCGCCACGTCGTATCGGCATGGCCATCCAGCAGCGCCAGGGCATCCGGCAGCGGTTCACCATCCACCGTGATGTGCGGGCGCTCCCGGCCGCCCCAGATTTCCAGCGCGCGCAAGGCGGCGCCGTTGCCCTGCAACCCGCGCTGGATCATCAGGCGGATGTGGCGCGCCACGATCGGCTCAAACAGCGCCTGCTCCCAACCGCCAATGCCGCCGGTCTGTTCATGCCCCAGCGCCCAGTGCACGCCATCCAGACTGGTCCAGACCGAATAGTCCGTGGCAAAGGGCTCCCCCCATTGCAGCGAAATCCCCGACACCATGGCCGGGCGGCCCATGTCGATGGCCAGCCATTGCGGCTCCGATACGCCGCTGCGCCACCCGGTATCCAGCCGCCCATCCAACGCCCGTTCCGGCCCGGCCTCCTCCGCCGATTCCGATGCCGTGGCCTGCCAGTGCGACACCCCCGGAATCGCCATGCGTCCACGCACCCGCGAACTGCGGCACCCCGCCCCCCACCCCAGAATCAAGCCCGCCGCCACCCAACAACACACCGGTTTCCATGGCATGGAACAGGCGCGCCCGGTTTTTCCACGGCGTGGAAAAAGCGCACCCGATTTTTCCACGGCGTGGAAAACAGGTTTCCACGGCGTGGAAAAACCGTTGAGCGGGCGGCGCATGGGGGTCTCAGCCCCCGTAGATGGAGAGGGTGCGCTGGATGCGGCGCAGGACGCGGTCTCGCCCCATCACGCCCAGCATCTCGAACAGCCCCGGGCCGACGCCGGTCCCCGAGACGGCGACGCGCAGCGGATGGACCCACTCGCCCATGCCGCGGCCGGTCCGCTCGGCCAGCGCATGCAGCGCGGCATCGGTGGATTCGGCCGTGAAGGGCTCCAGCGCCTCCAGCACCTCCAGCTCTTCGCGCAGGATGCCGATGGCACCTTCCTTCTGGAGGCGCTTCTTGACGCTCTTTTCATCGTAGGGATAGTCCTCCGTGAAGAAGAATGCCGCCTGGTCGCCCAGATCGGCAAACAGCTTGATGCGTTCGCCCATGCAGGCAACGACGGCGCGGAAGTAGGCCGGATCGATGTCGTCGCGCCAAAGGCCCTGGCGCTGCAGGGCGGCGCGGCAGCCGGCGGCGATCTCGTCGAGGCCGCGGCGCTTGAGGTGCTCGCCGTTCATCCACAGCAGCTTGGCCATGTCGAGCTGGCTCGGGGCGCTGCGCACGCGCTCCAGCGTGAAGGCGGCCACCATCTCGTCGCGGGTCATCACTTCGCGGTCATCGCCGGGGCTCCAGCCCAGCAGCGCCAGCGAATTGAAGAGGGCTTCGGGCAGGAACCCCTTGTCGCGGAACTCGCCGACATAGGCCGCGCCATCGCGCTTGGAATAGGGCTTGCCCTGCGCGTTGACGATCATCGGCAGATGCGCAAAGACCGGCGGCGGCGCGCCCAGCGCGCGGTACAGCGCCACGTGCTTGAACGTATTCTCCACATGGTCATCGCCGCGGATGACATGGGTGACGCCCATGTCGATGTCGTCCACGACGTTGGCCAGGTGGAACACCGGCAGGCCGTCGGAGCGCACGATCACGAAGTCTTTGAGATCCTCCGCCTTCTTGGAGAGCTCGCCCTTGACCGGGTCGCGGAAGGCGAGGTCCCCGCCGGGCATGCGGAACACCACGCATTCGCCCTTGCCGGTTCCGCCCTTGTCTTCGCGATAGGCCGCGCCCCGGGCCAACAGCTCTTCGGCCACCTGCCGATGGCGCTCGCGGCGGGTGCTTTGATAGAGCGGCTCGCCGTCGTGATCCAGCCCCAGCCAGGCCAGCGCGTCGAAGACGGTCTGGACCGCCTCCGGCGTCGAGCGCTCCCGGTCGGTATCCTCGATGCGCAGCAGGAACTGGCCGCCCTCGTGGCGCGAGAACAACCAGTTATAGATCGCGGCGCGCAGGTTCCCGATGTGGACGCTGCCCGTCGGGCTCGGCGCGAAGCGGGTCTTCGGCGTCATCTCAATACTTGTATTCGCTGCCGCCGATGAATTCGCGCAGCAGGGACGTCTTCGGCACCGGGCGGTCGTCTTCCACCGGCGTCAGGTCCTTGAGCGTTTCGTAGACGCGCTTGGCGCGGACGTAGGCATCCTGGCGCTTGGCGTCGTCCTTGAACTTCTCCATCGCCGGCGGGAAGAACTTGAACAGCCGCGCCTTCAGGATCGGCAGCTCGAAGGGCATGGCGCTGTTGACCAGGTAGTCGACGGTGCCGATGAACGGGATGATGTTGCGCAGCTCGCTGCGGCGCACATAGTGCCAGTGGGTCAGCGTCTGCTCGGGCTGCAGGTTCCGGTGCCAACTGTCGCGGATCATGCGCCGCAGCAGGCGGTTGTCCGCCCAGCGCATGAACAGGCCCTCGCGGTTGCGGACCTGGCCGAGGGTTTCGATGTAGAGCTTGAACTTCTTCTCGTTGGGCGTGCTCTGGGTCATCTCGCCGAACAGCCCGTGCAGGGAGTCGATCAGCAGGATCTGGTTGGGCCGCAGGCTCATCTCATAGACGTCGAGCTGGCGCTTGCCGGTCTTGAAGTCGTAGTGCGGCGTCTTGATGGTCTTGCCCTCGAGCAGCCCGGCGACATGCTGGTCGATCAGCTGGAGGTCGAGCGCGTGCGGCGTCTCGTAGTCGTAGTCGCCGAACTCGTCCTTGGGATGGTGCTCCAGGTCGAAGAAGTAGTGGTCGATGTTCAGCGCCAGGAACTCCATGCCCGCTTCGGCCAGTTTTTCGCTGACCTTGATGGTGGTGGTGGTCTTGCTGGACGAGCTGGGCCCGGCGATGAAGAACACCCGCGCGCCTGGCAGCCGCTCGATGAACTTCTCGGCTCCGGCCTTCACTTCCAGGTCGTAGCGCTCTTCGCAGTCGGCGATCAGCTCCGGCAGCTTGCCGGAGGCGATGATTTCGTTCAGGCCGTCCACCGTCTCGCAGCCGTGATCCATGTTCCAGCGCAGGACCTCGTAGATCTTCTTGTAGGGGATGTTGTCGGTGGCCTCGAACTTGTACGCCCGCTGGGTGCGCTCCATCTGCCGCTCGTGGCGGTAGCGGATGTAGGCGCGCGCGGTCTTGGAGTGGCCGGCGTTGATCAACGTCTCTTCGACCAGGTCCTGGATCTCCTCGACGGAGGGCGTGGACGCCGCGCCAAAGTTTTCAGACAGTTTTTGCTCGACCAACAAGGCCAGCCGGTCGGCCTCGGCCCGATCGCTGCCGCCAACGGCGGCCGCCGCCTTGAAGATGGCCGTCCCGATGCGGTCGCGGTCGTAGGAAACAACCGTGCCGTCGCGCTTGACGATGTTCTGGATGGTGTGGCTCATGATTCCTCCTGTGCCGGACAAGGGCCGGCGGGGTTTGGGGCTGTCGGGTTGCGTTCAATCGTTGTCGAGAAAGCCTTCCAGCTTGCGAATCCGGGTGGGGTGGCGCATCTTGCGCAACGCCTTGGCCTCGATCTGGCGGATGCGCTCGCGCGTCACCTTGAACTTTTTGCCCACCTCTTCCAGGGTGCGCGAATAGCCGTCGGCCAAGCCGAACCGCAGCGTCAGGACTTCCTGCTCGCGCTCGGTCAGCGTGCCCAGCACATCGCCCAGGCGCTCCTTAAGCAGGCTGTACGCCGTCATTTCGCTGGGGTTCTCGGCGGACTTGTCCTCGATGAAATCGCCGAAATGCGTGTCCTCGCTGTCGCCCACCGGGCTCTGCAGCGAAATCGGCTGCTGGGACATCTTGAGCACGGCCCGGACGCGCTCGACCGGCAGGTTCATGTCGTCGGCGATTTCTTCGGGCGTGGGCTCGCGCCCGAAGGCCTGCACGAGCTGCTTCTGGATGCGCATCAGCTTGTTGATCGTCTCGATCATGTGGACCGGAATCCGGATGGTCCGGGCCTGGTCGGCAATGGAGCGCGTGATCGCCTGGCGGATCCACCACGTGGCATAGGTGCTGAACTTGTAGCCGCGTTGATACTCGAACTTTTCGACCGCCTTCATCAGGCCCATGTTACCCTCCTGGATCAAGTCCAGGAACGACAGGCCGCGGTTGGTGTATTTTTTGGCAATCGAAATGACCAGGCGCAGGTTGGCCTCGACCATTTCGGTCTTGGCCTTCAGCCCCTTGCGCAGCCATTCGCGCAACAGCTGGTGCTGGGCCCGGAATTCCTCCAACCGCAGGCATTGCTCCGTCTCCAGCCGGCGCAGCTCCTTGTGCAACTCCCGGAGCTGCGACTGCTTGGCGGGCTTGCGCGAGCGCTCGGCTTCGCGAATGCGCTTGTCCAGCGCCTCGAACGCCCGCCCGATCACCTCCGCCTGCAGCGCAAAGTCCTCGATGGCTTTTTGCTTGAACAGAAAATGGTCCAGCAGCGCCGCCAGCTTGTCCCGGCTCTGCGTAAACGCCTTCTGGCGCCGCCCGGCCTCCGCCTTGGAGAGCTTCGTGGCATACAGCGCCACAAACCGCTGCTGCACCATGGTCTGGTTGCGATTGACGTTCTTGGTCAGCTTGGGAATCACGTCCCCGAAGTACTTGTCGCGGCCCACCTCGCGCTTGTCGCCGCCGTCCTGCTTGTCGCTGATGATGCGGTCGAACCGCTCGCGCGACGTGTTCAGGCGGTCAATCATCTCGAAATACGCCTGGGGAGCGAAGCCAAACCGGTGAATCAGGGCCTTGGCGTGATGCTCCGCCTCTTCAATGCGCTTGGAGATCTCGACCTCCTGCTCGCGCGTCAGCAGCGGCACCTGCCCCATCTGCTTGAGGTACATCCGGACCGGATCGTCGATCACCGAACTCTCCGGGCGGGTGCCGCCCTCGCGGGCCTTTTCCGCAGGCCGCGCCTCCGGCACCGCCAGTTCGCCGCCAACCACCACTTCAATATCGATCTTGTGCAGCTTGTTGATCGTCTCTTCGATGGCTTCCGGCGTCGAAACCTGGCTCGGCAGGAAATCATTCAGGTCTTCAATCGAGATCTTCCCGCCATGGTCGCGGGCGTGGGCGATGATCTGCTCCATCGGATCCGCATCCACCGGGCGCGCCAATCGCGCCGGCGCGGGTGCCGCCGCGGGCGCCGCGGGCTTCGACGGACGTTTGGGGGCCGGGGCGGCGGCCTTGGGCTTGGCGCTGGACGCCTTGGCCTTGACCGCGGGCTTCGCTTTCGGCTCCACCTTGGCCTTGGGTGCCCGCTTGGGCGCCGGAGACGACTGGGTTGCCGCGGCTTGTTTCTCCGCCGGCTTCGCCTTGGCCTTGGCCTTGGCCGCCGGCCGGGTGGCGGCCGGTGGGGACGCACGGCGGGAGGACGAAACGGTTTTCTTCTTGGGTTTGCTGGACATAGGCGGACGGGTACCCCTGTTCATATCTTTTGGACGCAATTATACAATATGCGAAAAATCCCCGGGCATGTCAAGAGTCCGAATCTTCTTTTTTTTGACCCCGGGGGTTGACAGACGATGGGCGAAAAGGCTACACATGCCCCCCATTCCATTTTGAAGAGAGAGGCCCTGCCATGCAACCAACCTATCGTCCATCCAAGATCAAGCGCGCCCGCAAGCACGGATTCCGGGCTCGCATGGCCACGGCCAACGGCCGCAAGATTCTCCGCCGCCGCCGGGCCAAGGGACGCAAGGCCCTGGCCGTGCACGTCAAGCGATAGGGTCCGTTCCGGCCCGCGCCAGGGCGCGGATCCCATGCAGCCCGGCCGCGATCCACCGCTTCCGCCCGACGGCCCTTCCGGCCCCCAGGCCACGCCCCTTCGCGCCACCCTCCACGCCAAGCAGCGCCTGCGGCATACCGCGCGGTTCCGCGAAGCCTACGACCAGGACCGACGCTGGCATGGCCGATTCATGGTCTTGTTCCTGCGACAGGGGCCCGGCGCCTCGCTACGCCTGGGCGTCGTGGCCAGTCGCAAGGTCGGCAATGCCGTGGAGCGCGCCCGGGCCAAGCGCCGCCTCCGGGAAGCCTTCCGCCGCCACCGGCACCAGTTGGCGACTCGGGAAGAGGATGTCGTTCTCGTG
The DNA here is from genome assembly GCA_964399775.1 of uncultured Verrucomicrobiota bacterium. Lineage (GTDB taxonomy): Bacteria > Verrucomicrobiota > Kiritimatiellia > CAIQIC01 > Lenti-01 > Lenti-01. The sequence continues at coordinate 35,926 of CAYNSH010000022.1, forward strand.
GCGCGCCGGTCCATCCTGTCCGCCCCATGGCCCCACGTCGTAGCCGAATGGCTCCGGCTCGCCGAGCAGGCCGGCCTGCTCATGCCCGGCCGGCCATGAATCCGGTCGCCGCCAGCTTGGGCTTCCTGATCCGCGCCTATCAGCACACGCTGGGCCGCGTGCTGGCTCCATCCTGCCGCTTCCAGCCCACCTGCTCGAATTATATGCTGGAAGCCATCCGCATCCATGGGGTAGTGTCCGGCGTTTGGCTTGGACTCCGACGAATTTTGCGGTGCCATCCCTGGAACCCCGGCGGGCTCGATCCCGTCCCCCCCCGGAGCCCGGACTCCAACAACCCCCATCCTGAGACATGAAAAAACAAGACCTGATCCCCGTCGCCATTCTGTTTGTCCTGCTGCTGGCCTATCCCCAGATCGACCGGCACATCGTCAGCAAGATCTTCCCTCCCAAGGAGCGCCCCGCCCCGCCCGCGGCCGAGACGACCGCTCCCGCCACCGCGCCGGTGGATGCCGCGCTCGTCCCGGCGACGCCTCCCGCGGCCCCCGAATTCGACCGGTCCGAACCGGCCCCCGATGAACCCTCCGCCGAGGCCGCCACGGAACCCGTGCGCGAACAATCCCCGGAACAACTGCACACGCTCGTCAACGACCGACTTCAACTCACCCTGACCAGCCATGGCGCCGGCGCCTTGAGCGCGGCGCTGGTCGCCCGCCAGCACGATCCACTGCTCTATCCGGAAGAGGCCGGCTCCGAACAACCCGTCACGTTCCTGTTTTCCGACCGGCCCGCCGCCGCCCCCGTGGGCTATCCCGGCCTGCGCGAACGCGACGACTTCGACGTGACCGCCGCCACCGTCGATTCCATCACCTACTCCAAGGACCTGCCCGGCGGCCTCCGCCTGACCCGCACCCTGACCCTGGGCGAAGGCTATCAAGTCCGCCTTCGCGATGAAGTCCTCAACACCTCCCCCAACCCCATCGCCCTCGATGCCTACGGCCTGCAAAGCGGATTCATGGAAAACCTGCCCGGGGAGAAAGACGACCGCACCCCCCTGCTGGGCGTCGACACCCTCACCGGCAGCGATTCCGTCAAGTACTGGTCGCGCAATTTCGCGAAATGGTTCCCCGTCCTGGACCGCACCATCCAGCGCCAGGCCGTGCCCGGCCCCGGCGCCGCGCCCGTCCCCGTCGACTGGGTCGCCGTCAAAAACAAGTACTTCACCCAGATCCTGACCCCCGAAAGCGCGGCCACGCGCTGCGACGTGCTGGCGGCCCGCGGCGCGCCCGTGCAGGCCACCTCCATGCTCTTCTTTTCCCGCACCGACCACCCCTTCGCCCGCGTGGCCGCCACGCTCTACATGCCGGCCTATGAACTGCCCGCCGGCCAGACCCTGGTCCAGAACGCCACCTGGTACGTCGGCCCCAAGGTCTATTCCGAACTGCGCGCCAACGGCCCCCACCAGGAAGATATTCTCCAACTCGGCTTCTGGCGGCCCATCGGCATCCTGATCCTCAAGATCATGGTCTGGATCCAGGCCCATGTCTGGCCCTACAGCTACGGACTGGCCATCATCCTGCTCACCTTCATGATCCGAATCGTCTTCTGGCCGCTCAACCACAAGTCCATGGTGAGCACCCGCCACATGCAGGCCGTCCAGCCGATGATCGCCGCCCTGAAAGAAAAGCACAAAAACGATCCCCAGAAGCAGCACCAGGAAATGATGGCGCTCTACAAGGAGCACAAAATCAATCCCATGGGCGGCTGCCTGCCCATGCTCGTCCAGATCCCGGTCTTCTTCGCCCTGTTCGTCGTACTGCGCGGCGCCATCGAACTGCGCTTCTCCTCCTTCCTGTGGATCCGCGACCTCTCCACCCCGGAGAACCTGTTCCGCGATGTGCTTCCCATCCCGATCAATATCCTGCCCATCTTCATGGGCGTGACCATGTGGGTTCAGC
>CAYNSH010000022.1:37890-43954 GCA_964399775.1 uncultured Verrucomicrobiota bacterium
GAAACTCACGCCGGCTGGCGACGCCCAGCAGCAGAAAATGATGATGATGATGCCCGTCATCTTCACCGTCATGTTCTACAACTTCCCCTCCGGACTCTCGCTCTACTGGTCCATCAACCAGGTCCTGATGATCTTCCAGCTCGCCTGGATGCGCAAATTTCACCCCGCCCCCGCCAAGCTGGGGTGAGAGAAGGCGGGAGACCGTCAGAGGTTCGCTGGCTGTCCTGGCTGTTCGCCCCCCTCTCTTCCCCCATTCGTACAATTCGTGCCATTCGTGGTTGGCTGTTCGTTCTCCCGTCTCCAGGCGGCACGGAGGCCGCGGCGGAGATTGCCCTGGCCTCTGCCCTCTGCCCTCTGGCCTCTGCCCTCTGGCTTCTGCCCTCTGACTTCTGACCTCGGCTGTCCTCCGTCCTCTGTCCTCTGTCCTCTGCCCTCTTGTCCCCGCCCCTCCGCCCTTGCGCCGTGCCGTTGGATGCCGTAGTCTCGATTGCGTCATGTCAAGACCTCCACAAGAATTCGATTTCTGGTATGCGGTGAACAACACGGAAGTCCTGGTCCCGCCGCAAGGTCGCCTGGAAACGTTCGGCTCGACCCTGATCAACTATCGGCTTATCACCGAGCTGATGGATTCCGTCGGGCAGGTTCGCATCCGGGAAGGCCGCATCCAATCCTTCCGCCCCGAAATCCTGACCCCGCAATCGCTCTCCGAGTCGCCCTTGGAGGGATTCCAGACCGGACAGGCCAATGACTTCATCCGCTGGCTGCGCGAACACGAGGCCGACCTCGTCCTGATCAAGTACGGCTTCAAAATCCGGCACGAGACCATCACCGAATCGCTGGTGCATGACACGATCGACCACGTGGTCGATCAGGTGCGCGCCGACATGCAGGCGCGTCCCGATCCGCTGTCGGCCCTGATCGTGGGCGTCGACGAGCCCTGGGAGGTCTGTCTGCTGAAACTGCTCTTCGAAGTGGTGAAACGTTCGGCCCCGGATAACGCCCGCGATCTGCGCGCCGACCCCAACGGCACCGGCCACGAAATCGAACGAGCCTTTCGCCGGGCCGCCCGCGACCGCAGCCAGTTGGCGTCGCTCGCCGCACTCCTCAACCGCCTCGGCCTTTTCAAGGACTACGAAGACCGCTTTTTCGCCCTGGTCCAGACTCATTCGCGCTGATCCAGCCCCTCTGGGTGGATGCATCCCGAACCCAGACGACACGAAAGGCGGCTTGGAGCCGGGACGCCCTCGTCCCGCAAGCGTTCCCCCTGCCGCAGAACTCCCATTGCTCCGGCCCGAATCCTAATTCCATGGTGGCTCATGCAAAACTCCGGCAAACACGATCGGGACGGAGCCCGACCCTCCAGAAAACCTCCAAAAGGGCCTGATGTTGCCTTTGGAGGGACGACCTCCGTGTCGTCCAAGTTCGTTTTGCAAGAACCTCCTCTTATTCTGATTTTTCTTCTCAGAATCTTCTCAGAATCTTCTCAGAATCTTCTCGGAAAACACTTGCGGAGTAAAGCGTTTTAGCCTATCTTCGCTTGGGTAGGTTCCCGGAGGCGTGTGTCGACGGGGTGACGAAGGTGCAACAAACTCAACGCTGGGCAAAACATGAACTCGATCCAACGATCCCTCTCCGCCATCCTCATCGCTGCCGCTTGCGTCAGCTTTCTGCCCGGCCTCGCGCCGGACGCGCACGCCAACGGCAATGTGCATGTGACCCGTTTCTGGCACAACCACCAGCCGATCTATTGGCCGGACTGGAACTGGAACGGATCGCAGACCCAGCGCGGCCAGTACGCGTGGGACTCCATCGTCCTGAAGGAAAGCCAGGACTTCAACGGCCTGAGCCCCTCGCGGCATCCCGAAAACAATCTCACCGACATCTTTGGACTCGACGACCGCAAGAACGCTTATCAGGGCGGACCGCGGTCTTCGCTGACCACCTTTGATGGGGGCGGCTTTGCCATGAGCTATTCGGGATCGCTGATCTCCAACATCCGCCAGCTCGGCGGCGGCGGACACCTGGGGTACGGCGGCGGCTGGAACAACGGCAACACCGAGGCCCGCCGCGACTGGGGCCGTCTCGATATGCTCGGCTTCACCTACCACCACTCCCTCGCCCCCCTGCTCCCCAAGGAAGTCCTCCGCAAGGAAATCCAGACCTTCAAGCAGGCCTGGTGGAAAGCCTGGGGCGGCAACGCCGATCTCAGCGACCACTCGAAGGGCTTTTTCCCGACCGAAATGGGCTACTCGCGCCACATCATCGACGTGCTCGTGGATGAAGGCTACGAGTGGGTGATCGTCCCCAGCCATCACATCAGCCGCACCAGTCCCAGCTACAACGACCGCGCCAATCCCGAAGGCTCTTACAACATCTATTCCAGTCCGCCGAACAAGGCCGACCAGCTCAGCCCCCGCTTCGACAACGCCAGCCAGTGGTGGTATGGCGAACCCAACCCCGGCAACGCCGCCTGGAACGTCGCCCCCTTCGCCTACCAGCTTCACAAGGTCCAGTACGTCGATCCTGAGACCGGCGACATCAAGGAAATGATCGCCGTCCCCTCCGACGACGTCCTCAGCTACCGCTTCGGCTACGCCAACGAAGGCATCGGCAAGATCCAGGACCACATCGCACCCCACGCCACCGACCCAAACCGGCCCGTGATCGTGATGCCCTCCACCGACGGCGACAACGCCTGGGGCGGTGGATCGAGTTCCTGGATGGAGGCCACGCCGCAATTCTTCAATGCCTCGGCCAGCGCGGGCTATGTGAAAAACATGCCCGGCGCGTTCGTGAATGCGTTCAAGGCCCACGCCCCCGTCACCCACATCGAAGACGGCGCCTGGATTTTCCCCGAAATGTGCTACGGCTCGCCGAATTTCCTCAAGTGGATCGAGCCCCCCGTCAACCCCAAGAACATCGCCGCCTGCTATCCGAACACGATGGTGGACATGGAAACCCCCGGTTTCGCGCTGAAGTTCTTCAGCTACGCTCCGCTGATGGCCGGCGCCAACTGGGTCATCACCGCCGAGCAAATCCTCCGCGAACAGGGCGGCGAAGTGCGCCCGTGGGTCATCGACGAGCCCTATGACTGGGGCGGCGGCGGGTTCGGCGACCGCAATGACGTCGAACTGGCCTGGCATATCTACCTCAAGGGCCTCGACTCCGGCTTCAACTACTACGGCGGCCTCGGCAACGATGACGAGGTCAAGCCGGCCCTCGCCACCAAGAATGCCATTGAGAAGCTCCAGTCGTTCATGTCCACCCGCATGCATCTCGACGAGACGCCCCCCACCGTTCTCAAACCCCAGCGCTTCCCCTACAATCCCGGCGCCTACACGTTCGGCTGGTTCAACCGGGTTCCCGGCGTCGACGAGCGCTTCCTCAAGAAGATGGATTCCGAGTTCTACATCTGGACCCACGCCTACGACGTCTCCGGTATTCCCGACGGCAACGTCGTCCTCAAGGTCCGTCTCGATCACGACGGCGTCAATTCCATGGCCAACACCCACAACGAAACCTACGCCGGCGGCAGCGACGTTGGCGCGTGGATTTCGATCCCGATGACCAAGCGTGTGCTGCCCAAGACCCGCGCGGCGCTCAACGCCCTCGCCGACAACGGCCAGATCGACTACGTCGTCTTCGATCCCGCCTACTGGGCCAACCCCGTCATCGCCGACTACTATTTTGCCAAGATCACGGATGCCAACGTCCCCAATTTCCGCGGCAAGCTCCTCGACTACTACATCGAAGCCACCGACTCCCGCACCAATACGCACAAGTCGGAAATCCAGCATGTCTGGGTCGAGGATGACGGTCAGGGCGGATCCAGCGTGATCTTCACCCCTTCCGTGCCCAACGATTGCGAGCCGCTGACGGTGATCTACCACGCCGAGGGCGGCCCCCTGGAAGGCGTTTCGCCCGTCTACCAGCAGATCAGCTTCGATGGCGGAACCAGCTGGGACCGCTTCCCGATGACCGGCGGCAACAACGTGTGGACCTATACCAACACCGTCCCCGACAACGCGCCCAGCGTCACCGTCTGGTTCGAAAACACCGCGGGATCGATCATTGACAGCAACAACGGCGCCAACTGGAGCCGGACGATCCGCGACTGCGACGCGCCCACGGGGCCGGCGGCGGTCGTGTTCGACCCGGTCGCGCCCGACGGCTGCGATCCGGTCACCATCCGCTACTATCCCAATGAAGGCCCGCTGCAGGGGGCCGCCACCGTGAAGATCCACGTCGGACGCAACGGCTGGCAGGATGTCATCGCGCCGGATCCGGACATGACGCCAAACGGCACCTACTGGGAATACACCTATGTGATGGACGTGGACACGGTCGAGATCAACGCCGTTTTCAACAATGGCGCCGGGATATGGGACAACAACAACGGCCAGGACTGGCGCGTCGCCGTCGTCAACTGCGGCGACGCCCCCCCGCCGCCCCAGACCGTCGCCATCGATCCGCCTGCCCCCGTCGGGTGCGGCCCGATCACGATCACCTACAACCCCTCGGGCCGCAACCTGCAGGGCGCCAGCCCGGTCAAGATCCACATCGGCCGCAACGGCTGGCAGGATGTCATCCTGCCCAATCCGAATATGACCGCCAGCGGCGCCAACTGGACCTACGTCTATACCCCCGCACCCGGCACCACCAACATCAACATGGTCTTCAACGATGGCGGCGCCGTCTGGGACAACAACGATAGCCAGAATTGGAACTTCGCCGTCGAGGGCTGCGAGGACATCCCGATGGGGCTGGCCATCACCGATCCGCCCGGGAACATCTCCGTCTCCAACAGCACGACCGTCTACACCCTCTCCGGCATCGCCGACGGCTACACTGGTCACCTGACCTGGACCAATGTCCTGACCGGAGGAGCGGGTTCGATCCCGGCCGCCTCCCCGTGGTCCCTGCCAGATGTCGCGCTCGGGGTCGGCGGCAACGAAATCGTCGTGCGGGGCACCAACGCCGTCGCCGGCGGAACCGCCACCAACGCCGCCGACACCGCCTCCGACGCCGCTTATTCCGACGGCTGGAACAGCGGCAACAACGGCGGCACCGGCTTCCTCGGGTGGACCTTCAATCACACCCAGGACGGCGAGGCGTCCTGGGCCGGCGTTTTTATCGCCGACCCCGCCAATACCGGCATCACCGGTCTCGGCGACACGGCCTTCGGCTTCTACGCCAATCCGTTCGGCTCCGGCGCCAATGCCGAAGCCCAACGGGACTTCAGCAGTCCGCTCGGCATCGGCAGCACCTTCCGCTTCGACTTCGGCCTGAACTGGGACAGCGACAACGAAGGCTCCAACCGCGGCTTCAACCTGCAGGCCGGAGACACGGAACTGATCAACATCAACATGGGCAACAGCCAGGCGATCACCATCAACGGGGAAACGCTGTTTGCCGAGTATGGCACGCAGGCCATGCCCCTGAGCTTCGAGTATGTCGCCGAGGGGAGCATCCGGGTCCGCGGAACGGGACGCGACGGGGTGGAGGCCTACGACGAGACCCTCACCGTCCCCGCCGGTGCTCCCAGCCGCATCAAGTTCTACTTCAATGCCACGGACGACAGCGATGAACGCCAGATGTACTTCAACAACCTGGCGATCACCAGCCCGGCCGGCGAAGGGGTCATCACCAACATGGCGTTCGTGATCATCACGCGGGCCGGCAGCGGCCAGGCTGAACCGCCGGTCATCGGCGACATTGTGCTCGACCTCTCCGGCGGCGGCCTCGAAATCGGCCTGGCGGAGACCATCGTCGACGCGGAATACGCGCTCTACGAGTGCCAGGATCTGCTGGCGCAGCCCCAGGTCTGGACGAAGATTGATGCCACGGTGCAGATCGGCGACGGCGGGGCTCTCGTGCTGGAACTGCCCGAGCTGCTCTTGCCCTACAATCACTACCGCATCGGCGTCATCGTTCCCTAGCCGAGGCCAGCCGACGCCTATGGCCCTGCCGCAGCCCACCGCGGCGGCAGGGTAGAATTCTATTTAAAAAAGGTAACTACTCAGGTACCCGCCCGCGGCGGGCGGGCACCTGAAGGAATTTTCCC
>CAYNSH010000023.1:0-43623 GCA_964399775.1 uncultured Verrucomicrobiota bacterium
GGGGCTCCGATGGAATCCGGATCCACCACGCCATCGCTGTTGGAATCGGTTCCGTCGTTGCTGGCCGCCATCAACACCAGCATGGTCTTGTTGCTCCACACATACATATCCAGATTCCGCGAGTCGGTGGTGTACTGGCCGTAGACCGACGCCCCCCAACTGTCGGAGTGAATACGCGCCCCGTTGGTAAACGCCGCCCGGAACAGCACGTTCAAGTCGGACGGCAGCCCGCCCAGGCCGCCACTACTGTCCAACACGGATTGGAATACAAGTTTCGCCTCGTATGCCACGCCCTTGTAGCGTCCGGTGGACATCACGCCGCTGCCCAGCACGGAACCGGCCACGTGCGTGCCGTGGCTGTCCGTATCGCTCCAGTTGCCAGCTCGCCCCAGCGCCTGCGCCCAGACCAGCCGGTTGGAAAAATCCCGGTGCAGCGTATTGGTGTTGCCGGTGTCCAGCCCTGTGTCACACACGGCAATGATCTGATTCGTGCCCGTCAGCCCCAGCGACGTCCAGACATTGGACACGTTCATCTTGTTGGTCCGGACCGCGACGTCATTCATCAATCGGGGCTTCACATACGGCTCGACCCATTCCACTTCGCCCCAGCCCGTGATGGTTTCGATGGTTGCCGGAAGTAAAAGCGCCCGGACCAGCCCCCGGTCCGTCATCGGTTCCGCCAGTAGGATGGTCGCCCCTGGCAAGGCCTTGATCTCTCCGGCCATGCGGTCCACATCTTCCGGCCGGAAGAGAATCACGCTGTATTCGCGCGCCGTACCGGTCGCCGCCGCCAGGTGCGCGCGCACCTGCTTGGAGCGCTTGTAGTCCGGCAGGTATTCGCCAACCCAGGTCACCTCTTTCATGGACCCAATGGCCTGGATCTGCTTGGGCGTGGCTTCGATCAAAAAAGCATTCTCCGGAATGTAGCCTTTCAGCACCGCGCCGGTTGCTTCCATCGCCGCCTTCCACTCCTCCTGAATCACGCCGTGAAACTGCACCAGCCAAGGAGCCGTCCCCTTGGGGCTCAACCGCTGAACGATGGCGGTCCGGGGCGATGCCGTTACCCGTTGCGACGCCCGCTGCTGCTCCACGCCCGTGGTATCCACCACTCCCCAGTCCAGGATCAACGGCGCCCCCTGCCCGAATGCCGTCATGCCCAACCAACCAACCGCCACCAACCTTAACAGTGTTTTCATGATGTTCTCCGCACCAGACCCTAGGGAAGCATTCGAACACCATAAGCCCGGGAGCTTTTCACTGCAACTTTATACGAATGCTTGCCGGACGAATGCGGGAGGGCGGGGGGCATTCGCGGGACGGGGGCGTCCCGGCTCCAAGCTGCCTTTGAATTCATGCTTTTGGCGTCCCGACGCCCCCGTCGGGGGATCGAAGCAGGCACAGGATGGAGAAGGTGGCTCGAGGAGGCCGGGGCACAATCTCCGCAGAACCGGCATGCGCCATTCTCGCCCCTCGCCAACGATAAAGGCCAGCGGCAACTCGCTGGCCTGGATGTCGTTGAGATCAGGGCTCTTCCAGCAGCACCCGGATGGTGCCGTACCATGCGGCCGGGGCGTCGCTGGTCACCACCATGCCGGGAACACCCCAGCCGAGGTTGTTGGTCAGCGTGGCGGACAGGTCGTCGGTGTAGATCAACTGATAGTACCGCGCCGAACTGGCCGGAAAACTGAACCGGATCTGGCCGGTCGCGCCGCCAGCCTGGGATGCAGACCAATAATCCCCGGTCAATTCCAGCTTGTCGCTGGCATTGTTCGGATCCGTGTCCGCAAGGAATTCGTCGAAGTTGCTGACTCCGTCTCCGTCCAGATCGTCGTCCTCCCCGGTATTTGGAGCACCTGGAGTGACGTCGTAATCATTCAGATAATCTTCGTACGAATCTGCGGGAGTCCCTGCCGCCGTCGTCACGTGGGCGACGGATGAGTTCGCTCCGGTGCCGGCGGCGTTCGCCGCGCGAACGCGGAAGTGATAGGTCAAGCCCGTGGTCAGACCCGTCACGGTCTGGCTCGTGCCCGACACCGTCAGGTTGGAATAACCCGCGATATAGGCCGGCCCGCCACCCGCGCTCCAGCCCTGGACGACTAGCTCCTTGATTCCGACCCCCTTGTTGGCAGACGCACCCAAGGCCTGCCAGCGGATCCGGGTCTGCGCATTGCCGAGATTCGCCGAGGTGGTCAATGTCGGCATCGCGATAAAACTGTTGGCCCCGCGCGAAACCACGCCGATCACCGTCCAGTTGGCACCGTTGTCACTCGAAATCGAAACGGTGATGTTGGTGGTGCCTGACAATATCTCGCCGTACGTGCGGGCTTGGAAATCCACGGTCAAGTTGGTGAAACCGACCGTGGAAAAGGCCTCCGACACGACATAGTTGGTGGCATAGCCCAGGATCAGATAGCTGCTGCTCGACGCGGAAATATTGTAGGTCCAGCCCGCCGGCGGCGTGGCGCTGGTGGCCGCGTTGGTGGCCAGGACGGACTGCTCGCTGGCGCCGCCGCCGGAGAAAGTGGCGTTGGTGCCGACGTCGAGCCGGTAGCTGATCGCGTTGAGCACCGAACTCCACGCCGCGGTGAAGCCCGTGGCGTTCGTCGCGCTGGCCCAGATGGATGCCGGCACACCGGGAATGCCCGCCGCGACCACGACGCTGACGACCTGCGTGGCCGTGCCCGCTGGGTTGGCGGCCGTGAAGCTGAAGGTCTTGGTGCCCACGTCGGTCTCGGGCGGCTGGTATGTGCAATACCCCGTTTCCTCGTCGAACAGATAGCTGCCCGCCGCGGCCGTCGTGCTTTGCAACGCCAAGGTCGGCGCCGGATAGCCGCTCGCCACCGTCACCGTGAAATCGATCAGTTCGCCCGACGTGGCGGCCACGGGCCCCGGATTCGCGCCGAACGTCGGCAGCGTCGACGGCAAGTCGCTCACGACCACGCTGACGGTCTGCGTGACGGTGCCCGCCGCGTTGGCGGCGGTGAACGTGAAACTCCGCGTGCCGATGTCGTCGTTGACTGGCGTATAGGTCAACACGCCCGTCGCCGGAACGAAGGTAAACTCGCCCGAGACTGTCTCGCCCGTCATCGCCATGATCGGCGCTGGGTTGCCGGAAGCCGTCACCGTGAAGGTCCGCTCCACGGTCGTCGTCGCGCCGAACGAGGAGGCGCTGGTGAAGACCGGCGTCGTCGCCGCCGTCACCGCTACGGTCACGGTCTGGTAGGCCACGCCCGAGCCGTTGCTGGCCGAGAACGTGAAGGTGCGCGTGCCCGCGTCCGCCTGCGGCGGCACGTAGGTCAAGATGCCCGTCGCCGGGACGAAGCCGTAGCCACTCGACGCGGTCTGGGCCGTCAGCGCCAGCGCCGGCGACGGGCTGCCCGTCGCGCTCACGGTGAACGTCTGCTCCACGCCCGCCGTGGTCGCCAAAGGACCCGGGTTTGCGTTGAACGTCGGTGCGACCAGCGCCGTGAGCGTCGTCACGTTGGCGACGGCGGAGTTGGCGCTGGTGCCGCCGGTGTTGGTGGCGCGCACGCGGAAGTAGTAGGTTGCGCCGGCCGTCAGGCCTGTCACGCTCTGGCTGGTGGCGGCCACCGTCCGGTTCGAGTAGCCGGGGACGTAGCTGGCCGCGCCGCCGGCGCCGGCCTGCACGATGACGTCGTCCAAGGCGCAGTTGTAGCCGTTCTTCGTGAAATAGAAGCCAAGCTGGGTCGTCGCCGGATCCAACGCCACGCGATAGGTCCCCGCGTTCGTGGCGATGGCCACCGTGTCGATCAGCGTCCACGCGCTGTTCACCAGTCCGGAAATCGCAAACGTACTGGCTATGCCGGTGCCGTTGCCATACGACCAGAACTGCAGGTTGGTTGCGCCCGTCGCGAACGCCGGCGTGGTGCCCCAATCGCCGGTGCTGTCGAACTTGATGGAATACGTCCCGCTTAACAGCGTACCCACGTAGGGCGAAGAGGAATAGGAGCCCACGCCTGAGAACGTCCAGCCGGACGGCGTCGTCGAAGCAAAGCCTTCTTCGATCAGATTCCCGCCGCCAACGCTGCCGCCGAAGCTGCTATTGGTGGCGACGTCGAGCCGGTAGCCCGTGGCGGCGGCCGAGGCACTCCACGCCGCAGTGAAGCTGGTCGTGTTGGTCGCGCTCGCCCAGACCGAGGCCGGGGCTTGCGGCGGGGCCAAGGTCACGGTCGCGCTGACGACTTGCGTCACGGAACCCTGCGTGTTGGTGGCGACGAAGGTGAAGGTCTTCGTTCCCACATCGTCCGTCGGCGGCGTATAGGTCAGCACGCCCGAAGCGGCAACAAAGCTATAGCTGCCGGCCGTGGCGGTGGAACTTTGCAGCGCCAGCACGGGGGTCGGATTGCCGCTGGCGACGACTGTATGCGTCCGCGCCACGCCGGTCGTGGCGCCGAACGATGCCGCGCTGGTGAACGAGGGGGCCGACAAGACGGGCACGTCCTTGGGCATCTTGAGGGCGGGATCGCCCAACAAGTTCATGCCAAACTGGATCCACCGCTCGCTGTCGTTGACGCCCGACAGGCTGGCCATGTCCGCCTTGTGCATGGCAAATGCGACGCCGAGCGTGCGGTTCGTCGTCTCGTACATCCGCTTGTAGAACTTATAGGCATAGACCGTGGACGGCCCGCCGTCGTAGGAGCCCGGTTCGCCCCAGCCGTAGCGCGCGCAACCCATGTAAGCCAGCGCGCCGCCTCGTACGCGGGTATTGCGCAGGAAGGCCTCGCCCAGGCAGGGTTCCGTGGTGCCGAACGAGCCATTGCTGTTCTTGTCGAAATGCCCCGTCAGGCACGCATCCGTGTAGACGAACGCCGTCAGGCCGGTCTGGGAATCGGCGTTGGAATACGTATAGCTTCCCGACTCCAGCCCCCACTCCCGCGGCGCGCCGTGACCGGAGAACATCAGGTGGGTCCAGTTCTGGTTGAACTTGGACAACGTGTTCGCAGAACTTTGCAGGTAACTGCCGCAATAGGTCGTGTCCCACGAGGTGATCGTGTCGCACATGATGCCAACCTGGGCCGGCCAGTAGGACCGGATGCCGTCGCGGTAGAGCCGGCGCAGCCAGGCTTCGGAGTCGCTGACGGAATCGTGGGCCGGATCCGTCGAGCGGAAACCCGCGTGCCCGTCGATCGTCACGTCGTCGCTCGGCCGGCTGTTGCCCGTCCAGGTATCCCAGGCGTAGGGACCGCCCAGCATGATCTTGTTGGTCACGCTCCAGCCGGCTTCGTAGGCGATGACCTTGTTCAGGTAATTGGTCACCTGCGCCGTCGTCCGGAACGGCAGGCGTCCCACCACCACATCCCACGCCAGATCGCCCTCGTCCGAACTGCCGGAATAGTTGGCTTCGCCATACACGCCGTTGCCGTTGTTGTCCCAGTTCCCGCCCAAACCGGAATAATACAGGTCGGTCGGCATTTCATTTTCCACATCCGTTCCCACCGATACCTTGCAATTGCGGTCCAGCACGATCGTGTCGTCGCCCCCCAGCAGGACCATCGTCGTGCCCAGGCTATACACCGAATTGCTGATGCACGCGCGGATCTTGGCTTGAATATCCACGCCTGAAAAGTCCGCGCCGATGGTGTTGGTCGTCATCACGCGGGTCGTGTAGCCGCCGCCGGCGCTCGACGCCCGGTAATCCGCGACCTGCTGGAAGGCGTTGCTCAACGCCGCGGACGTGATGATCAGGTAGTCCAACGCGGCCTTGGGGGCTACCGTCTTCACGTTCGGGGCGAACAAGGAGGCGTCGGTCGGATTCACCACCAGGCTGTCTACCAGCGGCCCAAACAGATTGGCCTGCTTCGGAAAAATGGATTTGGTCGAGACCGGAGCATCATAGGTCACCGTCACCGTCACGGTCTCGCGCAGGTACAGCTTCTTTTCCGCCCCCACGTAGGCCAGCGGATTCACCCGTACGGACACAAACTGGTAGCCCTGCATGTCGTGGTCGCCCTGAAGGGTCGCGATTTCCGCCGGCCAGACTTCCGCCCTCGCATAGCGGTCGTTGGCGGGCACGAAGGCGGGCTGGGGCCTGCTCTTCGGGCTGCGCGGCTGGGCCGGAACTGGCGTGATCCCCTCCGCCAGCAGCACCCAATCGCCGCTTGCGGCAATCGACACGTTTTGGGCGCCCGACGGAATCAGGATATTCGCGAACTTGGCAGGAATCGACGGCGCGCCGACCTCGTCCACCACCCGCGATCCGTCCGCCAGCCCGACAACCGTGTACTCGCCTGCCGCTGTCAGTTCGACATCGGCCACCGAGAACGTGAAATCCACGCTCAGTTCCGCCGCACTGGCTATTCCTGCCACCATCCAACCCACCAGAATACCCCCGCCAACCCACGCCATTAATGCATTCTTCATGTATCTTGCTTTCGCTTAATTCAGACGGTGCTATGGAGACGATAAGACTAACCGATGGATTCTACTCCTCGCCTCCCCCGCGCCCACAATGAAAATCGCTTAAGCGAGGTGAAGCGGTCTACCCGAGCGCCTCTTTAATCGCGCTTGGCGACCGCCTGCCCGTCTGGATCACTGAACCCCCACGCCCCCATTCGATCAGCTTTGGCCTGCTCTTCCAGCTCGAGCAGACGCTCCATCTTTTCCTGGGTGCGCCCATGAATCCGCATGCCATGGATCCGGGCCAACCCATTGGCCACCAGCAATTCGGCCAAATCTTCCCCATCGATCAAAATCCGCCCGTATTTTCGAGATCCCCCGTACACCCGGTGCCAACGGGTCACAACCACGAATCCGTCATTCAACCGCTCCTCGGTATATTGCTTGGCCATGATCCCGACTTCGATGGCCTGCTCCGGCGTGATGCCAAAATAGTCAGCCTGTTGCCGCACCCGGTCCGCGTGCTGGAAACTCACCTCGGGGGCATCCACAAGGTAGATCCGAAACGTGTGCTTGGTTCCCTCCGGGACCCGAACCCGAAACGAATCGCCATCGTTCGATGAATCCTCAACCAAGGCACAGTGTTGCAGCGTTTGCCAAACACTGGAAAATGCGGAAAACGGAGCAAATAGCACGGCTGCCAGAACCGCAAGCTTGATGAACGAATGTTCAGTTTTAATATGAAGTCTCCATCACATTGCACACCAACTGATAAAGATATTCCGACGTGTAGGCGGATTTTAAGTATTCGTCAATCACTATATTTGAAGAAATCAGGCCTGGGGCGCATCTGCGTTTCTTTGACTCAGAGCCCATGAACTCGCACCAGCGCTGGCGACCGGCGCGGTGAGCCGGGCGATGGCGCATCGCCACTCTGCGCCCACAGGAGCCCCCCGGGAGGGCTGTGCCCGACTCACTGCATCGGCTCTTCGCGCCAGTACAGCGGGGTGACGCGGTTGCGAGCCACTTCGAACACCGCCCACACCCCCATGCGCACGCCGTGGTTTTCCCCAATGGAAATCACCCGCACGTACGTGCGGTCCGAGACCGAGATTTTGTCCGCAAAGGCCGCGTCGATCCCGGTCTTGCTGATGACGTCCTGAACGCTTTGGAATCCGTCATCGATGGTGTTCGGGATGCCGTCCTCCCCCAAACGATGCCCAAGAATGGCTTCCACATCGAATTCCGACAGCGTCCGGCCGCCGGCGGTCAGCGTCAACAACACTTCTCGCGAAGCGGTGTTGACGTTGACCTTGCCGTCCTCCCCGAACGTCGTCAGCAGGTGGGCAATACCGCGCAACGGCTCGCCACGCGGATCGGGCGGCGGCCCGCCATAGACAATCTCAGGCGTGAATCCCTTGATGAGCAACAACTCGTCGATGGTGTCCAGCGGCGCATCCTTGGGGGCGTAGCCGCGATCCTTGTAGAAGGCGTCGTCTTTTTCCGCGCCGTGCAAACGATGGAGATCGTCGGCATCGGTGAAATCCATGAAACAATCAATTAACTCCGGCCAGAGTTCTTCCGGCACGCCCGCCTGATCCAGCAGCTCTTCCCAGTCTTCGTCCTGCAAGTGGTTCACGTTGCGGCGGCCCGCCTCGGGCAGAATGTCCACCTTCGCCGTGGATTCGCCCATCTCGACCTCGATTCCGGTGACCGAGATCCCGCGCTCCAGGTTCTTGGACAAGATGCGGAACGATTCGCGTTCCAGGTCGGCCTCTTCAAATGAACTGGCGTCAAAACTCTTCGCCAGCAGGAACTTCGCATACTCCGCCCCGCCGCGCGCCGCCACCTGCGC
Source organism: uncultured Verrucomicrobiota bacterium (assembly GCA_964399775.1). GTDB lineage: Bacteria > Verrucomicrobiota > Kiritimatiellia > CAIQIC01 > Lenti-01 > Lenti-01. Next base: position 8,213 of record CAYNSH010000023.1, read on the forward strand.
CTTCAGCCGCTTTCGCGAAAACGAAGTGATCCCCGACTGGATCCGCATCTCGTACGCCAGCCCCGCCACCATCAGGCTCAGGATCAGCACCGTCCATAGCGATATAATCAGCGCCGCCCCGCTCCGGGAGGCCGCCGCACGCACCCGCGAAGCGGAAAATCCGCGAAAGCCCTCGCCCGCCAGCTTCATATCCACATGCCCCCGGTTTTCCACGCTGTGGAAAATCGTTTTCCATGGCGTGGAAAATGTATGAAAAAGTTTTCCATGGCGTGGAAAACTACCCAAACCGACGATAAACGCGGGAAAACATACCCCCCAACCGCCCGGGACAATGCGTGCCGCCAACACATCGCGCCGCGGCTCGTTGATAGATGGGAAAAAAGCTTCATCGGCCTAATCGCGGATTGTTGGTTCGAGCGGTCGTTCCTGCGCCAATCCGGGTGCCCCTTTCCCGTTCTTGTCCTGCGGCGGCTTCCTGCGCAGCACGCATCCGCGCGCGCGCATCTTCCGCACCCGCGCCACCGGCTTGGGCGGGATCCGCCGGAGTTGTTCCGCCAGTCCGGGTCACGGTCGTCCGGTCGCGCCGTTCGCGACCGGGAATGTCGGGGGCCACCTCCAGCTCCACCAGTCGCTGGATTTCGAGGTATTCGTCGAATTCCTTGCGAGGCTGCATGGTCATCGTCAGGCGGACCAGCTTGGGCAGGGAGTTGGTTTCCTCCCAGTCCTGGGTCCAGCGTTTCGTGTCGAAGTCGTACCATTCACAGGACAGCCCTTCGACACCGGGCGCCACCAGCCAGGAATCGACTTCGTGCTCCGAGACGTCTTCGGTCAGGTGCGGCCAGGCGCGCACCACCAGCCCGCGGTTGTTTCCGGAGCCCTCGATTGTGACGGATAGCCGGTGCAACCCGTGCTGAAAGGGGGAATCGGGGGGCAGAAAGGCCGTGCCGCTCGTGACCCAACTGATCTTGTTGGCGGCGGACCGCGAGGTGCCCCCTCTGCTGTCCAGCCAAAACCCGAAGGCTTCCGGTTTGGACGAAAACCACGCCGCGCCCCGCATGGCCGTTACCAGTTGCTCCATGGCGAATTCGCCGTGCTGCAGTTGCTCGAGCATCTCCCCCCCGCGCGTCCATGCCTTGCTGATGCTCCAAAAAACGCCCGCGGACATCGCCGCAATCAGGCTGAAGATCGCCAGCGCCACCAACAGCTCGATCAACGTAAACGCGGTTCGAGGCGCCGCCCGCCGGGACCGCGCAACCCTCACCGGCGATTCGGCCTGGCCGGGAATCTCAAGCTGGTCGGGAATCGAATTCATTACAAGGTCGCCGGCTTCAGGGAATGCTTGCCATCGAGGTTCTTGGGCACAAACAGCATTTGCACGGTCTCTTCCATGCTGCGGCGTTCACCGGCACTCGACCAGAACACCCGGGTGGTCAGCCGGAACAAACCGGCCTGGTCTTCATCTTCGTCGCCATAATCTTCAAAGACCCGCTCCCACGTCCAGCCCGCGGGTCCGCCATCGAACGTGCCGCTCTCGCGGCCCGCCGTGATTTCGTCCATCAGCCGCAGCGGATTCTCCGCATCGACGCGGCCCAGCATGCGCCGGGCCTGTTCGTAGTTGCGGGCTTGCCGCACCACCGCCAGCGCCCGCGAGGCCCCTTCCACCAGCGCCGCCAACGATGTGCCCAGGATCACCACCGCCAGCATCACCTCCACCAGGGTCAGCCCGGCTTTCGACCGCCTCGCCGCTTGACTGTTGGATGTGGACGGCAGAATGTTGACAGGTGCCCCACGCCCCTCGCCCTTCCCCGCACCCCGGCCCCCTGTCTCCTGTCTCCTGTCCCCTGTCTCCTGCCCCCTGTCTCCTGACCTACTCACGGCGCACCGTGGCCCTTCCCGTGACCGCGTCCACGCGAATGCTCGCGTTGCGCTGCTCGCCATCGCCAATCCGGATTTCATACCCCTCGCACATGCCGTTGGGATAGTAGCTGATGAAGTGGATGCCATCGATCTGCCGCCCGCCGCGAAAATTCTGGATGCTTACGCCGTCTTCCAGTTTGCGCACCAGCAGCGATTCCGGCGGTGGCGGCGAACCGGATTCGTAGTCCCCGCCCGTCACCGTAGCCCCCATGACCCCGCCCGGCTGCGCCCCCCCCCCAACGCTTCCAAAAAAGGAATCCCGATGGCTGCCCGGCTGTCCCTGGTCAACCATCTCGATGGTGTTCTTGACCTCATCAAACAACATCGCGGTGTAGCGCTGGCCCAGCACCGCCTTGGCTTGGGCGTTCCGATGCATCATTAGAATCATGCGGGTGGAGTTGCGCAGCTTGGCCCCCCGGAACGAGCGCGCAAATGCCGGTACCGCCACCGCCGAGGCGATGCCCAGAATCACCACCACCAGGACGATTTCAATCAGCGTGAATCCCGGTTCATGCCGGCAATGGTCTCGCTTCGCCATGTCTCAGCCTGCGCGCCCCATGCGGATTCACTCCCCCCCTTAGCGGATGTCGTCGCCCGTGCCGAAACTGCCATCCGGCCCGGCCGATGCCACCGTGTAGGTATTGCCCTGGCGGGAAAACTGGAATTCGTTGCCCCACGGATCGGTCAGCGACTCCGCCTTGCGCAAGTAGGGACCGTTCCAGTTCGGCTCGCTGCCCTTGGTGATCAGGTTTTGCAAGCTGTCCGGCAACCGTCCGTTGTCGGTTTCGTATAAGTCGATCGCCGTGCTGATGGCCCCAATGCTCGCCCGCGCCGCCGCGACCTGGCTTTGCGCCACCCGTCCGCCCAGGCGGGGAACCGCCACCGCCGCCAAAATCCCGATAATCACCACCACCAGCAGGATTTCAATCAGGGTAAAGCCCGCATCCCGTCGTGTTCGCTCGTCGTTTCGCTTGTTCATCGCTTCTCTCCGTTCCGATGTCTTCGGCTTCAAATTTCAACCATACCACACCCCCTCCTTCCCGCCCACCCTTTTTCCTGACACACCAGAAGGAAAGGACCTTCATGCACCATTCCTCCACCCTTCTGTTCCGCTCCCGCCCCATTCGTGCAATTCGCGCCATTCGATATGTTGACAATCATAAAGTTTTACTTTAGATTTGCAACATGAAGTACCGCCCCCGCATTCTCGAGCGCGAGCTGCGCAAGGCCGCTTCGCATTTCCCGGCGCTGCTGGTGACCGGCCCGCGCCGGTCGGGCAAGACCACTCTGTTGCGGCATGTCTTCCCCAAAGCCCAGCACGTGTTGCTGGAGGAGTCCGACGTGGTGGCTCGCGTCCGGTCGGATCCGCGCTCCTTTCTGGACGCCCTCCGGCCACCGGTCATTCTCGACGAGATCCAGAATGCGCCGGAGCTGTTCACCTATATCCGGGCGAGAATCGATGCCGCCAACGGGCGCAACGGATTGTGGCTCCTGACCGGCTCCCAGGAGGCGCCGCTGATGCAGGGCGTCACAGAGTCCATGGCCGGTCGCGTGGCGGTGTTTTCGCTGTTGCCGCTGTCGCGAGAGGAAGTCCCGGAACTCACGCTTCTGAGCGGCGGTTTCCCGGAGGTGGTCGCCGCCCCCGGTGCGCGGGACATCTGGTTTCGTTCCTATGTCCAAACCTACCTGGAACGAGATGTCCGGGCCATCTCCGCCATCCACAACCTGGCCGCTTTTCGCCGGTTCATCGGTCTGTTGGCCGTCCGCTGCGGACAGATGCTCAACAAAACGGGCCTGGCCGCTCCCTTGGGCGTCAGCGTGCCCACGATCAGCCAATGGTTGAACATCCTCGAAATCACCGGACAGATCCTCTTGATCCCGCCCTTTCACGAGAATTTCGGGAAGCGGTTGGTGAAAACCCCCAAGCTGTACTTCGCCGATTCCGGGCTCGCGTGCCATTTGACCGGCGTAAGGGACGAGGCCGCTCTCCGGGATTCCCCGTTCCTGGGCCCCCTGTTCGAAGGCATGGTCGCCTCCGAAATCGTCAAGCATCGGATCAACCGAGGGCTGGACCGGGCCCTGTACTATTTCCGCGACCGGCAGGGGCTGGAAGTGGATTTCGTCTTGGACAATGGGAATCGGCGCCTGACCTTGATCGAGGCCAAGGCCACCCATACGCCAATGCCCGGCGATGCCACCCCGCTGGAACGGCTGGCCTCAGGAATCAAGCACTACCGCTGTGCGCAACTGCTGGTGGCTGGCGCATTGCCTGCCGGGCCACCGACGGGCGTGCGGCCCGGCGTCACGTTGACGGACCCCAAGAGGTTGCACTCGCACCTTTCATAAAGGCTCCTGCCGCGATGTTGCCCATCCACGCCATCCGCCAGGATCTCGCCGCCGCGCTGACGCGCTCGCGGCGGATCATCCTCACCGCCCCCACCGGCTCCGGCAAATCCACCCAGGTGCCGCAGATGCTTCTCGACTTGGGCGCCCTCGGCGACGGCAAGGCGGTCGTCCTCCAGCCTCGCCGCCTCGCCACGCGCCTGCTCGCCAAGCGCGTCGCCGAAGAACGCGGCGTCCAACTCGGCGGCGAAGTCGGCTACCAGATCCGCTTTGAATCCGTTTGCGGCCCCGAGACCCGCATCCACTTCGAAACCGAAGGCATCCTCCTGCGCCAGATGCTCTCCCAGCCCGCCCTCCCCGGCATCTCCGCCATCCTCTTCGACGAATTCCACGAGCGCCACGTCTACGGCGACGTCACCCTCGCCCAGGCCCTGCACCTGCAAAAGACGACCCGGCCCGATCTGCTTCTCGTCGTCATGTCGGCCACCCTCGATACCCGCCTGCTCCAACCGTACCTCGAACCCTGCGTCCACCTCCACTCCGAGGGCCGCACCTTCCCCGTCGAGATCGAACACATCGCCAAGCCGCTGCACCCCGACCGCGACACGCCCTGGGACGCCGCCGCGGAAGCCTATGAACGCGCCACCCGCGAGGGCAACAATCCCGCCGACACGCTCATCTTCATGCCCGGCGCCTACGAAATCCAGCGCACCCTCGAGGCCCTGCGCCATACGCCCGCCGCCAAGGGCGCCATCCTCCTCCCCCTCCACGGCGAACTGCCCCCGCACGAACAGGACGCCGCCGTCGCCCGCCACGACCAGAAGAAAATCGTCGTCGCCACCAACGTCGCCGAAACCTCCCTCACCATCGACGGCATCCGGCTCGTCATCGATGCCGGACTCGCCCGCGTCGCCCGCTTCGACCCCTGGCGCAGCATCAATACCCTCCTCATCGAAAACATCTCGCGCGCCTCCGCCGACCAGCGCGCCGGCCGCGCCGGACGCACCGCCCCCGGCCGCGCCATCCGCCTCTGGACCGAACACGAACACGCCGGTCGTCCCACCCACGACCTGCCCGAAATCAAGCGCGTCGATCCGTCGGAAATCCTGCTTACCCTCAAGGCCCTCGGCGTGGACGACGTCGCCGCCTATTCCTGGCTCGAACCGCCCGACCCTCGCGCGCTCGAACGCGCCCTGACCCTTCTATGCGATCTCGGCGCGCTCGATGCCGCCGGCGCCCCCACCCCCCTCGGACTGCGCATGCTGTCGTTTCCCCTCCACCCGCGTTACGCCCGCATGCTCCTCGCCGCCGCCGAACGCGCCGCCGTCCGCCCCGTCGCCCTCATCGCCGCCATCGCCCAGGGCCGCCCCATTCTCGTCCGCAACGCCGGGAAACAGGCCGCCGAACTCCGCCGCGACACCCTCGGCGACTCCGGCGGCTCCGACCTCCTGCTTCTCATGCGCGCCTGGAACTATGCCCGCCACCACCGCTTCGAACTCGACCGATGCCGCCGCCTCGGCATCCATGCCGCCGCCGCCCGCCAGGTCGGCCCCCTCTGGGACCACTTTCTGCGCATCGCTCAATCCCAGAACCTCCCCATCGAAACCACGCCGCCCGAGGACGAAGAAATCGCCAAGTGCGTCCTCGCCGGATTCTCCGACCAGGTCGCCCATCGCCTCGACCGCGGCACCCTCCGCTGCGATCTCGTCCACAAGCGCCGCGGCGAACTCGCCCGCGATTCCGTCGCCGACGAGGCCGACCTGCTCGTCGCCAGCGAAATCCACGAGATCGGCCGCGGCGACGGCGAGGTCAACGTCCTGCTCACCCAGGCTACCGCCATCCGCGAGGACTGGCTGCGCGAACTGTTCCCCGGCGACTTCTCCGAACGCATCGCCGTCGAATGGGATTCCTCCGCCAAGCGCGCCATCGCCCGCCGCGAAATCGTCTTCCGCGATCTGGCTCTCGCCACGAAGCCCCTCGAGCCCCCGCCCGCCGAAGAATCCGCCCGCCTGCTCGCCGCCGCCGTCCTCTCCGGCGAATGCGTCCTCAAACAGTGGGACCGCGCCGTCGACCAGTGGATCGCCCGCGTCAATCTCCTCGCCAAGGCCTGCCCCGATTGGGAACTACCCGCCTATGGCGAACCCGAACGCGAATTGCTCATCCAGCAAATCTGCCACGGAGCCGCCAGCTACAAGGACATCAAGGACCGCCCCGTCCTGCACGCCGTGAAATCGCTGCTCTCCCCCGCCCAGATCGCCCTCGTGGAAAAACACATGCCCGAACGCGTCGCGCTCTCCAACGGACGCACCGTCAAGGTGCAGTACGCCGACACCGCGGAGCCGTTCGTTTCCGCCCGAATCCAGGAACTGTTCGACGTCGAATCGCTCCCCTCCCTCGCCGCCGGACGCATCCCCCTCGTCATTCACATCCTCGCCCCCAGCCAGCGCCCCGTCCAGATCACCCGGGATCTCCCCGGCTTCTGGCGCGACCACTACCCCCGCATCAAGCAGGAACTCCGCCGCAAGTATCCCAAACACGAGTGGCGATGATCTTCCCCCCAGATATCTTCATACAATGTTTAATTAAACATTGTATGTCTTTTGTTCGATTATCAATGATTCATTGGGCATTTGTTAGTCATGCCGGATACAATGTTTAATTAAACATTGTATATTGTCGGCAACTCTGAATTGGATTTGTACGACGGGAATGGGCTGAACTCAGCACGAACCCATCTCGGATTCGGCCCCCCAAAAAACGCCATGGACGGCCACCGCCCTATTCTGTCGCCATCCGGTGCAGATGCTGGTCGATGATCCGGCGGGCGCTCTCCCAGCCACGCTTGAGTTTGCCAAGATCAAGCAACAGTTCGGCAAAGTCTTGCAGCAATTGCTGGCGGGCATCACCGTCCAGCGATTGCAGGCGGCGGCTGATGTCGACTCGGCGGTCTTCGAGATGCCGCCGCCATATCCGGACGACGAGGTCTTGCCCGGCTCGAATCGTGTTCTCTTCCTGATCTGTCCCGACGACCTTGTGGGGCGCATTGGCCGTTTGCGCAGCAAAGGCCTTGCACGCGTCGCTTTCCTCCTCCAGGGCCGACAGCAAATCCTGCTCTTCTTCGGCCAGGGCGTGGATCACGGCACGGCAGTCGGGATGGGAAATCAGGTCGTAGGGAAGCCACCGGCGAACAAACCCGGCCAGTTGGGGATCCGGGCAGGCACACAGGAGCGAGGCCAATTCCACCTCGTCCACCGGTCGAGCAAGGGGCGCCGGAACGACGCCGGCAGAATCCCCAGCCGGACGGGCAGGCGAACGCGCCTTCTGCTGGAGCCGTTGGCGAAGATCCTGCTGCAAGGCCGACATGCCGACGTTGAGGCCGGCGGAGGCTTCGCGCAGCATCTGCTCCGACTGGACGGCACTCGGCGCGTGCGCCGCGAGGTCCAGCACGGCCCGCGTGGCGCGCAGCAAGCCCGCCTGGGTCTCGATATCACCGCGAGCGCGGAGGGTTTCGACCAGAAACCCCATGGCGGTCCGCGACTGCTCCAGAATGGCCGCAAAGGCGTCGGGGCCCTTGGTTCGAAGAAGCGAGTCGGGATCTTCACCGGGCGGCAGCCCAGCCAGCGAAACGGCCAGGCCCTCCTCGATCAGGAGTTCCGCCGTGCGCAATGCGGCTTTCTGGCCGGCGGTATCGGCATCGAGCACAACCACCACGTGATCGGTGTAGCGCTTGAGAATACGGGCATGTTCCTCGGTAAAAGCCGTGCCCTGCGAGGCCACCGCATGGCGAAATCCGGCCATGTGGCAGCGGATGCAGTCGATCTGCCCTTCGCAAAGCAAAACGGTGCGCTTGTCGAGGATGTCTCGCTTGGCCTTGTCGAGACCGTAGAGAAGACGGCTCTTGCGAAACAGGGCCGTCTCGGGCGTGTTGACATACTTGGCCCCGGCGGCGGCATCCGACCGCAGGATGCGTCCGCTGAATCCAACGGCACGCCCGAGTTCGTCGCGGATGGTGAACAGGACGCGGCCGCGAAAACGATCGTAAAGGTTGCCCTTTTCGTTGGTGGAAAGCAGTCCAGCGGCTTCCAGCGCCTTCATGCGGGCGCCGCCGCGCGGCCCAGCCTGATCCGCCAGAAAGCCCCAGCCCTCCGGGGCGAAGCCAATCCCCCATTCTTTCCAAACGTCTACGCCGAGCCCCCGTTTTTCGAGATATGCCCGGGCGTCCGCGGCGGCGGAACTTTCCATCAGTTCCTTCTGGTAGCGCCGGGAGGCGTCTTCGTTGACCTTGTAGAGTTCGTCCTTGGCCGGACCATCGCGCTTCGGGCCGGACGCCGATTCATCGACCTCCAGCACGACACCGGCCCGCGAAGCCATCAGGCGCAGCGCGGTGGGAAAGTCCACGTTCTCGTAGAGCATCACGAACTTGAACACGTCGCCCCCGACCCCGCACCCGAAGCAATGGAAGGCCTGCCGTGCCGGATTGATGTGGAACGAGGGCGTCTTTTCCTTGTGAAACGGGCACAGCGCCTTCGCGGTGGACCCGGCGCGTTTGACTTGAATGTAGGATCCGATCACGTCGGCAATGTCGAGCGAAGCGCGAATCCGCTCGATGGCGTCCTTGGAGACCATGCCGGCCATGATCGCGCTATTCCTGGAACCAGACGGGATCGGAGCTTCCGTCGGCGGGAACGGAATAGGTCCCGGGATCCGCCGGTGGCGGCATCACCGCATGCGGAAGCGCAACGCCGACGGGCACCTCGGCCTGGATCATCGCCGCCTTCTCGGCCAGCCGGTTATAGCCTTCGATCAGGTGCGGCAGCACGACCGGGCCCGTCATCGATTCGAACAGGACCGCGCGCTGAAGTCGGCTCCACGGCACGAAGCTGGCGGCCAGCATCAGCAGCAGGAATACCGCACCCCGGCGGAACATCCCCGCCAGCAGGCCGCCGATCCGCTCCACCGGCCCCTTGAACGCGAACGTCATCAGCGCCCCAAGCCCGACCCGCAACGCCCGCATGCCGGCCAGCGACAGGGCCACCAGCGCCGCGACGGCCAGCAAACGAGTGATCTCGGGATTCCAATCCCACCGGGCGCAGATCCAGGCGGACGCCGGCTCATAGAACAGCCAGGTCGCCACGATGGCCACCACCATGCCGATCAGCGTCGCCAATTCATGCGAAAGCCCCCGCAGCGCCCCCATGGCGGCGCCATAGACCAGCACGCCCACAAACAGCCAGTCCACCCAATTCAGTGCGGTTGCGTCCATGTGCTACTTCCTTTCCGCCGCGACGATGAACTCTCCCGCCCCGCCGGGTGTGGGCTCGACCTCCATCTCACACCCCAGCATGCTTTCCCCGTCAAACAGAAATCGCCCCCGAAAGTAGCGCTGCTGAATCACAAGCGGAAACCAGATGCGGTCGTCCGCCCACATTTGGCCGTAGGGCATCTCGCGCTCGTCCACCCAAAGCGGTATGGCTTCGGGCGTTTCGGTCGGCACCCCCGTATAGGCCGAAGCGGTGAACACGTGGCAGCGCAGGGAATAGCCATCGGTGAACTGGAACGACAGAACTCCGGCCTCGATGGGTGCCAGCGGCGTTACATGCAACTCCTCCTGCGCCTCGCGGATGGCACCCTGTTCCGGAGTCTCGCCGGGATCGACACGGCCCCCCGGCGCGTTGATCAGCCCCGCACCCATCCCCATCAGCTTGCGAATCAGCAACACCATGCCATCCAACCGCACAAACATCAGCGTTGCGGTTTCCCGTGGCACCCAGCTCGACCAGTTGATATCGGAATATTTCACACTTCTCCCTGCAAACGAGCGCAACGGTATCACAAGGCGACTCCCTCGGGAAAGCAAAAGCACCCCAACCACGCCTGCCCCTCCCGGCACAAACCAACCGGTTTTTATAAACACAGACCAGTATCTGTTTTTATAAATACCGGTTGGTTTGTCCGTTGCGAGGAGCGCCAGAATGAACCTTGGGCAGCCGGACAACCGCCTGGCCCGCTACTGAACCCGTTGAATGAATTCGCCGGTCCGGGTATCCACCCGGACGCGTTCGCCCTGCTCCATGTATTCGGGCACTTGAATGACCAGCCCGGTTTCGAGCGTGGCCGACTTGGTGCGGGCCGTCACGCTGGCCCCGCGCATGGAGGGGGCGCACTCGGTGATCTGAAGCTCCACCGAGTCCGGCATCTGAATGCACAGGACCTTTCCCCCCTGCATCAGCGCCTTGATGCCCTCCATGCCGTCCACCAGGTAGGGCACCGACTCCTCGATTTCATCTTCCATCAACTCGATCTGGCTGTAGTCCTCCAGGTCCATGAAGGTGAACCGGTCCCCCTCGCGATAGCTGTAGGAAACCATCCGCGTCTCGAAATCCGACTCCTTGAGGGGGTCGTCTCCCTTGAACGTCTGGTCAAGTTTGGCCCGGGTGCGCACATTGCGGAACCGGACCTTGTAGAGGGTCGAAGCCCCGCGCGCCGATGGCGACTGGGTCCGCAACTGCTCGACGACATGCGGATCGCCGTTGATTTCCACCACGCTGTTTTTCGTCAAATCGCCTGCCTTGATCATCCGTGCATCCTCTCCGGCGACCGGCGCATGCCCATCGCCGCCGCCAATTACCTTGTATTTTTGGTTTATCAGCGTACGTTTTCATGCGATACATCGTCAATGGCTTGTTGAGGAGCAAGTGATCATGGAACCCACAGCGGAAAAAACCTGGCGAATTCCCAACCGGCTGGAGGCCATGGCCCAGGCCGCCAAGGAGGTATTCGAGTGGCTGGCCGACCAGCCCGTCTCCTCGCGCGTAAAATACTCCACTGGCCTGGTCGTCGAGGAGATGGTCGGCAACGTCATCAAGTACGCCTATGCCGACGATGCCATCCACCACATCCGCTTTGGCATCACCATCTTTCCCGACTATTTGCAAGTCGTCTTTGAAGATGACGGCACGCCCTTCGATCCCACTCGTTATCCGCCGCCCGATATCGACAAGATCGTCAACTCTTCCCGGCCGGGTGGACTGGGCATTCAACTGGTGCGCAAGGTCAGTTCCAAGATGACCTACGAGCGCGAGGGCTCCCTGAACCGCGTCACGCTGCGGATCCGCCGTTTGGAACCCGGCGACACCCAGCGGATCAGCCTGAATCCATCGTAGAAAGGAGCACCCCGTGCCGCGACTTTACGGACAGAAATCCTGGCAAATTCCAAATCAAATCGACACCGCCACGGCCCTCGCCTGCGAGGCCATGGAGTGGGCGGAGCAGTATCCCATCTCCGAGCAGTCGAAATACACCATCCGCCTGGCCCTGGAGGAAATGCTCTCCAACACCATCAAGTATGGCTATGACGACCAGAAAGAGCACCTGATCTCCATCCAGGTCCAGGCCAACAGCGAATTTATCCGCATTGAACTGGTCGACGATGCCCGCCCCTTCGACCCCACCAAACACCAGGCCGCTCCCGTTGCAAAAAAAATCGAGGCGGGGGACAGCAGCGGCCTCGGCATCGAATTGGTGCGCCGCATCTGCCAGGAAATGGGCTACCGCCGCGATGGCGACCATAACCGCATCGACCTGCAGATTGCCGTCTTTGATCCGGACGAAGAGTCGCTCGCAGGCTCACCCGACAACACCCCCTCGGACCCATCCCCATGAAGATTCCGCATCGTTTCTGGACGGGCCTGGCACTGGCCCTTCTGTTCTCCGGCTGCGCCAGCACCCCCTCCAAGCGCATTCAGCAAAACCAGGAGTTGTTCAACACCCTGCCCATCGAGGACCAGGCGCGCATCCGCGGCGGCCAGATCGACCTGGGCTACACCGCCGACATGGTGCGGATCGCCATTGGGGATCCGCAACGCGCGCTCACCCGGCGAACCAACGCCGGCGACATCGTCGTCTGGATCTATACCGACACCGCCCGCCGCTACGAGCGCCAGCGGGCCGATATCGTCGGCCTGAGCCTGTCCGGCCCCGGTAGCATGCGCTCCGCCAGCGGCAGCGCCTGGATCAACGTTCTCCAGGAACGCGAAACCATTCGCCTGCGGGTGGAATTCATCCATGGGCGCGTTTCCGCCATCGAGGAAGCCGTGCGGGATCCTGCCGCCCCGTGATTCCCGACCGGCGCGGTGGGCCATGAAGATCGTCTGCGCCGCCAGCGTCCTGCAAGGCCGCGACGCCTTTGCGGGTCTGGGCGATGTGGAGATCCTTCCGGATCGCGATATCCATCGCGATCACCTTCGCGACGCCCAGGCACTGGTCGTCCGCTCCAAGACCCGCGTCGATGAAGAACTGCTGGCGGGCACACCGGTCGAGTTCGTCGCCACCGCCACTGCTGGCGCCGACCACTTCGACATCCCGTGGCTGAACCAGGCCGGCATCGCCTGGACCGCCTCCCCCGGATGCAATGCCAATGCCGTGGCGGAATATGTGATCTCCGCCATCGTTCTGCTCGGCCACCAGAAGGCGGATCCCCGGGCCGGCAACTCGATCGGCATCGTTGGAGTCGGCCACGTCGGATCGCGCGTCGCGGAAAAGGCCCCGCTGCTTGGCCTGCGCCCGCTGCGCAACGATCCGCCCCTGGCCCTGAAAACCGGTTCGCCGGATTTTCTCCCTCTAGAATCCGTCCTGGCAAAAGCCGACATCCTCACGCTCCATACACCGCTAGTGGATGACGGCCCCTTCCCGACCCGGCGACTGGCCGATTGCCGGCTGCTCGGAAAACTGCGACCGGGCGCCTGGTTCCTGAATACCTCCCGTGGCGAAGTCACCGATACCGACGCACTGCAATGCGCCCTCGATCACCAACTCCTCTCCGCCTGCGCCCTCGATGTCTGGGAAAACGAGCCCGTTCTTCCTCCGGGCCTGTTCCGCGCCATTGACATCCTGACCCCCCACATCGCCGGTTACTCCCTCGAAGGCCTGCTCAATGGCACCCTGAACTGCCACCGCGAGCTCTGCCACTATCTCGAAATCGAACCCGCCTGGGCTCCCGATCCGCGGCAACTCCCCGCCGCGCCGTTCATTCATATCGATGCCGCCCACCGCACCGATGAAGAGGCTTTGGCCGATTTGCTAGTTGCGGCCTGTCCTCTCGCACAAACTGACCGCGACTGGCGCGCGGCAATGGATACTGACGATCCCGCCGAGCTCCGCCGCCGTTTTGACCGCTTCCGCAAGGCCTATACCGGCCGCCGCGAATTCGCCTCCATCCGCGTCCATCTCGACCACGCCCGCCCCGCCCTCCTCGAAACCGCCGCCGCCCTCGGCTTCCAAATCTGCGCCCGGCAGTAGCGGAGAAGCGGGGATTACTGGGAGGCTGGAATGATGGAATACTGGAATCATGGAATATGGAAATCATGGCCGATCGAAACCAAGCTCCCACCCCCCACCACTCCACTATTCCATCGTTCCACGCCTCGTCCGCTGTCCGCAGGCTTGCCACGCCATGGGCGCGGACGTGGATGTGCGCGGACTGGAGGTTCATGCTTTACCGTTCATGGTTCAGCGGTTCGCCGTCCGCAGGCTTGCCACGCCATGGGCGTGGACGTGGATGTGCGGAAAAGGATTTGGAAAAACGAGGGGCTGTTCCGGCAAAATAAGCGCCTGAATTTTTCGATGACGGCACGTTGCGGACGACCCGAGCGCGACTCCTGTCGGCGAGTGGTCGGCCGCGACGCGCCGGCGCGGAAAAGACGGGCCTTCGTTTTGCCGCCTCGTTTATCCGAATCCTTATTCGCCGCCGCGCCCCTCCACCCCTGCCCTGCCCCATGACCGTCGCGCCACCCCTCACCTTCACCCTCGACCGCCGCGCCCCGCGCCTCGACGCCTTCCTCGCGGGCGCTCATCCGGACGTGTCCCGCTCGCGTTGGAAACAACTCATCGAAACCGGCCACGTCACCCTCAACGAAACTCCCGTCCGCAAGCCCAACACCCCGCTCTCCCCCGGCGACGAACTCGTCTGCACCCTGCCGCCCCCCGAACCCGTCGGCCTCGTGGCCACGGCCATTCCACTCGACATCCTCCACGAAGACACCGACCTCATCGTCTTGAACAAGCCCCCCGGCCTCGTCGTCCATCCCGCCCCCGGCCACGCCGCCGACACCCTCGTCAACGCCCTCCTCCACCACTGCACCGATCTTGCGGGCATCGGCGGCGAACTCCGCCCCGGCATCGTCCACCGCCTCGACAAGGACACCAGCGGCGTGCTCGTCGTCGCCAAGAACGAGCAGGCCGTCGCCGCGCTCGTCGCCCAATTTTCCGCCCACACCGTCGAAAAGGACTACCTCGCCCTCGTCTGGGGCACGCCAAAGAAACCCGCCGGCACCGTGGACCTCCCCATCGGCCGCCACCCCGTCCACCGCAAGAAAATGGCCATCGCCGAAAAAGGCCGCCCCGCCGTCACGCATTACGAAACCCTCGCCGCCGGGCCGCTGGCCGCCCTCCTGCGCGTCCGCATCGAAACCGGCCGCACCCACCAGATTCGCGTCCACATGGCCCACCTCGGGCATCCCGTCGTCGGCGACACCACCTACGGCCGCGCCCGCCGCGGCCTCCCCGACGGTCTCGAAATCCCCCGCCAGATGCTCCACGCCCATGCCCTGAAGATCGCCCACCCCCGCTCCGGCGCCCCCCTCGCCTTCACCGCCCCCCCGCCCGAAGACTTCCTCGCCGCGCAGCGCATCCTCACCGGCCCTGTCTAATCCCCCGTTTCCCATGGCGTGGAAAACGCGCGAAAAAGTTTTCCATGGCGTGGAAAAAATGCGAGAAAGTTTTCCATGCTGTGGAAAATTTCGCGAAATAGTTTCCATGGTGTGGAAAACCCATGTTCACTCGCCACTGCCACGTTTGCCATGTCCCGCTCGAGCCGGAAGACTACGAAGGCTTCCGCGTCCTGCGCTGTCCGGATTGGGCGGGGCACCTCGTGGACTTGGCCCGCTACGAGGCCATCAAGCGCCTGCCGCCTCCCCTTCCGATGAAACCAATGAATCACCCCCCATGAACCCTGAACCCTGCCCCCTGACCCCTCCCACCGACGGCGTCCGCCTGCAGAAATTCCTCGCCTCCGCCGGCGTCGGCTCCCGCCGCCATTGCGAAGAGTTAATCACCGCCGGGCGCGTGCAGGTCGATGGCGAAACGGTCACGCAGCTCGGCACGCGCGTCCATCCGGACAAACAGCGCATCGGCGTGGATGGCCGCCCGGTTCGCCCCGAGCCGCACCGCACCTATCTGGCCGACAAGCCGCGGGGGATCCTCTGCACCTCGTACGATCCCGAAGGCCGCCCCACCATCGTCGAGTGGGCGCGCCGCGCCGGCGCGGATTACCGCCTGCGCCTCTATTCCATCGGCCGGCTCGACTGGGACAGCGAGGGCCTCATCCTCCTCACCAACGATGGCGACCTTGCCCAGCGCCTCGGCCACCCGCGAAACAAGATCGAAAAAGAATACCGCGCATGGATCAACCGGCCCGCCACGCGCGAACAACTCGCCGAAATGCTCGCCGGCGTGGAGGACGACGGCGAATTCCTGCGCGCCCTGGCCGTCACCCCCGAGGCCCGGCCCCCCGGCCGCCCCCCCACTCTGCGCATCGTCCTCGGCGAAGGCCGCAACCGCCACATCCGCCGCATGCTCGAAGCCCTCGGCCTGCGCGTGAATCGACTCCGCCGCATCCGGATCGGCGCCCTCTCCGAGTCCGCCCTGCGCGGCAAGCCCCTCCGCGAACTCTCCGCCGCCGAATGCTCGACCCTCCTCAAGGCCGGCGGGTGATTGTCTTCCAAATGGCTGTTTGGAGTCGGGACGCCCCCGTCCCGCCGTAGTTCGCAGTTCAACCTTTGCCCTGCCCTGCCAGCAGCCGCCCGACGGGGGCGTCGGGTCTCCACAGACAAAGGCTGTTTAATCGAACACCCCCGGCAACGAAAAGGGCCGCCCGCAGGCGGCCCTTGCCGATTCCAACCGCAGCCCGGTCAGAACGCGTAGCGCATGGCCACCTGGATGCGGTCGCTGTTGGCGGGCACGCCTTCCAGGTACTCGGTCCGGAAGTGGCTGTATTCCGCCATGACGGTTACCGCCGAGGTCAACTTGTAGGCCGCATTGACCAGGGCCAATTGGTTCTTCGAGCGCATGCCGGCGCTCAGGTCGGCATCATCGGGATCGTCGACCGAGTATCCCAGCGCAAAGCAAAGCTTGTCGGTGGGATCCCAAAGCAATTGCGCCCAGCCGCCCTTGGACTGGATGGCGGTGTCCAGGGCCATGTTCACGCCCTGCCCAATGCCGCCAAAGTAGGTGTCGAGGTTTTCACCCGTCCAGATGTTGCCTTGGACAGCCAGGCACTTCGTCAGCGGCAGGTAGATCGAGCCTTGCGCAGACCAGGTGTCGAAGTCCTTCACGTCCACCGCGACCATTTGTCCTTCTTCATCCACCTGGTCGAGCGTCTCGCGGCCGTAGTGGCCGGAGAAGGCGATTCGCGCAAACTTTTCCGTCCACAACTTCTGGTGCAGGGCCACGTTCCATTGTGCCGTGGGCCATTCCGCATCGGTGCCGTCATCGAAGCCGCCGCCATCCAGGTCCTGCCCAATCGTGCGGGCGATGGCCGCCTTGAGCACCACCTTCGTATTGTCCGTGAGCTTCAGCTCCTGGGTGGCGCGGGCCTGCGGCCGCCGCAACCCGAGCGCCCCGGCATCCGCCAGATAGGAGAAGTTCACGATGCGCGGGATAACCTCGATGAACGTCTCCCAATCCTGGCCGACGCGCAAAGCAAAGCCGGAGGTGTGGGCCAGGTCGACAAAACCCAGCCGGATGCGAGGCGTGTAGTTGTTATCCGCGCCGCCGCCGTAGAAATCCATTTCCAAGCGACCGGTGGTTTTCCAGTTCTCGGTGTCCGGGCCGAACAGGGCCAGGCCGAGGCGGGTTTCGCGCGCGGTGAAGTGCGTCTTGCCGGAGCGTTCGCCATCCACGCGCGGCAGCACATAAAAGGCCAGGTCGCCAGGGACGGTGGATTGGCTGTCGTGGGCAATATCCGCGCGAATATAGCCATAGATTTGCAACCGCATGCCGGTGTCGGCCAGGGTCACCTCCACCGCGCTCGCCGAAACGGCGCAACCGAACACAAGGGCCAGAGCGATCCAACGAATCTTCATGGGGGGGAGTCCTCCTTGGTTGTTTCAATTTCGCGCCCATCTTCCGGTAAGAACAACCGTCCGGTCAACCCGCATTTGTCCAAAATCGCATTTTTTTTGAATCACGATTGGCGGGCCCCGCGCCTTCATGTTATCGTCTTATGCGAAATTCAAACCACCAACCAAGAGGAGAGTCCCATGTCCGACTTCAGCGCCACCATCCAAAACGCCGATTGGAAAACCGAAAAGCATGCCCCGGTCATCGACGCCCCCGATTCCGTCAAGGCCGACGAGTTCTTCTCGATTACGGCCGGCCTCGGCAAGGCCATCGCCCACCCCAATACCGTCCAGCACTACATTGCGTGGATCTCGCTGTATTTCCTGCCGAAAGACGCCAAGCTGCCCATCCAGCTCGCCCACGCCGAATTCAAGGCCCACGGCGATTCCGTCACCGACCAGCCCGGCCCCGCGCTGACCAATCCCAGCATGACCGCCAACGTCAAGCTCGCCAAATCCGGCACCCTCCAGGCCGTCGCCTACTGCAACATCCACGGCGTCTGGCAGTCCTTCAAGGCCATCCAGGTCGAGGCCTGACCCGTGCACCCGGTTTTCCACACCGTGGTCCGGCAGCCGCCGGATTCCATGGTGTGGAAGATTTCTGGGGATTTTTTCCATGGCGTGGACAAAACAGGCTGAAGTTTTCCACAGTGTGGAAAACTTTTTTCCACAGCGTGGAAAACTCCTTCGCCATTTCCTGCCGCTTCTGCTTTTCGCCATGACCGCCATCGCGCAATCCAATCCCTTCCAGGCCCCGCTCTACTGGAGCGTCTACGAGAACCAGATCCTGAAGGAGCAGGCCGGCCAGCACGACGTCCATGTCACCGAAGCCGAATGGCGCGCCAACATCGACTGGGTCGAGGCGGCGCTGAAACCCTTCGGCTATGACATGATCTGCATCGATGGCTGGGGCGACCTCTCGCAACTGAACGCGAACGGCTACCGCCTCTCCCATTCCCGCCACTGGGAGCACGGCTACGCCTGGTGGTCCGCCCATCTCCGCCAGCGCGGCATGCGCCTGGGCATGTACGGCAATCCGCTCTGGATCCACGTCGCGGACGACGACCTCGACACCCAGATCGTCGGCACCGACATTCCGGTTTCCACGCTGAAGAATCCCGCCGAAGGCACGCTGTTCTCCTGGGTGCAGGTGGACCGCCCCGGCGCGGAGCAATACATCAAGGGCTGGATCCATTTCTATGCCGACATGGGCGTGGATTACTTCCGCATCGATTTTCTTTCGTGGTACGAGGACGGCAAGGACCGCTGGGAAGGCCGCGTCGGCCCCGAGCGCCCGCGCGAGCATTATGAAACCGCGCTGCGCTGGATGCGCGAAGCCGCCGACGAACGCGGCATGTTCCTCAGCCTGGTGATGCCCCACCTCTACCACGATGCCGCCGCCGAACGGAAAACCGGCCACATGATCCGCATCAACGAGGACACCGGCGAAGGCGGCTGGACCAAGTGGAGCGAGTGGTTCCGCGGCCAGCGCCGCGAGGGCTGGTCGGCCTACGGCAACGCCGTCGACGGGCTCACCTGGTGGTCGCGCATCGCCGGCCGCGGCCGCGTCATCCTCGACCCCGACTTCATCCGCCTCAATACCTTTGCCACGGACGATGAGCGCCAAAGCGTCATTTCCCTGTGCCTGCTCGCCGGCGCCCCCGTCACCGTCGCCGACCAGCACCATACCATCGGCGACAACCTACGGTTCTATACCAACCCCGAGCTGCTCGAGTTCAACCGCGACGGCTTTGTCGGCCAGCCGCTCTCTCCGGAGCCCACGCAGGAAGAAAGCCAGATCTGGTTCGGGCAGCTCTCCGGCGGCGATTGGATCGTCGGCCTCTTCAACCGCGAGGATGAGCCCCGCACCCGCTATCTCAACTTCGCCTCGCTGGGCCTTGCGGAACCCGTCCAAGTCCGCGACCTCTGGGCGCATGAAGACCTCGGCCCCATGGACTCCTTCCGCGCCGACATCCCCCCCCGCGGCTGCCGCATCCTGCGCCTGAGCGTACCTCCGCCATCCCCGAGGTAGGGCGCTTTCGCCGAACGCGCCGCGGCTGCTCCGATCCAAGACCCCCACGGGCTTGTCCCGTGGGTGAATCAGGTCGGTGAAAGACGCAAAGCCCCCAACAACAGGCCTCATTCACCCACTCGTTTGTTACTTTTCAGGTAACAGGCTTGTCCAAGGGCAGGCCAGCGCACGCTGAATGCGAAAAACCGTTGTAATCAGAATGTTGATGTTGCCGGCTTCGATTTTTTGGATGGTTCGAAGATTCAAATCGGCGAGTTCCGCCAATCGCTCCTGAGTGATCATTCTTGCTGTCCGTTCGCGCCGGATGTTCGCACCCAGTTGGCACAAAACATATTTCTGATGACAGGTCAATGGCACGCCCTATTAGGGCGTATTTTTCGCTTGACTTGTACGGCCCATTAGGGCGTAATTAGCTCCGCATAATTCAGGAGGTGCGAATGCCGACTTTTGCGCAATTTTGGGCGTGGCTTTGCCGCAACAAAAGAACAGTCAACAACTTGGGCTGCCGAGGACATTCGTTCGATATCCAAGCTCTGGGCGACAAAGGAACCTGTACACCCAGAAGCACTGGAAGAAGCCATCCGTTCTCAAAGGCGGTGGCGTTGCGAGTATGGGATCGCTTTCACGGGGCCATGGCTGCCTCCCTCGTTTACAACAGCGACGTTCATCTGCGGGCTGGAACTTATGCAAAGCCCAACAAGCCCCCCAGCCTCAATAGTTGGCCTGCATGCCCAAGCATACGATGCGCGCCATGGATCGCGGCGGCCATCGCCGAATATCTCGGGATACATCCTTGCGGAACCACACCATCCAAATAATCTCGCCGGGCACAACCTCCGCGTGCCAGGCGGTCTAAAAAGTAATGCGGAGTTCAAGCAGGAGAGAACATGAAGACATATCGGAAACCGAAGGTTGTCGCCAAGAATCGGCCGACTGGCAGCTTTGCGGCGGGATGCCCGCCAAAAGACGTAGGTGGTGCTTACAATTGTAAAAAATGTGACCGGTCAGCATAAGAGACCGAACGGCCAGCCCCGCTTCGGCGGGGCTGGCCTAAGTTTCATGACGTTGATCCGTTTGTGTGCAGACACCTTTGTCCGGCGTTATGGCGATGTCGGTTATGTCACCAATCAGCTTTTCAAGAAGGATCTGCTCTTTGACGATATTGGCGCGGATTTTCTCTGCGCGTTGAGTCGGCAACCCCGAAGCCGCGATGAGATCGTGGCCGAGCTTTTATCGTTGTATAAAGACGCTTCGCTCACCGAATTGGGATCCGATTTCGATGAGTTCATCGGAAATCTGTCCGCAGACGGCTTCGTGGTGCGGGGAGAGTCCGCGGCTGAACTCGACCGACTAGAGCCGCGGTTCCGGTATGCCGATGTACAGCACATTATCGAGGAAAAGAACATCAACCGCCCTGCCTTGAAGGCTGATGCCTCGACTGAATTAAGCGACACACAGACGGTTTTATCTCGGCTTTCGCAAGACACCCCTCTGCTGTTTAATCTGCAGGTGGAGCTGACATCGGCCTGTAACGAGCGCTGCCGGCATTGCTACCTGCCGCCCAGCCGCCACCAGCGCCATGCCGATACCGCAATGGTTCGCCGAGTGATCAACCAATTTGCCGATGCGGGCGGATTGTCGTTCACTTTTGGCGGCGGCGAGTGCCTGCTGCATCCCGACTTTACCGAACTGCTGGCCCACGCCCGCAACCGCGATCTTTCGGTTTCGATCCTCAGCAACCTGACCCGGTTGGATGACCAACTGTTGGCGGCCATCAAGTCGGCCCGTGTTTCTCAATTGCAGGTCAGCGTCTATAGCCTCAAGGCCGACGAGCATGACCACATCACCCAAGTGCCCGGCTCGCTGGCCAAGACCTTGGCTGCCATTGAACGGCTGGTGGCGGCCGACGTGCCGTTGCAAATCAGTTGCCCGGTCATGCGCACCAATTACCGCAGCTATAAGGATGTGCTGGCATGGGCGCAGGATCGGGGGATGAAGGCGCAAACGGACTTCATCATGATGGCCCGTTCGGATTACACCCAAGACAATCTTTCCGAACGTTTGAATGACGCAGAAACGGTCGCCCTTCTACGGGACATGATGGAGGTGGACCGCGACTACCGCGAAGACGTCGAAAGCGAACGCGACCCTTTGGATACAGACGATGCGCCCGTCTGTGGCGTGGGGCGGGATACCCTGACACTCGGAGCGGACGGGCTCTATTTCCCTTGCGCCGGATGGCAGGGCTATCCGGTGGGCGATGCCAACACTCAGTCGCTGATGGAGGTGTGGGCGCGCTCGCCGGAACTGGAGCATGTGCGCAAAATCGTAAAAGGGGATTTCCCCGGCTGCCGCACATGCGCGGACCGAGACTATTGCGCCATGTGTCTCGTTCGCAATTTCAACGAGTCGGGCGGCGACATGATGAGCGTGGCCACCCGTTTCTGCGAAGTGGCTCACTTGAACCGGCGAATTGTCGAGGACTGGAAGCAATCGCGCAAGGCGCCTTCCGCATCACCGGTGTAGCTGCAATGCAACTCATTGATGCCCATGTCCATGTTGGCCGCTTCAAAGGACATTGGTTCGAACCGGCAGGCGTGGGTCGGTTTCTTCTTCGCCAAGGTGTCGAAGGCTGCGTCGCATCCGCCACGGTGGCCGCCGTGGGACGGCACGAAGACGCCGTCCGCGATTTAGATCAACTGTTATCCATTCCCGGCTTGGCCGTCTGGCCTCTGCTGTGGGTGACACCTGGTTTGCTGTCCCGTCACCCAGACTTGGCAAAGCCGCTGGCTCGATTGGCTTATCGCGGCCTGAAAATCCATCCTCGGGCCAACCGGTGGTCGAATGTTGATCTGGATCGCGCCTTTCGCATTGCCGGTGAGCGTGACATGGCCATTCTCGTTCATACGGACGATGATCCGGATAGCCAACCAAGCCGCCTCCGACCGATCATCATGCGACACCCCGGCGTCAGGGTGGTGTTGGCGCATGGGCGCCCCATCGAGCAGGCGATGGAGGTGTTGTTGGCTTGTTCCAATGCCTCGGTGGATACGGCATTCATGCCGACGCCACATGTAAAACGGCTCCTGCAGGCGGGACACGCATCGCGAATCCTGTTTGGAAGCGACACGCCTATAGACAGGTTGTTTTACACGGGTCCAGCGGCAAATAGATATCGGATGTTGGTGCGGTCAATTCAAAGGTGTTCAGGCCCTATGGCGGAAACCCATGTTCTCCGAAACAATGCCTTGTGTATCTACGGATCCCCAGAAAGGTAAATGAAAAATGCCATTACGCGCTCAATATGTCACTGAGGTGGGTATCGGCCCAAACACATATCCGAAGAATGCCGGCAAGCGGGTTGCGGAAATCTACCAGACAGCAAGATGCGGTCGAATTTCCCAGCCCCTTGCAATGCAGATTTGGAACATACTGGCCCCCGTTCGCCAGCAAGCGCTGAATGGTCGCCTTCCGGCCACACAGCCGACGTACGATCAGTTTGTCGTTCGTAAAGCACTTGCCATCCAAGCACTTCTTCAATCGGCGGGCCGCGGTGGATTCGGCATCGGGCAGAAAATCATCAACCTGTTCATGAAGGATTTATGGGGCCTCGGAACTATCCAGCCGCCAGTTGAGGCATTGCTACACGCACCACTTGACCGAATGGTCCTGACAAAGATTCGCAAACTTCCCGAAACCTGGAAGGCGTGGACACGAGTCGTGGCAGCAACACCGAACGCCACGGCCGTTAAAGACTACTTGGATATCCAGCACCACATCCGTGCTTATCACGCTGCGTGCCCTATTCCTTTCCCCTCCGTTATCCAAATGGATCAGTTCATATGGCACAGAATATGACAAGGAGATCGCGTCTGTAGAGCGAGTATTATGACAACAACAAAAGATCTCCGCCGTAATGGCCCAACGGTGGTGATCGAAGCAACCGAATGGGCTTAGGAGGAATCATGAAAATCAAAATCGCAGTTAAATTAATAGGCTTGATCATGCTTGTGGGCGGGGTTTTCTCTTGTGGTCACTATGCAAACCAAGTTGATAAACTTTCAGAGAACTCGGTTACTTCGATCGAAACGCTTGCTGATGGCGAAAGCTCAGAACAATTAGATTCAGAAACGGCAGAGTTAAAAAAACAATACGAAAATAATAAGGGGATGTCCGGGTTAATGGCCTTCATTGGGTTTGCTATCCTTCTTGGATGGGAGTCCTTCAAGGGACTTTTAAAGGGTCTTGGGAAAGCGTTCTGATTAGTATTTCACCCAAAAGTCCATTGCGAAACTCTCTCTGAATGATCCTGGTGCCTGTTTAAGTCTAATAGGGAGTCGTCCATATGACAAACATAAGAGATCGCAAATGCATGTATTGTGGCCTGCCCGCTATTGGGCAAGGCTGTCTGTATGGACCAAATCGTATACATGTTCATCCTGAAATGGATGGATGTATCTATTGTGGGCTCCCCCACTATGGAAAAGGGTGCCGGTTTGGTCCGGGTGGACTTCACGTGCAACCTCACACGGATCGTTGCATGTATTGCGGAATGCGTGTAATAGGGGGAGGGTGTCGGTTTTCACCGAATGGAATTCATCATAGATATCCAGGTGCTTGACATAAGTGCCGGGCGTTTTGGCGCAACTCACACCGCTTCAGTTAAATGTGGCTGAAGATCCGTACGATCCGTAGCCTGTAATTTGGTTATCAACCTTGGATTCCCGCGCCCAGCGGGCGCAGCTACAGTCTTGAACAGCCGCATGCACACCCGAATCTATGTGTTCTATGTGATCTTTGTGGCCAATGATCTGCTCCGGTCCGGCCTTCTTCACCCGCGAGGCAAGCTCGCGGGGGTCGGGAGCCCCCGCGGATCATATTTTCGTTAAGTCATTGAATCGATAATAACAATTCGCGTTATTTTCGATTTAATGGCTAACGGCCCTTCGGCTGAGCCGGTAGACCTCCGCCCTCAAAAAAGGTAGGGCGCTTTCGCCAAACGCGCCGCGGCTGTTCCGATCCCGATCCCGGCGGTCTGGGCTCCGCCTCCGCCAAGGCTACTGCGGACAAGCAGACTGCCCTACCCACCGTTCCTTGTCCGCTGTCCGCAGGACGTGGATGCAGAGGATTTCTTGCGGAGATTGGCGGGGCTGTTGCGCGGAAATAACCGGTAGATTTTCCGATGGGGACGCTTCGCGGACGATCCGAGCAGTCCCGACACCCTTGCGTGGTCGGGACGCGAGTGGTCGGCCTCGGAGCGTCCACGCGGAAAAGATGCCGGTTGGTTTCCACGCCGCCAATCTCCGCAAGAAATCCTCTTTTCGCCTCATTTCCACCTTCCCGCCGCCCCACTCATCTGCTACCCCTTTCCCCCAAATGAAAGCCATGCCCATCCTCCTATCCCTGCTGCTGCTTTCTCCCGCCGCCCGCGCCGAGGTCCCCATGCCCGAACTCCTGAGCCACACTTTCACCAATGGCACCTTGTCCCTCGAACTCTCTGACGGCACCTTGGCGCTGACGCTCTACTCGGACCACGCGCTGGAAGCCGTCTTCACGCCGAAAACCGGTGCCTCGCCGCTGCCGTCCTTCGCCATCGGTGCCGCGCCCCGTCCCGTAGCCGCCCGCCTGGAGGAAACGGCCGACCGCCTCCTCCTCCGCACCGCCGGGCTTGAAATCGACGTTGAAAAATCCCCGTTCCGCGTGGCCTACCGCTTCCGGGGCCGGGACCTGATCGCCGAGGAGGGCCGGGGGCATAACGGCTTCCGCTTCCGGATCGCCGACGGCGAGAAATTCTTCGGGGGCGGATCGCGCGCGCTGGGCCGGATGGACCGGCGCGGCGAGCGGCTCGATCTCTACAACAGCGCCAGCTACGCCTACGAGGAAACCGCCCGGCTCATGTACTACTCCATGCCGGCGGTCGTCTCCTCGAAGAAATACATGCTGGTGTTCGACAACTCCGCGCGCGGATGGCTCGACATCGACTCGGCGGGCGACGGCGTTCTGTCGTTCGAGGCGGTCGGCGGCCGCCTGGCCTGCCTGCTCATCGCGGACGACACCTGGCCCGGCCTGTGCGGACGGATCGCGGACCTGACCGGCCACCAGCCCCTGCTGCCGCGCTGGGCGCTGGGCCACATCTCCTCGCGCATGGGCTACCATACCCAGGCCGAGGTGGAAGAGGTTGTCGCCGGATTCCTGCGCGACGACATTCCGCTGGATGCCGTCGTGCTGGACCTGTTCTGGTTCGGCGCCAGCATCTACGGCAACATGGGCAATCTGGACTGGGATCGCGAGACGTTCCCCGAACCGGTCGCCATGATGGACACCCTCCGCCGCCAAGGCGTCCAGACCATCCTGATCACCGAACCGCTCGTGCTCACCGAATCGAAAAACTGGGACAGCGCCGTCGCGCATGGCGTCCTGGCCACGGATGCCGACGGGAATCCCGAGACCTTCGCCGCCTTTTTCGGCGAGGCCGCGTTGATCGATGTTTTCAAGCCGGAAGCCCGCGAGTGGTTCTGGAGTTTCTACAAGAAGCACACGGAAACCGGCGTGGCCGGCTGGTGGGGCGATCTCGGCGAGCCCGAGACGCATCCCGCCGAAATCCGCCACGCCATCGGCCGGGGCGACGATCTGCACAATGCCTACGGCCATGAATGGGCAGGGCTGGTGCACGAGGGGTTCCGGAGAGATTTTCCCGACCGGCGCCTGTTCAACCTCATGCGCGCGGGTTTCGTCGGCACCCAGCGCCACGGCATCCTGCCGTGGAGCGGCGACGTCAACCGCACGTGGGGCGGGCTGCGGCCACAGGTGGAACTCACCCTGCAAATGGGCCTCCAAGGCGTCGCCTGGATGCACTCCGACCTCGGCGGATTCGCCGGGGACAACCGCGACCCCGAACTCTATATCCGCTGGATGCAATACGGCGTCTTCCAGCCCCTCTACCGGCCGCACGGACACGAAAACGTCCCGCCCGAGCCCATCTTCTGGGACGACGACACCAAGCAAATCGTCCGCGAAGCCATCCGCCTTCGCTACCAGCTCCTGCCGTACCACTACACGTTGATGTACGAAAACGCCTCCGCCGGCCTGCCGCTCATGCGCCCGCTGTTCTTCCTCGACGACCGCCCCGAAATGCAAGACCGCCTCGACGCCTACCTCTGGGGCGACGCCTTCCTCGTCGCGCCCATCACCGATCCGGGCGCCACCGAACGCGAAGTGCCCCTCCCCCAAAACGCCAACTGGTTCGATTTCCGGACCGGCGCGCATCATGTCGGCGGCCAAACGATCACCGTGCCGCTCGCGCTGGACCACATCCCCGTGTTCGTCAGGGCCGGCGCGTTCATCCCCATGATCGAGCCCGTTTCCAACACCGGCCGCTACGACCCCGCCCACTTGCAGATCCACTTCTACGCCGACGAGTCCGTGGCCGAATCCACCGGGCAATTCTACGACGACGACGGCATCTTGCCCGATGCCGTGGCCAACCGGAACTACGAACTCCTGCGCTTCCGCTCCGAGCGCACCGCCGGCCAGCTCGTGCTGCACATCGACGGCGAACGGCACGACTATCCCGGCCGCCCCGACACCCGCAATCTCCAGTTCGTCGTCCATGGCCTCCGCCAGCCGCCGGCTTCCGTCCGCGTGGCGGAGCGGGAAACGGACGAGAGCGCCTGGGATGACGCCACCGGCCGCCTCACCGTGCCCGTTCGCTGGGAAGGCCACCCCCTCGCCATCACCATCGCCACCGCCCCCCCCCAACAGCCTTCCCATTCCCAAAGGTAGGGCGCTTTCGCCGAAAGCGCCGCGGCTGTTCCCATTCCAAACAGCCCGGCGGTCTCGGCTCCGCCTCCGCCAAGGCTACTGCGGACAAGCAGACCGCCCTACCTTCAAATCCATCGATCGTTTTGCCCCCTATGGGATTGCCCCTTCCTGTCCGCTGTCCGCAGGACGTGGATGCAGAGGATTTCTTTTGGATTTGGGCGGGGCTGCTTCGCAAAAATATGGTGCGAATTTTCAGATGATGGCGCGTTGCGGACGACCCGAGCGCGACTCGTGTCGGCGAGTGGTCGGCCTCGACGCGCCAGCACTGAAAAGGCGCGCCTTGGTTTTCGCGCCGCCCAAATCCGAAAGAAATCCTCTCTCCCCAACCCCGCCCACCGCCACCCGCATTCCCCGCTTCCCCGCCGCCCGGATTTCTGCTACCCCTTGCACCCACCATGAAACCGCCCCCCATCCGCATTCTCGACGACGCCTTTCTCGACCAGCTCGCCGCCGAAGCGGCGGCCTCCCCGCGCCGCCGTAAGAACTTCAATCTGCATGCCAACGACGACTCCGCCTGCCATCGGTTTTTCAATGCCATGTGCGCCGATACCTACGTCCAGCCCCACCGCCACGCCGATTCCACCAAGGATGAAACCCTCGTCCTGCTGCGCGGAAAGCTGGGCACCGTCATTTTCGACGAGGCCGGCCAAGTCGTTTCCGCCCATGTCCTGCTGCCCGGCATGATCGCCGACGTGCCCTTCAACACTTTTCATACCTGGATCGCGCTGGAGGACGGCACGGTTTTCTTCGAGGCCAAGGCCGGGCCCTACATCCCGCTCGCTCCCGAAGAAAAAGCCGCCTTCGCCCCGCCCGAGGGCGACCCGCGCGCCCCCGAGTATCTCGCCTGGCTCAAGTCACTTTGTTCCCCCGCCTGATCATCCCCGTCAACCCTGAGGCCCGTCCATGCTGATTCCCGATCCCCCCGCCACGCCCGACTGGGCCAAGGACTCCATCTGGTACCAGATATTCCCGGAGCGCTTCCGCAACGGCGCGCCGCAGTCCGATCCGCGCCCCGAAGACATCGGCGCCGAGCGCATTCCCGGCTGGCGCGTCTCGCCATGGGGCATGGAGTGGTACGGGCGCGACGACTGGGAACGGCCCCGGCGCGATCCTTTCTGGTCCACCGTGTTCCACCGGCGCTTCGGCGGCGACCTCGTCGGCGTGCGCGACCAACTGCCCTACCTCGAGAAGCTCGGCATCAACGCCATCTATCTCAATCCCGTCTTCATGGCGCCGTCGCTGCACAAATATGACGCCACCTGCTACCATCACATCGATCCCACCCTCGGGCCGGACCGCGACGGCGACATGGCCGCGCTGGCCGCCGCCAACGAAACCGAAGACCCCGCCACGTGGATCTGGACCGCCGCCGACCACTTCTTTTTCGAGCTCGTCGCCGACATCCATTCCCGCGGCATGCGCGTCATCCTCGACGGCGTCCTCAACCATTCCGGCACCCGCTGCTTTGCGTTCCAGGACCTGAAAACGCACGGAAAGGCCTCCCGGTACGCCGACTGGTACCGCATCGAGAAATGGCACGCCGACGGAACCTTCACCCATGCCGGCTGGATGGGGCACGCCGGGCTCCCGGAATTCGGCCGCACCGGCGACACGCTCAACCCCGGCATCAAGAAGTATCTCTTCGACATCACCCGCCGCTGGATGGATCCTTCCGGCGAAGGCCGCCCCGAAGAAGGCATCGACGGCTGGCGGCTCGACGTCGCCTTCTGCGTGCCCCACGGCTTCTGGCGCGAGTGGCATGCGCATGTCCGCGCGATCAATCCCGCGGCCTACACCACCGGCGAAATCGTCGGCCCGGCGCAGGAATGGATCCAGCCGGACGAATTCTCCGCCGTCATGAACTACGAATGGCTGTTCCCCACCCTGTCCTTCTTCACGACGCATCCGCGCGCCATCGGCGCGGAGGAGTTCCGCCGGCGCATCGACACCCTGCACGCCCGGCACTCGCCCGGCACCGCCTTCCTGATGCAGAACCTGCTCGACTCGCACGATACGGGCCGCATCCTCACCCTGCTCGAAAGCGGCTGCCCGCCCATCGAATCCTGGGACTTCTACTTTCACTGGGGGCGCGTGGCCGGCACTTCGGAACTCAAAACCCACCGCCCCGGCCCCGACGCCAAGCAGTCCCTGAAACTCGCCGCCATCTGGCAGTTCACCGGCCCCGGCGCCCCCATGCTGTACTACGGCACCGAAGTTGGACTATGGGGGGCCAACGACCCCTGCGACCGCCAGCCCATGCTGTGGAGCGATATTCCCGCCGACGACGAAACCCAGGGCTTCCGCGGCCCGCTGCCCGCTCCGAACTCCCGCGCGCCGGACATGGACCTCTTCGCGTTCTACCATAAGCTGATCGCCCTGCGAAAATCCGAACCCGCCCTCTCCCGCGGCTCCTTCAGCTGGCTCGACGCCCCCGGAGACGACACCCTCGCCTTCGAACGCATCCTCGACGGCACCACCATCCGCTGCATCCTCAATAAGGGCAGCGAAGCCGTGGACATCGATCTGCCCACCCCCGGCCGCGATCTCTGGTCCGGCGAATCCGTCCCGGCCGGCTCCTTCTCCCTCCCTCCCCGTTTTTTCCGCCTTCTCAAGATCTAGAGCGGATGTCGATTTCTGTAGCCGGCCCCGATGGGGCCGGACATCATCAAAGCAGCCCCGCGCCCAACGGGCGCGGCTACAAGTAAACCAATAATGCCATAAGGAACGCAACGTGTGCCGGAAATGCCAGGAAGGCAACCGGCCGTACATGATGATTGATTGGATTGCCCCCCATTTGACAGCGGGAGGACCGGGGGAGTACGGTTGGCCGTCAGAAACGATTCAACCCGAATAAGGAATGAGCATGAACAGGAAGCGGATGATAGCCGGTGCGATGATGGCGATGATGGCGTGGGCGGCCAGCGGGTGGGCGGCGCCGGCCACCGAAGGCGCGGCGCTGGGTGAATGGACGATGGACGTTGATGCGGCCAAGGCCCTGGCGGCCGAAACCGGAAAGCCGATGCTATTCAATTTCACGGGCAGCGATTGGTGCGGCTGGTGCATCCGCATGGACAACCAGGTGTTTTCCAAAGAGGACTGGCAGGCCTATGCCAAGGACAACCTGGTCCTGGTGTGGATAGATTTTCCCCGCGATAAAAGCCTGGTGCCGGAAGCCTATGCCGACCGCAACCAGAAGCTCTCCGAAGAATTCGGCGTGCAGGGTTTTCCGACCTACTTTCTGCTGGATTCGGATGGCGACACCCGGCTGGGCCAGGCCGGCGCCTCGCGCGAGGCCACCCCGGAATGGTTCATCGGCGTGCTGGAGAGCCTGATCCTCACCTCCGAAAAATCCGTCGCCGCCCTGCGCGAGAAGATGAGCGAAGACGAGCGGGCGCAGTTGGATGCGGCCCAGGCGGCCGTGGCGACCGCGCGGCAAACGCTCGAAGACTGGATCCTCACCGAACCGGAGCGGAGCGATGAAAACATCGCGGCCTTCCAAAGCATGAACGACAACATTCGCGAGGCGGAAGCCGCCGTCCTGTCGCTGCTCAAGGCGGCCCAGTAAATCCCTCCGGCCCGGAGGCGGTCGGATTATCGGCCCGTGGCGCGGGCGAGGCGCCCTTCCCGCAAGATCCAGTGGTGGGTGCCGGCCGCCATCCATTCGGGATTGTGCGTCACCAGCAGAATCGACATGCCGGCGCGGTTGAGTTCACCGAACAAGTCCATGACGAGCCGGGCCGAGGCAGGGTCGAGATTTCCCGTGGGCTCGTCGGCCAGCAGCAGCCGTGGCGGCAAGGCCAGGGCGCGGGCGATGGCCACGCGCTGCATTTCACCCGCGGAAAGCAGCCGGGCGGACTGCCCCGCCTTGTCCGCCAGGCCGACGCGATCGAGCGCAGCCTCGGAGAAGCGCCGGGCTTCGCGGGCCGAATGATCCAGATAGCGAAACCGGAACTGGACGTTGTCGATGGTGCTGCGGTGCGGCAGCAGGCAGAATTTCTGGAAGACCATCCCGACGCCGTGCTTGCGGATTTCGGCGCGACGGTTTTCGGACAGGTGCGACACCTCCAAGCCGTCAAACCACACCTCTCCGGCATCGGCGTTTTGCAGCAGCCCGGCCAGCATGAGCAGGGTGGTTTTTCCGGATCCGGAGGGTCCGGTAATCACGCCAAAGCCGCCCGCGCCGATCGTGAGGGAGACGCCATGCAGAATTTCGACGGCGCCGTTCGGGGCCGTGAAGCGCTTGGTGACATTCGCCAGCCGGAGGCGCTCTGGAGTGGGTTCGCCCATGTCAGATGGGTTCGCTGCGGATCAGCCCGCGGCTGGATTGGGCATGGCACAGCGCGAGGGCGAAGGCATCGGCGGCATCGGGCGGCGGGGGGTCGGCGAGGCCGAGCACCGAGGTGACCATCCGCGCCACCTGTTCCTTGGGCGCCGCGCCCCATCCGGTGACATTCTGCTTGGCGCGGCGCGGGGAATACTCGAACACCGGCACGCCGGCGGCGGCGCAACTGGCGATTACCACGCCGCGCACCTCGCCCAGCACCATGGCCACCTTGGCATTCTTGAAAAAGAATCCGCCCTCGACCGCGGCCGCGTCGGGGGCATGCGCGGCCAGCACCGAATCCATCCGTTCGCGGATGCGCCGCAGGCATTCGGAATGCGGCGCGGCCGCGGGGATTTTGACGACCTCCCAATGGAGCGCGGCGGAGCGCGAGCCCTCCTGATCGATCACCGCCAGGCCGGTTCCCCGCAGCGAGGCATCGATGCCCAGGACTTTCATGCCGCCCCCCGGCTCCCGTTGGGTGTTGAATAGTGAAACGCCCCGCCCCAACGTGCCCGCGCGGGTTTTCCACGGCGTGGAAAAATCCGGGCTGAATGTTCCACGCTGTGGAAAAAAATTTTCCATGCTGTGGAAAAAATCCGCCTGTTTTTTCCATGGTGTGGAAAAACCCTCTCCGTTTTTTCCACGCTGTGGAAAAAGGTTTTCCACGCCGTGGAAAACCCGATCGGCCGGCGGGGGAGATGGGCGGGGGCCGGGGGCATGGCGCGAGGGGCGCGCTTACGCCTCGATCGCGTCGTCGGCGATGTCGGCGTTGGAATAGACGTTCTGAACGTCGTCGAGATCCTCGAGAGCTTCGATGAGTTTCATGAGGCTGGACGCCTGGGACTTGTCGGTGACCGGCGCGAGGGCGGCGGGGATGAGGTTGACGCCGGAATCCTCGGAGACCTTGTAGCCGGCGGCGGTGACTTTTTCAGAGACTTCGTTGTAGACGCCGGGCTCGGTGAGGATTTCGAACTGATCGCCGTTGTTCTGCATGTCGTCGGCGCCGGCTTCGAGGACCAGTTCCATCAGCTTGTCCTCGTCGACGCCCTCGGCATCCACGAGGATCTGGCCGCGGCGCTGGAAGTTGCGCATGACCTGGTTGGTGCCGGCCAGCGTCGCGTTGTGCCGGTTCAGCAGGTGGCGCACCTCGGCCACCGACCGGTTGCGGTTGTCGGAGAGGCACTGAATGATGAGGCCGACGCCGCCGGGGGCGTAGCTTTCGAACAGGATTTCCTCCAGGGCGTCGCCCTGCAACTCACCGGTGCCCTTCTTGATGGCGCGCTCGATGTTGTCGGCCGGCATGTTGACGGCCTTGCACTTGGAGAGGATGGTGCGCAGCGTGATATTGGCGGAGGGGTCGCCCCCGTTCTGGCGCGCGGAAACCGTCAATTCCTTGGCCAGCTTGCTGAAGACCTTGCCGCGCTTGGCATCGGCGGCGCCCTTCTTATGCTTGATGGTCGACCACTTGCTATGTCCGCTCATACCCTGCCCTGTCTTTCTCGCGGGTGGGACGCCGCAACGCCCGGCCCGGATTTATTCCTCTTCTTCGGCCTGCTTGTTCTTGGCGGCTTCCGCGATGATCTTCTGGGCCACGTTCGAGGGCACGACATCATAGCGGTTGAATTCCATTCCAAAGGAACCGCGGCCGCCCGTCATGGAACGCAGTTCCGAGGAGTACTTGAACATTTCGGCCTGGGGCACTTCGGCCACGATGACCTGCATGCCGTCGTCGGACTCCATGCCGAGGATGCGCCCGCGCTTGTGGTTCAAGTCGCCGGTGCAGTCGCCCATGAACTCGCCCGGAATCGTCACGCGCACGTTCATGATGGGCTCGAGCAGGACCGGCTTGGCCTTGCTCATGCCATCCTTGAAGGCGGTGCGCGACGCGATCTTGAAGGCGATTTCGGAGCTGTCGACATCGTGGGAGCTGCCGTCGTAAACGGTGACCATGGTATTGACCACGGGATACCCGGCGACGGCGCCGTTCTGCATGCCTTCGACGAGGCCCTTTTCGATTGCGGGCAGGAAATTGCGCGGGATGCTGGTACCGACGATGCCATCGACGAACCAGTGTTCCACGCCGGGCTGGATCGGCTCGATGCGCAAATAGACCTCGCCATACTGTCCGCGTCCGCCGGATTGCTTCTTGTGCTTGTAGTGGCCTTCGCCCTTGGCGGTGACGGTCTCCTTGTAGGCCACCTTGGGGGTCGTCAGGGTCACCTCGACCTTGCTGCGGGCCTTCATGCGCTCCATGGCGGTGTCGATCTGCACATCGCCAATACCGGAGATGATCAGCTCGTGGGTTTCGTCGTTGCGCTGGACGTGCAGGGTCGGGTCGTCATCGGCCACCCGGTGCAGGCCCTGGCCCAGTTTGTCTTCGTCGCCCTGCGACTTGGGATGGACGGCAAAAGACACCACGGGGTTGGGGAACACGATGGGCGGCATCTGGACCGCCTGGCCGGTTGCGCAGAGCGTGTCGTTCAGGGTGGTGGCCTTCAGCTTGGCCAGGGCGACCACGTCGCCGGCCTGGGCTTCGGGCGCGGTATCCTGCTTCTTGCCATTGAGCAGGTAGACGGTGCCGATGCGCTCCTTCTGCTCCTTGGTGGCGTTAACCAGTTCGCTGTTTTCCTTCAGCGTGCCGCCCCACACCCGAGCCAGGGTCAATTGCCCGACAAACGGGTCGTTGATCGACCGCCAGACCTGCGCGACCAACGGGGCGCCTTCGGAGGGATCCACGGCGTTGCCGGCGGCATCCTTCACCGGGCGGTCGGCCGGGCCGGGCATCAACCGCGCCACGCCGGCCATAAACTCTTCCAGTCCGACGGACTGGCGCGCCATCACGGCGAAGATCGGGATGAACTTGGCCTGCGCCACCGACGAGCGGAGTCCGCTGGAGAGTTCATCGGCCGACAGCGCCTCGCCATTGAGCACTTTTTCGATCAGCTCGTCGCTGGACTCCGCCGCGGCGTCGGTCAGGCGGCCGCGGATTTCCTCGGCGCGCGGGTCCGAGGCGGAGAGCGCATCCACGACGCCCTGTTGGTCGCCGGCCGGATAGGTCACGACCTCGCAGCGGGGGCCCCAGAGCTCCTGAAGCGCCGCGACCGTTCCATCGAAATTGGCGTTTTCCTTGTCCAGCCCGGTGATGACGAACGCGCGCGGCAGGCCGAGCGCTTCGCAGCGTTTCCAGGCGCGAACGGTGCCGACCTGCACGCCGGCGGTGGCATCCACCAGGATCAGGGCGGCATCGGCCACGCTGGTGGCGGCGACGACCTGGCCGTAGAAATCGGCATAGCCGGGGGTGTCGAGCATGACCAGCCGCAGCGGGGTACCGCCCTTGGGACGCCAGACGGCGTCGAACGGCTTCGCCCACATGGTGATCTTGCGGTTCTTCTCCTCGTCGGTCCAATCCGCCGCGCTGGTGGCCTCCCCGGGATTCCCCAGCCGATCCGTCACGCCCAGCTTGAAGAGCAACGCATCCACCAGCGACGTCTTGCCGCTGCCCGTATGACCCACCAAAACCACATTGCGCACGTTTGCGACCGGGATATCCTTCATGATGCCTTTGCCTTTCCTTGCCTGGGTTCGCCCCGAAAACGGGGTGGATAACGGGATTTGAACCCGCAACAGCCAGAACCACAATCTGGTGCTCTACCGAGTTGAGCTATATCCACCATCTGAATGGTCCGCGAGTTCTACCCCAACCCCACTTAAAATGCAAAGCGAAAAGCCCGGCGGGGCGGCGTCCCCGAATCCTTAGCGAAGGGCGAAACTACCCGCATCGACTCCCGCCCTGAAGGCA
>CAYNSH010000024.1:0-41792 GCA_964399775.1 uncultured Verrucomicrobiota bacterium
TGCCCGTCCGACATCACTGTCGGGAATGAGCCGGATGCGCCGGCTTCCTGCCAGAACGTCGCCATCACCGTGAACGGCGCACCCGTCACCACCGAACCCGCCGCCTGGCTCACCGACACGAAGTTGCTCCGGCCATCGAACCACAGCGCAGCGCCGGCACGCCCCGTGTCCACCCAGTTGTCGACCGACATGTTCCGCAGCACGGCTGGCCAGTTCGTCGACACTTGGTTCGACACCTCCAGCCCTGCCCCCTCATCAAAACGCCAATGCGCCACCAGCGCATGGGCCAGCCCGCCGTCCGACAGCGGATCAAAGCCCTGCTCCACCTCCCAGCCATCCGACAGGCCATCGCCATCGGTGTCCGGATTCAGCGGATCGGTGAAGGTTACGAAGACCTCCTCTCCGTCGCTCAACCCGTCCCCGTCCGTATCCGGATGGGTCGGGTCCGTGCCATGCAGATATTCGTCCAGGTTCGACAGACCATCCCCATCCAGATCGCCAGCGGCATCCGTGGGATCCAGCGGGTTGAGTCCATACCGCACCTCCCACCCATCGGGCATTCCGTCGCCGTCGGTGTCCGGGTTCAGCGGATCGGTGAAGGTCACATGGACTTCGTCGCCGTCGCTCAACCCGTCCCCGTCGGTGTCCGGATGGGCCGGGTCCGTGCCGTGCAAATATTCGTCCAGGTTCGACAGACCATCGTCGTCCAGATCGCCAGCGGCATCTGTGGGATCGAGCGGATCGAGGCCGTACTGCACTTCCCATCCGTCGGGCATCCCGTCGCCATCGGTGTCCGGATTCAGCGGGTCGGTGAAATGGATGAACACCTCGTCGCCGTCGCTCAACCCGTCCCCGTCTGTATCGGGGTTGTGCGGGTCGGTCCCCAGCAGGTATTCCAAGCCGTTGATCAACCCGTCGCCGTCCGGATCGCCCAGCCAATCATTCACGGCCGCCAGTTCGCTTGTCCCGAGGGCGGCGCGGAAGATCCGGACGTCTGAGATGGCGCCGCGCCAATACGAATCCGCACCATTCACATGCCCGCGGGCCAACCACAACTCCGGCTGCCCGGCCGCCTGGAAAGCTTGGGGTGCCACCGCCGTTTCGCGGCCTTCCACGAACAGCCGGGTCGCGGTTCCGTCATGGGAAAGCGCGACGTCCACCCATCGGCCGATCATTCGCGGCGCCCAATTGGTTGCCACTACCCAGGAGACCGGGGTGCCGGAATTGCCGGCGAGTCCGATCATCATGTTGTTGAACTGGCTGTAGCGCAGCGTGAAACCGGGCCAGCGATCACCAACCAACCAGATCCCATCCGAAATCACCGTCGGCAGCAGGCCGGGACTGGAGGCCTCCTGCCAGATGGTGGCCGTCACCGTGAACGGCGCACCCGTCACCACCGGGCCGCCGGCCTGGTCCACGCGAATGTGGGCCTGCATGCCGTCAAACCACAGCGCGCTGCCGCCTCGCCCCCCAATCCAGTTGCTCTCCACCATGAAACGCAGGATTCCGGGCCAGTTGGTGGATACGCTGTTGGCGAGCACGCCGCCGGCCCCTTCATTGAAGCGCCAATGCGCCACCAGCCCGTAATCCAGGCCTCCATCGGACAGCGGATTGAACCCATGCTCCACTTCCCAGCCATCCGGGAGCCCGTCCCCATCCGTATCCGGGTTGCGCGGGTCGGTGCCCAGCAGGTATTCCTGCAGGTTAGTCAAGCCGTCGCCGTCCGCATCCCTCGCCGCATCGGACGGGTCCAGTGGGTTGAACCCATGGGCCACCTCCCACCCGTCCGGCATCCCGTCGCCGTCCGTATCCGGGTTCAGCGGGTCGGTGAAATGGATGAAGACCTCATCCCCGTCGCTCAGGCCGTCCCCGTCCGTGTCCGGGTTGCGCGGATCC
The DNA here is from genome assembly GCA_964399775.1 of uncultured Verrucomicrobiota bacterium. Classification (GTDB taxonomy): domain Bacteria; phylum Verrucomicrobiota; class Kiritimatiellia; order CAIQIC01; family Lenti-01; genus Lenti-01. The sequence goes on from CAYNSH010000024.1 coordinate 1,897, forward strand.
GTGCCCCACAGATATTCCTGCAGGTTGGACAACCCGTCGCCATCGGCATCCAGATGCGCGTCGGACGGGTCCAGCGGGTCGAATCCATGCTCGATCTCCCATCCATCCGGCATCCCGTCGCCGTCCGTGTCCGGGTTCAGCGGGTCGGTGAAATGGATGAAGACCTCATCCCCGTCGCTCAGGCCGTCGCCATCCGTATCCGGGTTGCGCGGATCCGTGCCCCGCAGATATTCCTCCAAGTTTGACAGTCCGTCATCATCCGCATCCCTGGCCGCGTCAGTCGAATCAAGAGGATCCAAGATGTCGGAGTGCAGCAGTTCATAGACGTCATCGATTCCGTCGCCGTCCGAGTCGGCAGGATCCTCAACCGCTCGGGATATAATGCGATAGAACAATGTCGATTCACGCTCCACAACCTCGGGATCGCGCCAAATCACGTTTCCGCTTGCCCCCAGCAACAAGCTGGTGAGACCCCAGGAGTTGGTTAGCGAATCCGTATAGCTCACCATATGATAGTTGCTGGTAAGCGAGGGAAATTCGAGTTGTAGCGCTTGATTGTTCTCGATCTCGAAGAAAAGCCAGAAATCGGTAGCTTGGCTGACGGGGTGCGGCCACACCAGCATCAACAAAGCGGCGGGTGCCAAAATCCAGTCGCGAATTCTCCTTCCCCGCCATGGATTATGTTTGATTCGATCCGCATTCATTCAACACCGCAATATTTTAAGTATACCACGTGGCTGAAGGTGGCACAATTTGTTTAGAAATTGTTTAGAACTTGTGGGTTTGTCGGTGGGTTTGTCCCCGTTTATCCCCGCGGGCAGACCCCCAACACCGCCAACCAGGTCAGGGTGTGACCTGGGCAATGCGGCAACAGGCTGAACGACAGAAAAAACCCCGGATGGACCCCAAGGCTGAATGCTTATCCCAGCGCCGCCAGGGCGGCGGCATAGTCCGGCTCGCGGGTCATTTCGGACACGAGTTGGACATGCCGGACGATGTTGTCCTCGTCCAGCACGATCACGGCGCGGGCCTGCAGGCCCATCAAGGCGTGCTCCACGATCAGCGTACCGTAATCCATCCCGAACTCCGGCGAGCGGAAGGTCGATAGAAAATGCCCGTTGGCCGCTTTCAGCGAGGCACAAAACCGGGCTTGGGCAAAGGGCAGATCGGCGGAGATCGTCAACACCACCACGTTGTCCATCTTGGCGGCTTCCTCGTTGAACTTCTTGGCGGAATGCTGGCAAACCGATGTGTCCAGCGAGGGAACGATATTGAGGATCTTGTTCTTCCCCGCATAGTCGTCCAGGGTTCGATCCTGGAACTCCTGGTCCGCCAGGCGGAAGGCCGGAGCCGGGGCGCCTATGGCCGGCAGCCGGTTGAAGGTGTGCGCGGCCTCGCCGCGAATGGTAAAGGGTTGCGGATTCAATTCTTCCATGCTGTCTCCTGACTTCTGTTTTCGGTCACCCGAAACTCAGAGCCAAGCATACTGCATCGCGGACAGAATGAAAAGGGCGGCGGTTTCGACGCGGAACACCATCGGTCCAAACGTCACCGGTTGAAGACCGGCGGCCCTCAGCATGTCCACCTCCTTCGGGCTGAAATCCCCTTCCGGTCCAATAAAGGCGGAGATTTGCGGGCATCCCGCTTCCCGCAGGCGGCCGAAATATTGCGGCAGGGGGACCGCGCCCTCCTGCAAGGCCCCGAAGCAGGCCGCGCCCTCCAGGTCGCGCAGCGCCGCCAAGGCATCCGCCAGGGACCGAACCGGCGCCATCCGCGGCAGCCACGGGTTGCCGCTCTGCTTGCAGGCCGCCAATGCAATCGCCTGCCAGCGCGCCGCTTTTTTCTCTGCCGCCTCCAGGCGAATCTTGACCAGCGCATGTTCCGTCTGCAGGGGCCAGATTTCATGCACCCCCAGCTCCACCGCCTTCTGGATCAGCCAGTCCATCCGTTGCTCGCGCACCAGGGCCTGGGCCAGAATGCGACGGGGCGCGAACGGCGTGGCCTCCTGGCGCGTCAGGATGCGAATCGACGTGCGCCGCTTATGGGCCACGATCACTTCGGCCTCGCCAAAATGCCCCTTTCCATCCAGCCACCCGATGCGTTCCCCGGGCCGCACGCGCAACGCCCCGGCCAGATGGTTTGACTCCGCCCCGTCCAATTCGACGGATTCCCCACCACTCCGATCCCCGTTCAGATAGCAGCGAATCATGGCCCCTTCTCCTCCAAAAGCAAACGGGCGCGCTCACAGGCCCAGGCCCGGAGCGCGCCCGGCAAACGTTCGTTTGCCATCCATGCAGACGTGTCGAACCGCTTCTAAAACAGGAGCTTGGCTCCCAGCCGGAAATAGGCGCCGTGCAGATGGGTGTCGCGCAGCTTTCCATAACTGTACTCGGTCTCCGCCTCGATCAAGTCCATCTGATAGCCCAACGCTCCCGCGATGAAGAAGTTCTCCGCCAGCATGTATTCGTATTCCATGCCGATATGCCAGAACAGCGCATTGTCGATATCGATGTTGAGCCGCTCGTTATCCAGCGAAACCTTGACGTTGGAATCGATATAGGCGAATTGCACGCCCGTCTCAAGCGTCAGGTTCCAGGTGTCCCAGTCGATCACGCAAAAATACAGCGCCGGGCCCATCAGCAACAGGTTGGCATCGCCATTGTAGTTGGAGAGCTGATCCCATTTATAGGCGCTGGATCCGCTGTCCACTTGCCACTGGGCGATGCCCAGGTTCAGCCCCACGCCCCACGGGAAGCGGAACCATTCTCGGTAGGAAATGTTCGCACCATAGCCCAGGTCGAACAAATCGGAGTCGCCCTCGCCCGGAAGCCATAACACGCCCGAGACCGCCAGCTCCCCGGGATCTTCACTGAACAGGCCGCCAAACGCCGCACCGCTGCCCAGCAGCAACGCCATCGCCACACACATCCATATCTTCCTCATGGTCCACCTCATATTTGGTTGGGATTGGTCGTCAATCTACTGCATCCCGGCCTGACTTGTAAAGCTCTCCGCGCGCCGAACCGACACCCGGCCGATGGGTTTCTGGCCGGCGTAGTAGCGTTCGAAATCCGTCTGTTCATCCTCCGGCGGAACAAACGGCTCAACTGGCTCAAAACGGGGATCGCCCGTCAATACCGCCGAGACCTGCTCAAAGTATGGCCCGTGATCCGTGGCGACGTGAACGCCCCCCCCGGGCTCGAGCACCCGCCACAAGGCATCCAGAAACACCGGATTGAACAGACGGTGCCCCTCGTGGCGGGCCTTGGGCCAGGGATCCGGGAAAAAAATATAGCAGGTCCGGACCGCGGACGCCGGCAAGAGGTGGGCCACCGCATAATAGCCTTCCATGCGCAAGAGCCGGATATTGTCCAACCCCGCCCGTCGGGCGCGGTTGTCCACCTTGCGAATGCGCCGGAGCATGCGGTCGATGCCCACCAGATTGACCTCCGGATGGTTGGCCGCGTGAGCCAGCAGAAACCGCCCTTTGCCGCAGCCCAGGTCAACCTCCAGCGGCCGGCTGGGATGCGCAAACCAATCGCGCACGGGCAACGGCCCCAGCCATTCCGCCGGTGTGGACGGAGTCACGCGCAGGCTGTGCGATACCATGTCGCCACCACATTCAATGAACAGGCCGGAGGCGGAATGATCTCCACGCTCCAGCCCGCACATGGTCAACGGATTATTCCGCCGCTTCGGGCTGCAACTCCGACAACGCCTTCAGGTCCATGGCCGCTACGGCCTGGGTCAGGACATCAAAGCTTTCCAGGCCCGAGCCATTTACCTTCACGCTGACCCGGCTGCCGGCCACGATCTCGATGTCGCCCTGCCGGTCCGTCCGGTTATAGGTCTCCTTGCCCTTGAATCCCTGATAGGTGGTCGTGCGCTCGAAGCCATGGCGGGTCTCCTTGTCGACCTCGGCCTGCGCCATGCCCATCATCGCCAGCGCGCCCAGGCCGCCCATTCCGCTCATATCGGTGATCTCAATCCGGATGGTCTGGTCGCCCTGCTCATAGACTCCCGTGGCCACGACGGTCGTGATGCCAAAAGCCCCTTGCCGTTCTGAGCCCGCCTCGACGCGCTCAAAGCCCGCAAAATCTCCGGGCAGTGCATCCCGAAGCGCCCGCGGGGCAATGGTCGCGGCCGGCGTGGCGTCCTGCTGGGTCTGGGCCATCCCGCCGAACAACTGCATCATCGCCTCCATTTCGGCGGCTTGCTGGGCCCATGCCGCAACACCCATGCTCAACGCGATCACCATGATTCCTGCTTTTTTCATCACCGATTCTCCTGCTTTGCTTGTGTTTTCAAAACCGTACGCACTCGGGCGCCGGCGCCGTCCACGTATGGCGCAATCGCCTCCACGATATTGCGCAAGATCCCGATGCCGTCAATTTCGCATTCCACCACATCGCCGCCCCGCAGCAGCCGGGGCGGCCGACGCGCGGACCCGATACCCCCGGGGGTCCCCGTCGAAATCACGTCTCCGGGCTCCAGCGTCAGCACCCGGCTCAAGTCCGCAATGACCTGATCGATGCGGAAGATCATCCGGGCGGTATTCGATTCCTGCAGCACATCCCCGTTCAACCGCTGGCGAATCCCCAGCTCATGGGGATCGGGAAGGTCGTCCGGGGTGACCAGCCACGGACCCATCGGCCCGAAACCATTGGCGCTCTTCCCGAGAAACCATTGCAGGCGTGCCTGCTGCAGGTCGCGATCGGTCACGTCGTTGAAGACCGTGTAGCCCGCCACATGCGCCAGTGCGTCCGCTTCTGAAACACCACAAGCCCGCGTTCCAATCACCAGCGCCAGTTCGACCTCGGCATCCACCCGCTCCATCCCGGGTTGCAGACGAATGGCGTCCTGCGCCCCGGAGAGCGAACCGGGGCTCTTGGAAAAATACACCGGGGCCGCCGGCACCTGCGCGTCAAACTCCTCGGCATGATCGCGGTAGTTCTTGCCCAGGCAGATGATCTGCCGCGGGGGGGCCACCGGCGGACCCAGGCGGATGCCCTCCGCCGGAATCGTTTTCAGGTTCGTCTCCGTCAGCAGCCCGCGCAGGCGCTCCACGCCAAACGTCCGCCAGAAACGCGCATCGTAATCCTCGATATCGAAAGACGTCCCGCGCACATCCGCGATGCGCGCGGGCTCCTGCGCCGTGGCCTCCAGCCAGATTCCCGGCCGTTCGACCCCGGGCGCGCCATAGCGGACCAGTTTCATTTGCTGCCCCTCTTGCGGGATGGCTTGTTGTAGGGTCCCAGGAACCGACTGCCATTCAAATGAATCAAGTGGTCCTGATGTTCCGCAACCCACACCTCGGTTTCCCACGCCAGTTCATTCCAGTACTTGTTCATGATGCTGCGCGAAGGGAATGCTGTCACAAAAACAAGCCCGGCCTTGGATTTCGCAAACTGCACTTTCAACTCCGCGTGGCGCTTTGGGTTGACCGGCCCATGACTCGTAACCACTTCGACCAGTAGCAGCCATTTTCGCTTCGTGTCATGAAACACGATATCCGGCATCTTCCCGTGATCATCCAGCTTGACCCCAAGCTTCTTAAACCCCATCTCATCCCGAACCGCCCACTTTTTGCCCGTGTCGCCTAGGCTGAGGACAAGCGCGCCGGGACAAAAACGCGGAGCAAATAGTTCAATGACATCGCGGATCAAAAGGCTGTGCTTTCCGGGGGTCAGATGGAGGACCTCCCCGCCCCCCAACCGGACTGGAACCTGCTTCATCTTACGGGCATCGGCATAACGCGCAACCAATGTGCTTTGCGTGTTCTGGTACGCGGCCAGTAATCCACCCCAATTCTTCGACTTCACATTCAGCAGCAGGCGCAAGGCTTCCGGTGCGATTGCATATACGGTCTTGGGGCTGTTAACAGGCCGGTCGGGAAGATCCGGGTTGGACAATGCAATCCCGGCTTGAACCAATTGATGAACAGAAAATCGCCGAAACGTTTCTCGCGTATTTGGAGCGTACCTCACCCCATAGCTGTCCCGGGCAAAATCCATCATCGGCGTAATTCCAATCGGCAGATTGGTCGCCTTGCTCCATTCTGTTGAGGGGCCAAGATTCAACAGGGCCAGCAGACAAAGAGCGGTCCGGTCGTTCTGCTGTTCTCGCGGCATTCCCAACGCCCGGAGCACCTGAACAGCTTCCTGTATTCTCTTCTCAGCCTTCATGCAATTTCTCCACCAGTGAATCGACATGCTCCTGTGAAAGCCGACGCCTTCTGGCCACCCTTTTGCCAAGTTTCACAAGTTGCGGTACGGAAGGATACGGTAGCTTTCTCAAGTCCGTCGCGTTGACCTGGGTATGGCCGTTGAACTCCCGGAAAAACCGGTCGACCTGGGTAGAGTTCAGATACGCGCAAAGCCCTCGCGCCATGTATTCTTCGAGACCGTTTTTCGCCGTGTGGAACACATTCAAATGGTTTTCAAAGCCGATCCAGTCATATCCCGGCATGGAGTCGGAAGAAATGACGCTAGCCACAATTCGCCGGGCTTCCTCCTTGGAGGAGAGGCGGCGAGTGACCACATAGCATCCCGCAGGATAGAGCCACCGACGAGTTTCCGGAACATTGAGAATCGCGCATTTTTTCTTTGCCGACCCTTCCGGCCACCTTAAATTACCCGCAGCGAAATGGCAGGGATAGATCAAAGGCACAGAGTTCAGGGTTGCCCGATCCAGCAGATAGTCCTTCAGGCGGAAATCCACGACCGGGCCGGTTGACACTTGAATGCCCAGTTCGCTTAACGGATGGCCAAAGGGCATCGCTGCCTCCGAAACGCGTGCCGTTGGCGGGATCCGGATGAAGTGTTCGTCGTCATCTGCATGGACGACCTCATCAAAGAGCACTGGTCGGCTCTCGTAGTCACCAAACGAATCGTCTCGGCTTGTACTGATCACAACGGGCCCCTGCCTTCCGCCGCGAACCAACTTGAGGATGACGTTTTCCTGCAACACCCCGTCACCCCTGAACGCCTCGGACCTGGATTCAAACAGGTGGATCTGAGCAATGACAGAGTTTCTCAGCATCATGTTGCGGAACATCCGATAGTAAGGTCCGTTGCAAAAACTGCGCGGAATGATGGCCACCAGTTGACCACCCGGCTTGAGGAGTTGCAACGCCACCGCCACAAATCCGGAGTATAGGTTCACCGTTTCGATGCCCAAATCCCGCAGCCATGCACGATGCAAGGAGTCGCCGGTGATCTTTTTATAGGGCGGATTCAAGATGGCATGGGAGAAGGAACCTGGATTCCCAAATTCAAATGGATTGGCAACGGCTTGAATAAAATCGTGCGGAAGCACGTCCGCCTTGATTTCTACGCCATGCCGCTGGACCCTATGCAGACAGCCATCTAAAAAGGGTTGAAGATGCTCCCGCATTTCGGAATCGACCTCGTAAGCAATTACATGCAATGGTGCTTGCCCGCCTGTTTGTTTCTCCCATTCCTCGATAAATGCACTGGAAAGAGCGCCCTTCCCGGCTCCGGCATCCAGCACTTCAACGGTGGATTGCGATTCGAACGCAAACAAAGAGGCCATGAACTTGGCGATGCCCGGGGGTGTCATCACCTGCCCCAACTCGGCTTTGCGTTCCGACCGCGAAACCGCGCCCAAACGCCTTGGGCGTTTCACTTTTTGTTTGGTCGCAATTCCAATCATGACCTTCTACGATCTTGATGCTGGTTTGCGCACGAACACCTTCTTTTCGGGCGCGGGGGGCAGCCCCTCGCCGGCCCGCGTCTTGCCGAGCGGCCCCAGCACGTCATCGGTGGTCTTGAAATGGCACTTGGCGGTTTCGAGGAAGACGGTGCCGCCGTTCTTCTTCACCAGCTCCGCGGCGGCGGCCTTGACCTTGTCCGAGGCACCCTTGGGCAGGGCCACGCCGTGGGCTTCGCCGAGCTTGGCCATGGCGGAGAGGAAGGCGGAGCGGGCGAGGATGGAGGCGGCGGCCACGGCCACGTCGCTTTCCGCCTTGTGGCGCTGTTCGAGTTTGATTTTACGCCCCTTCTGCTGCAGAGCGCGCTGGATCTGCTGCTCGGGCCCGAACTGATCGCTCAGGGCCCGGGGGCAATTCGGCACTTTTTCGAGCAGGTTCTCGATGGCCTTGGCGTGGCCCCAGGCCAGGATGCGGTTCACGCTGCCCATCTTGTCGTAGAGCCGGTTGTAGGCGGCAGGTCCAATCGACACCACCACAAACCGGTCGCCGAGGCGCGCGCGGATTTTTTTTGCCATATCCTGCATGGCCTTGTCGGTCGTGATCGTCTTGCTGTCGCGGACGTTCATCGCCTTGAGATCCTTGGCGATGACCTCGTCCACGTAGGCCGCCGCAATCACCAGCGGACCGAAGAAGTCCCCCTTGCCGCTTTCATCCACGCCCATGTGGGGCGCGTTGGCCTCGGGGTTCAGGACATCCTCGTAACCCAGCCGCGCCTCCAGCAGCACCTGCGGTTCCAGCACGAACGAGATCCAGTCGGCCGCCCCCTTCCCCTGCACCAGGCATTTGCCGCTTTTGTACAGGACGATCTGGCAGTCCTCGCCCGCCGCCGCCGCCACGGCATGCTCCACCGTCCGGCGGCGGTAGTTCCCCTCGCGCAGAATGCGCACCGCCTCGTCCATTTGCGCCGGCGTCAGCTTGACCGTGTAGGAGGTCTTGGTATCCATGACGCCCAACCCTACCAGACCATCCCCCGCCTGGCAACGCGGCCCGCATGGCGTGTTGTCGAGGGGTTCGCCCCCCCCCGGCCGACCCGGTGAAACCCAAGATCGTCTTGAACCCTCCGCCTTCCTATTCCATAGTCCGTTCCATGAACTGCACAACCTCCTCCTTTTCAACCACCGGGTTCATCATCCTTCTGGCGGCGGGCCTGGTCGCGACCGCTCCGCAAATCACGGCCTTTGGCGAGTCGCCCACAACTCCCCTGTCCGTCGCGCTGGCCGGAGATTCGGGTTCGCTGCAGTCGCTGGAGGCCCTCCAGCGGTCGTTGCAACTCAAGGAAGCCGAGGCCGCCATGCTCCAGGAGGAAATGGCGGCCGCTACCCATGAGCTGATGCGCGACGAACTCCGGCAGCGCCTGCAGGAGGTTCGCGCCGCCATCGAGGAACAGCGCCAGCAGTTCGACGGGTTCGCCCTGAACGTCGACCTGTCGCCCTTCTCGCCCCAGCGGGATTCCAAGTTCGACTGGCAGGAACAAGTGGGCAAGCTGCTTGAGCCCATCCTGGCCGAATTCGAAAGCGCCACCGCCGAATCGCGCGTGATCGGCCAGCTTCGCGGACAGCTGGAGGACGTGCGCAAGCGCCGCGACATCGCCAGCCAGGCCGTCGCCAATTTAGAGGCCCTGCTGGTCCAACCGGCCTCGGAGGAGTTGCGCCGCCGCCTCGAAACCCGCCTCCAGGCCTGGCGGCGCACCTTCGATCAGGTGGAAAACGAATACTCCGCCCTCGACCTCCAATTGCAAAGCCGCCTGGCGGCCCGCGAATCCGTCCTCGACTCCGCCACGACCTATGCCCGCAACTTCTTCAAGACCCGGGGACTGAACCTGTTGCTCGGCGTCCTTTCCTTCCTGGTGGTCTTCTTTGGCTTCCGCCTGGGCGAATACCTGATTCGCAGGCTCCGCCGAAAGGGCGCCCGCAAAAACTTCAGCACGCGCCTCACCTCGCTTCTGTTCCACATCTTCAGCGTGTTGGGCGGACTGGTCGCCATGATGCTGGCGTTCAATATCGCCGGCGATTGGTTCCTGCTGGGCATCGTCATCATCTTCCTGTTCGGTGTCGGCTGGGCCAGCATCAACACCCTTCCCCAGCAGATCGAAACCATCAAGCTGATGCTCAATATCGGCGCCGTGCGCGAAGGCGAATGGCTGCGCTACGACGGCACCCCCTACCGCGTCGAGTCCCTCGGCTTCTCCGCCAGGCTCAGAAACCCCCGGCTCGAAGGCGGCCAACGCCAATTGCCGGTGAAGTACCTGGTCGGCATGACATCGCGTCCCGTCGGCGAGCACGAGAACTGGTTCCCATCGGAAACAGGCGACTGGGTCGTCTTGTCCGATGGCCAGGTCGGGCAGGTCCATAGCCAGACCCCGTGCGCGGTTGAACTCATCGCCCCCGGCGGTGATCACAGGGTCTATCCGACCCCCGACTATCTCGAGTTGCACCCCCGCAACCTTTCCGAACGCTTCCGGATCACCACGACGTTCGGCATCGACTATCGCCACCAGGCCGCGGCGACCCGCGAGATCCCCGCCACCATGCTCGCCGCCCTCCAGTCCGAGCTTCCGGCCGTCATCGGCGCGGACAACCTCCTGGATGTCCAGGTGCTCTTTTCTTCTGCCGGCAGCTCTTCGCTGGACTACACCATCCGGCTGGATGTCCTCGGTTCCGCCGCGCCGCTGTATTCGGTCCTGCCCGGAACCATCCAGCGCATTCTGGTCGACGCCTGCACCGCCAACCAGTGGAACATTCCGTTCCCCCAACTGACACTCCACCAAGCCTAGCCCCGGCCTCGGGGTGCCTGGCGGTTCTGATGAGAGCACGCCCCTTGATCCACGAGAGCAATCACCGCGATCATGTGGCCACTACCATCCCCGCCGGGGGCGTCTGGGCTCCAAAACAGGAATCGATTGGCGGCTTGGAGCCGGGACGCCCCCGTCCCGCGAGTGCCTTACTACCACAGAACTTCTACGCGCCCTCGGCCTCGGATCATCGGAACGGCTGTTCTTGACGAACGGCTTTCGCCTCTGGCATAGTCCGCACCCTGATTGCGCCAACGTAGCTCAGCTGGCAGAGCATCGCATTCGTAATGCGACGGTCGTCGGTTCGAATCCGACCGTTGGCTCCACGGGGTATCGGGGATCCAGACCGGATCAGGGCAAGCGCTGGACCTCATAGGGCAGCGCCACCGGTGGCGGGGGGGGCTGGGGCGGAACGGTCTTGCCGCCGCCCGGGGCGCCCGCAATCGACAGCTTCGCCAGATTGTAGGCATTGCCGAACGCCCGGCCATGCTCCACATCCATCGCCAGAATGATGGCGCGCTGGATCGCCGAGACGATTTCGGGACTCATGCTGGCCGTGGGGCTCGCGGCCACGAACCGCCCCAGGGAAATCGCCAAGGCCTCGGTATCGTCCGGCATCGCCGCAAACAGGTAAGCGATCAGCTCGGTAATCCGCTGGTCGCGCTCCTCGGGCTCCAGATCCAGCCGGATGATCTCGATGATGACATCCTTGCCCACTTCGGCCGCCTGGTCGGGATTGGCGTCCTTGACCAGCTCCACGACCAGCGAGGGCTGCTCGGCCGCCGCCTCCAGCTCCTCCTGGGATGGTTTTTGGAAGGCGCCCAACGCGGTGCCCGCGCAGAGAAGCGCCAGGAGGACAATCCGATGGATTCGCAGGTTCATGTTGCCATCCTTTCTCGGGCTAGTAGCGCAGGTTCGCGCCGATGCTCAATCGTTGGTCCACGTATTCCACAAAATCGAAATTGGACTTCACCTCGTGGTAGGAGGCTTCCAGGAACAGGCGCAGGAAATTGCCGGGGGCGGTATAATCGACGCGGGCGTTGGCCATCAGGCGCGTGTCGTGGCGGTCCTTGGTCTCACCCAAGTGGGTGACGGGATCGAGATAGTCGTCATAGCGATAGATGCCCCGGATGTAGAAAATGGTGCTGGGCTTCCAGCGATAGCCCAGGCCGGCCCACACCTGATAGTACTCCAGGCCATTGCCCTGGTAGAACGAGGAGAATTGGGTGCCATTGAACCCGCCGGCGCGAATCGTGATTTTTTCGGTGAGGAACCAATCCGCCGAGAAATTGAAGCTGAGATAGATCTCGGCATCTTCCTTGAACTCGCCCGGGCGCTGATAGCGCTCAAACCCGCCCGCGGCATGGTAGACCAGCTTGTCGGCACCCTGCGACCGCAGCCCCAGGCGCAGGGTGTCCAAACGGGCCCGGCCATCGGTGCTTTCCTGGGACTGGCGGCCGTGGCGATAGGACAGGGTGACGTCGGTTTTATCCGTAAGCCCAAGTCCGCCATCCAACTGCAGGATGTGGCCATCGAGATCCAGCCCGTAGGGCACGGTTAGATCCTTTGGATCGAGCCGGTCCTCGGTCTTGTTGTCATAGCGAACCCCGGAATAGCGATAGGTCGCGCCCAACTCCAGTTTGTCCGTGAACCGCCGGGAAATGGCGCCGCCCAACTGATCGAGTTTGCGCTGCAAGTCCAGCGTATTGCTGTCCTCGACCATCTCCAGGGACATCGGCGATGACTCGAAGTCCGAGGCGTGCCGATCGTTGTCATCCAGTCGCCGGTGGCTTTGAATGAGCTCGAGTTTGGTGCGCTGGCCATAGCCGGCGTTCAGCGTCAGCGTATTCCCGTAGGTTCGGAAATCCCGGATGGTTTCCTGATCATACATCCGCTCGGAATAGAACACGTTGCCCAGGACCATGATTCGATTCGTTTCGGAGGAGGAACTGAACCGGATGCCGATTTCCGGTTCCATGAAATAATCCTGCACCGCATTCGTACGGTCCTTGTAGACGTTCGACACGTCGGTCAGGGTCAAATCCACGTAGGGGCTGAGCACCCACGAGCCGACGCTGATACCGTCGCCCGGCCCCGCCAGAAGACGAAGGGGCAAAAGGACGAGGCCAAAAAGCACCCGCCAAATTACGCGTTGTGTACAACCCTGCACGTCATTATTTTCCACCTATGTCAGTCATCAATCAACTATTTATTCTGTTAGCTTCTGATTAATAATATACGATAAGATGGACCCCCGGGTCGCCCCCCCCCCTGGGCGAACCTTTCAGGACGGCGCATGAAGCGCAAAAAGTCCCGCGTAGACTCCGTCGGCTTGCAGCAATTCCGCATGGCTCCCGGCTTCGACAATCGCCCCCTCGGCCAGGACCAGGATGCGATCCGCCGCCTGGACGGTGGAAAAGCGGTGGCTGACGATCAGAAGGACCCGGTCGCGGGTTTGTCGCATGACCGTATCCAGCAACTGCCGTTCCGCGCGGGCATCCAGCGCGCTGGTAGGTTCGTCCAGCAGCATCAACGCCGCAGGCCGAAGCAAGGCGCGCGCCAGGGCGATCCGCTGCCACTGGCCCTCGCTGGGCTCGACGCCCCCGCCGAACAGCCGCCCCAGGCGGGTGTCGTAGCCCGCCGGAAGCCGGGCAATCATCTCAGCCGCCCCCGCGCGGCGGGCGGCATCCGCCAGCCGGGCATCGCCAGGCGGCACCGCGACATCGCCCAACCGGATGTTTTCCGCCGCCGTCATCTGATAGCGGGCAAAATCCTGAAACAGAACCGTACATGACGCCCGCAGCTCTTCCGGATCAAACTCGCGCAGGTCGATGCCATCCAGCAAAATTCGGCCTTCCGTCGGATCGTAGAAGCGGCAGAGTAATTTCATGAGCGTGGTCTTGCCCGATCCGTTTTCGCCCACCAGGGCGATGTGCTCTCCGGGCCGGACCTCCACATCCAGACCGCGCAGCACATCGCGGTCGGTTCCGGGATAGCGGAAGGAGACGCCCTCGATCCGAATGCCCTGCTCCACACGCGCGGGGACCGGCCGTGGATTTGCCGGGGCCAGGATCCGGCGCGGCAGTTCCATGAACCGGTGGAAATGGGCGATGAACAGCGAATCTTCATACAGCGCGGCCAGGCTCCCCAGCACGCCGGTAAAGGCTCCGCGCCCCTTCTGGTAGCCGCCGACCAACAGGGCCAGGTCGCCCAGCGTCGCCCCCCCGGCCTGCATGCGCGCATAGACCAGGCCCAGTCCCGCCACCAGCACGGCAGCCGAGACGGCATCCGCCGCAATTTCGGCCACCGCGCGGCGGCGCATCAGCGCCAGACGGCTCTGGCGCAAGCGGTCGCGCAGGCGACGGGACTGACCGCGCAATTCCGTTCCCAGCCCGAACAGGCGGATTTCCTTGGCAAAGGGCAGGCCCGTCAGCAGCAGATGCAGATAGCCGGCGTAGCGTGCGGGCGCATTCTGTTCCATCCGCCAGCGATTCCAGCGCTTGGCATTGATCAGGCGGGCCACCGCCCCGGGTACGGCCGCCAGCAGGAGCAACGGCAGCAGCAATCCCTGCGTCGCCGCCAGCACGCCGGCCACGGAAATCAATATCAAGCTGCCGCTACCCAGTTGCACCAGATTGCGAACGATACTGGTGGACCGGCCCGTCGCCTCGGCCTGGGCCAGCCGCATCTGGTCATGATAGGATGACGTCTCGTAGTAGGCCAAATCCACATCGGCCGCCTTGGACTGCAAGGCATCCTGCACGGCATCCGACACCACTTCGACCTGCGCCGTGGCGACCAGCGAGGAAGAGGCCCTGGAGAACCAGCCAACGACGGCAACCGCCCCCACCCACGGGGCCAGAGCCACCAGCGGCCAGGGATCGCGCACACCCGCCGTCTGGCTCAGAAACACATTCGCCGCATCCACCAGTCGCCGGGTCAGGAATAGGGTGGCGACCGGCAGCACGCCTTGAAGCATCACCAGCGCCCCCTGCAGAACCGTCCAGCCGGGCGCGCTTTTCCAAACCAGCCGGACGGCTTGGCGGATATGCTTCAGACGGGTTTGAGGAGCACTCATGGCGAGACCACCTCCGGACGGGACCGGATGCGCCGGGGACGTCCCCACACCGCATCCCAACCCAGGCGGAACGGCCGCAAGAAGGCATACAGCGGATAGAGAGGCTTCGGCAAGGCGAATACATCCAGGTCCGCGGCGCCCGGAACAAACAGCAGGCGAAACCAGAACCGCAGGCGGCCACACCAGCCATCCCGGGTTTGCGACGCAAACCAAACGGCGCCGGAACCGACATCGCTTGGCAGGCGCCCCGCCGCGAGGGCGCGGGCGGCATCGCCGGCCAGACGCCGGGCCGCCGGATCGCGGCGGGCCGCTTCCTCCAATGCGGCCGGCAGCGGGCATTCCAACAAGGAGGCGGCGAGCCAAACGCCCACCACCACGCTGCGCCGCTGCCCGAGCCGGGCGGCATCTCGCAGCAGCCCGGCCCAATCCGCAGAACCATGCGACGCCAGCAGCGCCGCGACATCCGCCACGGCGGAGAGTTTGGGCCAGCCTTCATTGGCCCCGTCCACGCACACCGCCAGCAGCATGGCTTCCGGTCCCGGAGCCTCGAGTTCCCCGCCATCATCCATGGCTAGCGGCCGGAGAGCCTCAACGAGCCAGTCCGCGGACTCCGGCCCGCAGAGCGTATGGGCAATCAACACGGGCTTGAGATCCAGATGGGGTGGCTTTTGGGGCTGCTCCAGGGACCAATCATGACCGGTTGCCAGATACCGGAGGCGATCGGCCCCGGACGGCAGTTCGCGCAAACGGTATCCCTCTTGCTGAAACAATTCAACGGTCTGAAGAAGTTCCCCCCGCCGGACCACGAGATCCAGATCCTCGAATTGCCGGAGGGCGATGTCACCATAGGCCCACAGGGCCAGCGCCGGGCCCTTGATGGGAACCAGGCGAGTGCCCTGATCGCGGGCGAGGCGCTGCAACCGGCGCAGAATCCCCGTGGCCCGCAGGTTGAACGTCGCAATCTGCATGGACTGCCGCTTGAAATACTCCAGCCATTCCGCGGGCACCCGCGCGCCCTCGTTCGCGGCGGATTTCAGATATCGGAAAGCCAGCGGGAGCAGATGGTGATGGGTGGCCAAGATCTGGAACCGGGGCCAGTCCATTACAGGCCACGGCGCCGTGGCACCCGGGGCGCCCGGGGCCGGTCGGGCGCAATGGAGCAAAAGCTCCATTTCGGGCGTACCAGGCGAAATGCCGCCGGAACACTTCATGGCGCGGGGGGGAACAACACCAGGTCGTAGGGGCGCCGGCAGGTCCAGGATTGGCGATCCGCCCGCCAGCAAGCCACCGCATGCCCCCGGTGAATGTACTTGATCCGCGGCCCATCCGCCGTGGAAAATCGCGCCACCAGAACATCGGGGCGCCACAGAAGCGGTGCCACCCGGCTTGCCCGCACCAAGCGGTACAACGGCACCAACAGCGACCGGACGCCCCAGCGGACAAATGCAAGCACATGCCATCCGGTCGCGCGCCGCATTCCCTTCGAGCCGCCAGCCACTTTTCGACGCCCTCCGGAACCGTCCGCCTCCTCCACGCGTCCGATGTATTCGCTCCCAACCAGAGGCTCCGTGTCTCGCCGCCAATTGCCATCGCCCTGCGTCCACCATTGGCCATCCCGGATCTTCACCAACCGGTGAGCCCAGATGCGGCCTCCCCGGCGAAAGGCCACGACATCCCCAAGGCCCACCTCCCCCAAGGCCACCGCTCGCACAATCAGTCGATCCCCATCGGCAAGCGTACCGCGCATGCTTCCGCCGCGGGCCGGAGCGGACATCTCGACCATTCGACGGCGCCATTCTTGTGCGTGCGCAGAGGGAGTCTTCATCCAGCCATCCGTCCACACCCCATGTTCACCGCCGGGAGACCGTCAACGGCAGGATGCAACCGAACGCATCGTCCGGATCCGTCAGCGTCCACACCCCTAAAACGCGCCCGGACTGCTGATCCCGCCGATGCCCGTCTCCGATTGAAGGGGGCTGGTTGTTTCCATCCCGCCAGCGGGCTCGAGTCCGCTGCCCAAGGTGGACGGCGAAGTGCTCTCATAACCCGACGACTCCACACTGCCGAATCCGCTGCCGGCCAGGCAGTAGACCCCGGCACCCGAACCGGTCGGCCAGCAGAAGGTGCCCGCGCTCGACCCAGTCCGGCAATCGTTGTCCGCTCCTGAGCCCGACGGAGAACAGACGGCCACAATCGCGTTGTTCATTCCCGCCGGGCAATCCGCTGCGCCATTGCCCACGCTGCACGTGTCGCCCAGGATCGGCGCCACACGGCCCAGATCAATGCTGACGGGTTTTTCGTAGGGGATTCGTTTTTGAGTCGACATGGGTTACTCCTGTCTCAAATTACTTCAAGTTGAGGGCCGGGCACAATTCCACAATTACCGCATTCCAAATGTTCCGCCGGTCTCTCATGGCCAGTCGGGATCCTCCAGCCATACCCGAATGGTTCCATACCACGCGCCGGGCGCGTCGCGAAGGATCGTCATCTCCGGGGCAATCCCGCGACCCAAATTGGTCACGATGGCGGGAGAAGACAGATTGGTCGAATAGATCAGTTGATAGAACCGGCTGGTGCTGGCCGGAAACGTGAGTCGCATCTGGCTGGCCTGGACGCCGGGCTCGCCGATTTCATACCAGCCGTCCAGCGCCAGGACACTGTCCGGATCGTAAGGATCGGTGTCGGCCAGGAACTCTTCCCAGGTGCTCATGCCATCCTGATCCGGATCCAGTTCCGGATCGGTCCCGGCCCCCTGCGGCCGCTGGCTGGCGCCGTTCGCCAGCCAGAGTTCAAAGAGGGCTTGGGCCGGGACGATGGACAAGATTCCGCTGGCGGAGCCGGCATAGGTCGCATCCTGAATGATGGCCATGACCTCATATTCGCCGATCTCCACGGGCGGAGCCACGTCGCCATCATACGTGACCTCTAGGGCAAGTCCGTCCGGAATGGTCTCGACCCTCGCGCGCTTGGGATGCCCACTGTAGACGCGCGACAGGGCATCTAACAAGACCGTCGCCGGCACTTTCTCCTGCCATTCGCCATAGATTTCCCACTCGGCGATGCGCACCTCCGGCCCGAGGGAACTGGCCAGGCCCGTGAATCGCAGGTAGCGCACCGGCATGCCATCCAGGTGCCAGTCGTCCCAGCCCGACCGATCCTGGTCGCTCGCATCCACCAGCAGCGTCCACTTCTGGGCATCCCGGGACGTTTCCATGCGATATCGCTGGCCGGATGGCTCAAAATCCCAGTTCAACAGTCGTACCCGCGAAACCCGGGCCGTCACCCCGAGATCCAGGATCATGCCGCCGGGCGGATCCTGATTCCAAACAACCGAGCCATAATTGCCAACGTCCTGATGGATGCCGTCGATCACCTGTTCGGGGTTGGTCGCCCCGTCGCCGTGAATGGTTGCGCCGTCCGCCCGCGCCAGGTTGATCCCGTGGTCGATGTCCAACGCAATGGCCTCGACAAAGGCGTCGGGCTCTCCCGGGGATGAGATCCGGAATGTCGCCAGTTCATCCTCGCGGTTGTCGTCCAGGTCGGCCGCCAGAATCACCGCCTGTCCATCGGCCCAGTTTTCGGGCGTAAACGTGAGGATCTCTCCCTCCCGGATCCGGATGCCGGGATCGCCGTCCTGGCGGTTGACGTGAACATCCATGGCGGCGATGGGTTCTGAAAGGAGCCGGACAAAGAAGCGCCCCTCGCCGCCTTCGCGCACGTTGACCTGGGTTTGGCTGATCTCCAGGAGCGAAACCATGAACGTTCGGACCACGTCCGGCGCCGGCTGCCAGTTGTCGTCGCCGGTCTGCGACGCCTCGACCGATACGGTCCCCGCTCCCGTGAACGACAGGACGTTGCCTTCGATCACCGCCGGACCTTCCCTCACCGCAAAGGAAACCGGCAGCCCGCTCGATGCTGTCGCCGACAGGATCACCGGTTCCGTTGCCCGCCGGTCATGGATCTCGGCAAACTCGATGGCCTGCTCACCCTTTTCGATGGTGAGCAACCCCTGCGCCGTCCCTTCCCAATTGGCGTCGCTGATGGTCCCGATCACCTCATAGGTACCGGCGGCAACGGGGGCTTGGCGCACGCCATCATAGGTGAAATCCACCGCCAGTTCTTCGGGAGACGTGACGGCCGTGGCCGGCTTAGGAGCTCCATCGAAGGATTGAAGCAGATTGCCCAGCACCACCTCGGCCTCGCTTTTCGCGATGATCAGCGTACCGGTCATGGATCCCGTATGGTTGGCATCCGCCAGCGAGGCCACGACCGTGTAGGATCCGGCCGAGGCCGGCGGCGTTGGCAGGCCGTTGTAGGTAACCGCAACGGACACCCCTTCGATCTCCGTTGTCGCCGTAACGGTCCTGGGCGCGCCGTCAAATTCCTGCTCCAATCCCTCCAGCCAGATTGTCGCTGGTGCGGGTACGATCGCCAATTCACCCGTGGCGATTCCCTCATGGTTGGCATCGAGAACCGTGGCCACCACGTCGTAGGTGCCCGCGTCTGTTGGCGAATTCAAATCGCCGTCATAGGTGATGGCGACCGTCAGTCCGCCTGGCTCGGTCGTGGCGGAGACACGCTTCGGCATGCCATCATACGTGTGCGCCAGATCGCCCAGGAACACCTGGGCCGTCGCCTTGGCCACGGTCAAGGTCCCGGTGGCAAATCCTTCAAAGCCGACCGTATTCACACTGGCCGCCACCTCATAGGATCCGGCCTCCGTTGGTGCATCCGGGCGGCCGTCATAGGTGATCCGGACGGAGAGCCCCGCCGGGTCCGTTGCCGCGGTCACGGTGCGCGGCGCGCCATCGAAGACTTGCTCCAGGCCCGACAGGAGTACCTGCGCGGAAACGTTGGGCATCTGGGCGGTCTCCGGGTCGGCGATGCGCAGGGCAGGGTCGCCCAGCAGATTGTACACGGCAATCGTATCCTTGGTGAACAGGCTGTCCGGCAGGGAGCGGCGCGCCGTCAGGAACGCGGGGCCGAGTTCGCCGGCGCCTTCCTGCAGAATAACCCGATAAAACGCCTCGCCCAGTTCCAGCGCCGGCGCATTCTGCGAAAGACCGGACGGCCCCAGCACCGCGACGGCCCCCCCGCCCGCCCGGCGCATCAGGCGCTCGCCCAGGCTGTGGAGAGCCGGCACTTCATAGCGAGCAGCCAGGCAGGTCAGCATGACAGTGACCGGTGGACGCTCGGCATTCACCATGCCCGCCACATCGGCGTCTTGCAGCAGCTTTTCGGCCGCCAGGTTCCGAATGTCGCCATGTCCGATGTAGTTGATGAATCCCGCCCCGGCATTGAACCAATCCAGCAGATTGGTGCGGGCCTGGCCGAATTCCATCACATCCAGTTCGATCCGCTCCACCACCGAATAAGGCGCCTCGACCAGGCTGGCCAGCCTTGCATTCGCTTCAAGGTACTGTCCAGCGGCATCGGCATTGTCCGCCGCCAACACGAGCTGGCTCTGCCACTCGGAGCCAATCCCCAATTCATAGGCCTTGATTTTGTCCACCATGGCCGTTAGATCCGCCGCCGTCAGGGCCGGGAGCCGCCCAATGGCCACATCCGGCAGCGCATCGCCACCGGTATCCGCCAGCAGGCCATCCGAGGCGCATACCCCCGCCGGCATTTGAACCAGCATAGGCGGCAGGTGATTGGGTTCCGTGTAGGTGATTCCCAAATAGTCGTAGTGCCCGCTGCCCGCCAGCACCACCATGCGGGGCGAAACCGCCCATGTTGCCGCCGCGTGCCGCAGCAGGGCGGGAATCGCCTCCGGTGTGCGCACGCCGCCGGTCATGAGATCACAGACATCCCCAAAGACCGCCAAACCGGTTCGCAGCCCCTGCCCCGCGCGGTAGTCCACAAGTTCCTGCGCGGGCGCGGCCAATTCGCGAGAGGCGATCACCAGGTAATCCACTTGGTTGTCGGCCGAAAGGAACCACGCATCGGCCGCGGCCGGCTCGGGCGCCAACAGCGGCACGGCCTCCGCCTCGACCACCGCATAGCGTTCGTTGGGTCCGGCGACCGCCCAGGCCTTGGCCGGCAGCTCGCCGTTTTCATCGGCCAGCCACATCGGAGTTCCGGATTCATCCACCGCCACGGCCAGCGGTTCGGAAAACGCCTGCGCGGATACGGCAGATACCCCGGACGGTCCGAACATCGCGGAAATCGGAAGCGGTTCGAGGGTTCGGTTGAACGTCGCCTCCACCCAATCCACGAAGAAAAAGCTTTGATCGTAGCCTTCCGGCTGGACTCCTTCGATCGTGAGGACGTTGGCATCGGCCAAGACGGCGGAAGCGGGAATGGACAGCTCGGCTTCGACCAGGTCTTGGCCGTCGAAGGCAATCTCCCCCACCTCGATCCCATTGAATTCGAAACGGGCCAAATGGTCGGGATACTTCGCCGAGCTGGATGATCCGACCAGGCGGACCTTCAGCGCGACGTCGCCGCCCGCGTAGCCGCTCAAATCCAACGGCACGGGATTCACGGATAACTCGCCATAACCGCTCATCACCGGGATCCAGAAATAGAAGTCGTCCGGCATTCGATTGAGGTTCACCAGAAAGCGATTTTCCTCGAAGCGGATCGTCGCCGGAAAGACCGAGGTTCCGGAGGCGGCGCCGGGGTCCCGGCGCTCCATTGAAATGCCCGCGCCGGTCAAAATCAGATAGACGTCGTCGTGCGCATACCAGGTGCGCACGGGCTGCCGCGCATGGAAGACCAGCCGCTTGCGCGCCGCGTCCGCCAGCACCGGAACGGGTTGACCCTGCCTCGTCATCTGGAGTGTGCCCGCTTCCGCCAGCGCCTGCACATCCACGAGCGGCAGTCCCATCCCATCCGCAATGGCCTGCCAAGCCACGCCGAAGATTCCTTCCCGCTCCACCTGCACCTTCAGCACCGGCGAAGGACCCGCAACGCTTTTGGTCCGGACGGATTTCACCGCGGGTTTTGCCGCCAACGCCGAGCGCGAAACGACCGCGGGCGCGGCCGGCACATCGAACCGGACTTCGTGCGTGCCCAACTCGAGCATCGCACCGGAGAGCTCGACTTCGGCCAGCCGGTAGGTCCCCGGCTGGCCTTCCGCGGCGGCAGGGTCGGACAGCGCATACGTGGCGCCGCCTTCATGGAACGCGGAAACCACCAGGCGATCGTTCAATCGCGTTTCCTCTCCCGTTTCCGGATCGATGCGGAACACCCAGAAGCCCGCCGTGGTGAATTCAGAATCCGTGCGCCAGGTGACGCGGCCTTCCTTCTCCACCCATTCTCCCCAAACCGCTGCCAACGCCGCGCGGGTGGGCGTCCGCGTGGACACGCCCAAATCCTGGTTCAGGTTGGTTTCGCCGGGGGCCACGGAGAATTCCGCGGTCCACGCCACGTCGCCGGTCCAGCCCATGATCGCATCGCTGTCGATCGAATCGTCCTCGCCCACCTTGGCGGTGGTGACGATCTCGTTGGTGCTGACGGACGCCAGATCGAACTGGATCACATAGGTGCCCGGCGGTACAAGGGTCAGGAGATAGTAGCCGTCTTCATCGGTCTGGGTCGTGGCCACCACGCGACCCTCGAGATCGATCAGCCGGACGGGGATGTTGGCCAGGCCGTTGGTTTCGTTGGCGTTCTGAATGCCGTCGCGGTTTTCGTCGAACCACACCCGCTTGCCGATCGTCGCCGGCGGGGCGTAGCCAAAATCGGCGGTGTCGACGAACTGATCAAATTCGGTGATGGCGACCATGGTTTGGTTCGGCGTATTTGTGCCGTCCAGGTCGTAGGTCGGCGTGACGCCGGCCGGCAGCGTGGACGTGTCCACGACGATCGACCACTCGCCCGGGACCAATCCGCCCATGCCGTACAACCCGTTTTCGTCGGTGATGGAATAGGGCTCGCCGGCCTGCCAAATCCCGTCGTCGTTCAGATCGAGAAACACGCGCACGCCGGGGATCGGCGGCTCGCCCTCGTCCTGGACGCCATCGGCGTTCATGTCGAACCAGACCCGGTCGCCCACGCCCGCGAAATGCCAGAGATAGTCTTCGACCTCCCCGTTGGAGGCCGTCCCGGAAAACGCCAGCTCGGGGAACAGGGGCTCTGCGGGGAACAGCCGGAACCGCGCATACAGCGGCGTCGAACTCGTCGTGGAGAAGGTCTCGGCAGGGATGGGGAACGGCAACTCATAGACTCCGTTGCCATCTCCACCCGTGCTGGAGACCGGCAGGCTGAAGATCAGTTCGCCGGCATCCACGAAATTTCCGTCGCGGTTGAAATCGATATAGCCCACCAGCCAGCCACTGCCGGCGCCCACGGTGACTTCCACCGCTCCGCCATCGGCCCCAACCCGCCAGATGGTTTCCACCACCGGCTCCACGCCATCCTCGTCGTCCACGCCATCCAAGTCGTCGCCATCGGCGCCCACGGACGGAAGCCCGTTGGGTTCGGTGTCTACCGCGGCCCCCAAGTACAGGTTGGGCACGGCGGGCACCACGTGGCGGGCCCCGTCCGGCAGCAGGGTGCCATAGCTTTCCGGCAGGTCGCCGTAATCGTACAGCCGGGTGGTCTGATAGGCGAAATCCATGTTGGTGATGTCCGCCGCCACGGCGATGGTCAGATAGGCGGAGACGGTGAAGCCCTGGGCGTTCCGGGTTTCCACGACCGTCACGCCGGCGATGGACCCATTGGTGGTCGTCAGTTTGAGTTGATCCTCGGGTGCCGAACTCGAGACGATATACTTCGACCCGACACTGCCGCTGGGCAGGTTGGTGAACGCATAGTCGCCGTTGGCGTCGGTCTGGGTGGAGCCCAGCAGGACATATTCCCCGGCCTCCACAATGCCATCGCCGTCGTCATCCCACAGGTAGGCATAGACCGAAACGCCGGCATAGGGCGTCTCGCCCGGCCCCGGGCCGGAGGGGTTCAGCCCGTTCATCAACCCATCGTAGGGCTCGACATCCAGCCCGATGGTTCCGCTCAAACTGTTGGTGCCGGCATAGCGATAGCCAAAATCCACGGCCAGATCGCAATCCGTACAGGCGACGCCGCCGATCGAAACCACGGAACCACCGCTGATCACGATATCCGTGGCCTGGTTGTCGAGGGTGCCATCCGGGTCGTAGGATTGCACCAGGCCGGCCGGGAAATCTTCGTCATCGGTTTGCACCACCACGCGATAGGTGGCATCGGCCAGTTCGCTGAAAAGATAGATGCCGTTGGCATCGGTCTCGTTGGTGGCGATGGCCACCCCGTTGGAATACAGCACCACCGACACATACGGAATGCCCGGCTCGCCTTCGTCCTGTTCCCCGTTGTTGTTCGTGTCCACCCACAGCAAATCGCCGATCACCCCCAGCGGCGACACGTAGCCGAAGTCGGCGCCATAGAAAATCTGGCCGGAATGCAGGTGGTGCCCGTATTGATCGTCGCAGGGCACCAGCAAATCGGGATCGTGACAGGGAAGTCCGTCCGAGTCGGGGTCCGCCGACTGCACGGCGCCGGCCAGCGCCGGGCTGTCGGTGTCCACCACGACGACATAGTCCCCTGGCCGCAACCCGTCAAAGAGATACCACCCCGTGGCGTCCGTCACGGTGCTGTCCACCAGGGGCTCGCCTGGATCGTAGACCCGGTTGCCGTTCAGGTCCGCAAACAGATGGACCGTCACGTCCGGAATGCCGATCTCATTGTGATCCTGGGTTCCGTCGGGGACGGAATCCCAAAAGACCGTATCGCCCAGCGCGCCATGGGGAGCGAACCCGAAGTCGGCATCGAGATGGATGCTGCCGCCGCTGATCGTAATGTCGTAGAAGGTGGGCGTACTGGGATAGTGAACGTTCCCGTACATGTCCGTTGGCAAATCGGGATCCGCGTCATCCACCACGACGCGGTAGTGGCCGTCGGGCAGCCCGTCAAACAGGTACCATCCTTTCGAATCCGTGGTGGTGCTGCGCAGGGGGACGTAGGTGCCGCTGCCGCTCATGTCCGCGTACAGCGTGACGGTAATGTTCGGGATCCCCGGCTCCAAGGTGCCAAACTGGATCCCGTTGGCGTTTTGGTCGAGCCAGACGGTGTCGCCGATCGCGCCGCTGCCGTAGGGCTGGAAGCCGAAATCCTGGTCCATGTCGTCGGCGTTGGTGATCGTAACCACGCTGATTCCGTCCATGGCCCCCCAGGGATCGGCCGTGATGAAATAGCTGGGGGGCAGATCCGGATCGTTGCGATCCACGACCACCAGATAGGTGGTCGTGGCGAACAGATTCGTGAAGACATAGAGGCCGTTCTGATCCGTGACGGTTTCGGCGATGAAGGCGTCGCGCGACGGGACCAGCACGCCGTCGCCGGCGGCATGGCTGTACAGCCGCACCGTTACGTTCGGGATGCCTTCCTCGGTCGCCGGATCCTGCACGCCGTTCCCGTCCCAGTCGTAGAACAGCGTGTCGCCGATCCGGTAAGGGCCCGTGCGGAAGTAGCTGAAGTCGGCGCGGCCGAGCCCCCCGCTGGGCACCTCGACGGTGACCTGGTTGGCCGTGTTGGTGCCGTCGGTATCGAACGACAACCGCCAGGTGCCGGTGCTCATCATACCGGTGTTGGTCGCCACCGTCACCGTGTAAGTCCCGTCAAAGTCCCCCACAAACTGGAAGTAACCGTTGGCGTCGGTGACGTTCGTCGCAATGGCACCACCCTCCCCGCACGGCGAATCCCCGGCGCACAGGTACACCGTCACGTTGGTCAGCCAGTTCTCACCCGGCTCGCGATAGGGCTCCCCGCCCCGGTTCCAGTCATGCCAGATCGTGCCTTCGATCGTGCTGCCCACCATGTAGCCGTAATCGGTGGTCAGGTGGGTGTTGTTCGTGTGCCCCGACGGAGCATAAATGTCGATATACACCGCCGTGGTGCTGTCGAGAATGCCGTCTTCGTCGAAGGTGTTGACGCCGGACCCGCCCGGCAGCGTCGCCGTCACCACCCGCACGGTATAGGTTCCGGTGACGGGAATGAACTCGAACAGGTAGTAGCCTTCGGCATCGGTCCAGTTGGTGATCGCCACGCCCGGCCCCGCTCCCAAGTCCACCCCGGCCGGCGGCGTCAGCGTCAGCGCCACGTTGGGAATGCCGGGCTCGCCCGGATCCTGACTTCCATCGCCGTTCAGGTCGCGCCAGACGAAGTCGCCGATGGTTCCTGCCGGCAGCAGGGTGTTCACCACCATGCCCGTCTGGTTGTTGGCCGGCAGCCCACTCATAAACATGGCATTCGTCGTCCATGCGAAATTCGTGACGGCTGTGTCCGCGTTGTCCGGCGGCTCCAGCAGCTTGAAGGTCACCGCGACGGTGGACGTGCCGCCGGGGTAGATCGGCCCGATGTTGCTCCAGTACAGATTGCCGACCGAGTCGGGCGGGGAACCATCAATGGTCAGACTCGTCGGCGGCGGTTCCGCACTGACAAATTGGAAGAGGTCCGCATCGAACTGATCCGTCAACGGGACCGGGTTGAGCGTGGTGTTGCCCCCGGCCCCCGTGCCGATGACCCCGTCGGTCATGACGTGGAAGCCGGCCTGGTCCACGGAGATGTTGCCGCCCTGCGCATTGCCGCCGCCCTTGGTGGCGTCGATTTCCAGACTCGCGCCGGCCAGGTCCGCCCAGGTCCAGTTGCGCAGATGGGTGACGTTGGTTGAATACGTGCCGGTGACGAACGCCGACGCCAGGTTGGTATAGCCCCAGATCGTCGCCCCGCCCACCACCACGCGGATGGCCACCGTGTCGCCGGCGCGCACGGCGCCGAAGCGGCCCAGCAGGAAGGTCGCCGTCACGTCCGTGATGGCCGCCGACGAGGTCACCGTGTTGTAGCCGGTCAAGAAGAGCGTTTCCGTGGATTGCCCAGTGAAATTGTTCGAAGCGTATATCCCGTCCGGATAGGAGGGAATGAACGCATTGGTATGATTAAACCACCGGATCCAGGTTTGCGTCCCGTTGGTCGCCCACATCGTATACTCGACCGGCAGACCCCCGCCCGCGCCATCGCCCGGCAGGCGGTTGGCGACATCGATCTCATACGTCGCCAGTTGTCCTTCGCGAAAGGCGTTGGTGCTGGTCAGGGTCTTGGTCAAGGTCAAGGCCGGCGCAAATCCGAAGTCGGCCGTCAGATTGGTGACGGCGTTGGCATTGGTGCGCGCGGGATCCAGCGCGATGGAATAGGACGTGGGCGTGGTCGGCGTATAGCCGAAAGGAATGTTTTCGTTGAAGATGTCCACTTGCACAACGAAATACCCGTCCGGCAGGCCGTCGAACAGGTAGAGTCCATTGGGTCCCGTGTTCGTGGTCGCCAGCAGGGTGTCGGGCACGCCGTTGCCGGTGGTGTCGTAGTACAGCCGTACCGTCACGCCGGTGATCCCCGCCTCGGTCCCGTCTTGCAGGAGGTTTCCCAGCATGCCCCCGCCTTCGCCGTCGTCCCGCCAGACCAGATCGCCGATGGCGTTGACGCCCATGATCAGGGTGTCCGCAAACGCCCACTGGAACGGGGCGGTGTTGCCCATGCTCAACCCCGCGGCGTTGGGAACGATCGGCGAGGGCTCCAGATAGGGATCGTCCACCCGCACGGTAAAGCGGACCGTGCCGGCCGCACCGGGCTCCAGCGGATCGCTCAGCCACCACTGGACGTCGGTCACGGTCGCGGCCACCGCGGGCTCGGTCATGCTCCACGTCGCCCCGCTGTTGGTCGAATAATAGATTGTGTAGCTCGACACGCCGTCCGGCAGCTCGTTGTTGGCCGTGGCGCTGCCCGCGACGTAGGTGGTGCCCGGCGGGATTTCATCCTGCACCACCAGCGGCAGGCCCAAATCGGGCCGGCCAACAGCCGTGGTGCCCGTGTTGGTGTAGGTCACCGTATAGGCGATGTTGCTGCCCGCCCGCGTCATCCGGGGGTCCGCCGCTTTGACGATGGCTACCTGCGACGTGGTGCTGGTCAATGTTTCGCCCGGCGTGGCGCCGTAGTCGCCGTTGAACTTCTCGTTGTCGTATCCCGAAGCCACCTCCTGATACGGCGTCAGCGTGCTGACGCAGCCCGAACCGATGGCGATGAATTCGTACATCACGTACCCCACCGCGCCTCGGTTGTTTTCAGGGATGTTCGTGAAATAGAGCTGATCCTCGACGACAATGACCTGCTCGGTGCCGTCGTTCAGCTTGATGATTACCATCGCGTAGGTGCGGATCAGGCGGAAGCAGGACGGGTCGAACAGGGCCGGATCGCCAACCGGCTGGAGCCAGGCGTTGCGGTCCGGCACCAGATCGCCGTCGTTGTCGAATCCGTGCCCCACGTTGCCCAAGTCGTACCAGATGCCCTCCGTGCGCAGAATCGCGCCGGGCTCGGCGGTCGCCGCTGTGTTCGTCCACAACGGCGCGTACTGGTTGAGCAGGTCCTTGTATTCCTGAGGCACCTTGTTGGCGCCATTGGGCCAGATCTTGTTGGCCGCAGCCGAAATCTCGTTGCGGCAGGTCAGCGTGCGCGTGGTGTCGGCCTCTAGGTACGCCGGCCCGTCCATCGCCGTGGCCCACACGTCGTACTCCATCCACAGGTCGTCGTCGGGCTTCACGCTCTTGCCCCATGTGGGCACCCCGTCCTCGTCCAGTTGCGGATAGCTGACCAGCCAGTAGACCGTGATGCATTCGCCGGGCTGGATCGTCCCGATGTAGCGCGTGGCGTCATCCGTGCCCATGGCCCCGCCTTCATGCGTCAGCGCAAACTCCCCGCCCGGCAGCGGCCCTCTCAGCCCCGGATGCGCCCGGCTGGGGTAAATGCCCGGCGTTCCGGCGTCGTAGTTGCCGATGTACGCCCAAACGTTGGTCAGCGGGGCATCCCCGTCGTTGCAGAACTTCGCCCCCAGGTAGGCCGACTCCGGCGCGTAACTCGCCGGCGTGCCCGCGTTGGAATCCACGACCAGGTTGTAGGCCGTGATGATCTCAATGCGCAACGAGCCATCCGGATTGCCCCCGAGGGCAACCGCTGGACCGCAGGCAAGCCACACAAGGCTCGCCCATAGCATCGCGCCAGCGCCAAATGGCACCCGAATTCTCATTATGGATCCTTGAGGATTTTCTACATCATCTGCCCTGGCAACCATGGGTACAATAGGCAGGAATCAACGACAACACACCAACTACTGTACAATAATACGGCAGAAGCACTGTCGTTGCGAGTGTTAATTGATGATTTTCGGAAGTTCAGATAACGATCCGATAACGAACGGGTACCCGCCCGGGCGGGCCGGGCAGTCGCTACTTCCGGGCCATTAACCGGAGGGGAGATCCACACCTTGCGCAGGCTGTCCTTCCCTCGCCAAGCCGAGGTGCAGGCTCGGGTGCCGACAGCAATCGGATTCATGACACAATTTGAATTTTTGCAAGGAGTTATGGCCAGTCTGGATCTTCCAGCAGGACCCGGATGGTTCCGTACCAGGCCCCGGGAGCGTCGCGGATGATGGTCATCTCCGGGGCGATTCCCCGCCCCAGGTTGGTCACAATGGAAGGAGAAGACAGATTGGTCGAGTAGACCAGTTGATAGAACCGGTTGGTACTGGCCGGGAACGTGAGTTCCATCCGGCCGGCCCGGACGCCAGGCTCGCCGATCGCATACCCGCCGTCCAGCACCAGAACACTGCCCGCATCATAGGGATCGGTATCGGCCAGGAATTCCTCCCAATTGCTCATGCCGTCCTGATCCGGATCCAGTTCCGGATTGGTCTTGGCCCCCTGGGGTTGAGGCCCGGCTTCGTTCGCCAGCCACTGTTCAAAGAGGGCTTGGGCCGGCGTGATGGACAGGATGCCGCTGGCCGATCCCTCATGGGTCGCGTCCTGAATGGTGGCGATGACCTCATAGTCGCCGATCTCAGCCGGCGGAGCCGAATCGCCGTCATAGGTGATCTCAACGGCAAGCCCGGCCGGGATGGTCGACACCCTCGCGCGCTTGGGGTGGCCGTCGTACACACGGGACAGGGCATCCAGCCGGACCGACGCCGGCGCTTTCTCCCGCCATTCGCCATAGACTTCCCACTCGGCGATGCGGACCTCCGGCCCAATGGAACTGTACAGGCCCGTGAATCGCAGATAGCGCACCGGCAACCCGTCCAAGGGCCAGTCGTCCCAGCCCGACCGAGCCTGCTCGCTCGTGTCCACCTGCAGGGTCCACTTCTGGCCATCCCGGGACGTTTCCATGCGGTATCGCTGGTCGGCGGGTTCAACATCCCAGTTCAGCAGCCGTACGCGCGAAACGAGAGCCGTCGCCCCGAGGTCGAGGGTCATGGCCCCGGGAGGATCCTGGTCCCAGGTGATGCCGCCATGATTGTCGGGGTCCTCATGGATGCCGTCGATGACCTGTTCGGGATTCGTCGCTCCAAGGCCCTGGATGGAGGCTCCATCCGCCAGCGCCAGATTGATCCCGTGGTCGACGTCCAACGCGATGGCCTCGACGAAGGCGTCCGGCTCTCCCGCGGACGAGATCCGAAATGTCGCCCGTTCATCCTCGCGGTTGTCGTCCGGGTCGGCCGTCAAAATCACCGCCTGCCATTCGGTCCAGTTGTCCGGCGTGAAGAAGAGGGACTCTCCCTCCCGGATCCGGATACCGGGATCGCCGTCCTGGCGGGTCACCTGGACTTCGAGGTCCTGATCCGGTGCGGAGTGCAGGCGGATATGGAAGCGCCCCTCGCCGCCTTCGCGCACGTTGACCAGGGTCTGGCTGATCTCCAGGAGCGAAACCATGAACGTTTGGACCACATCCGGCGCCGGTTGCCAGTTGCCGTCGCCGGCCTGCGACGCCGCGACGGATACGGCCCCTGCGCCGGTGAACGACAGGACGTTGCCTTCGATCACGGCCGAACCTTCCACCACGGCGAACGCAACCGGCAGCCCGCTCGATGCCGTCGCCGACAGAAACACGGGTTCCGCTGCCAACCGGTCGTCAATCTCGGAAAACTCGATGGTCTGTTCGCCCTTTTCAATCGTCAGCAGTCCCTGGGCCATCCCCTCCCGGTTGGCATCGCGGATCGTCCCGACCACCGCATAGGTCCCGGCCGCCGAGGGGGCCTGGGGCGAGCCATCATAGGTGAAATCCACGGCCAGTTCGTCGGGAGACGTGGTCGCCGTGACCGGCTTGGGGGCTCCATCGAAGGATTGCAGCAGGTTGCCGAGAACCACCTCGGCCTCTTCCTTGGCGATGACCAGCGTACCCGTGGCAGATCCGGCGTGATGGGCATCCGCCACCGAGGCCACGACCGTATAGGACCCGGCAAAGGCCGGCGGCGCCGACAGACCGTCATAGGTGATGGCAACGGACAACCCGTCGGGCTCCGTTGTCGCCGTCACGCTCTTGGGCGACCCGTCGAAATCCTGCTCCAACCCCTCCAGCCGGATCGTCGCCGGGGCCGGGGCGATATACAATTCACCCGTGGCGAACCCGTCATGGTTGGCATCGAGAACCGTGGCCACCACCTCGTAGGTGCCCGGTGCAACCGGCGGCTCCGACAGGCCATCGTAGGTGAATGAAACGGCCAATCCATCGGGCTCGGTACTCACGGTGGCGGCCTTGGGGGTCCCGTCATAGACCTGCGCCAGGTCGTCCAACCCTACGGTGGCCGCCCTCTTCTCCACCACCAGGATGCCGGTGGCAACGCCCTCGTAATCCATCGTCGTCACGGCGGCCGCCACCGCGTAGGTGCCCGCCGCCGCCGGCGGGACCGGCGAGCCGTCGTACGTCAACCGCACCGCCAATCCGGGCGGATCCGTCGCGGCGGTCACCGTCCGCGGGGTGCCGTCATAGGTCTGCATCAAGTCCGACAACACCACCTGGGCCGGCACGGCCATGTCATCATCCACCTCGTTCCCCGCGATGCGCAGGGCCGGATCGCCCAGCAGATTGTACACCGCGTAGGTATCCTTGGTGAACAGGGAGTTCGGCAGAGACCGGCGGGCGCGCAGGAACGCGGGGCCCAGCCGGCCCGCCCCTTCCTGGAAAACAACGCGATAGAATGCATTCCCCAGATCCATGGCGGGTGCATTCTGCGACAGGCCCGAGGGCCCCAGCACCGCGACCGCCCCGCCATTCGCCCGCTGCATCAGCAGTTCGCCCAGGCTGTGGACGGCCGGCACTTCAAAACGCGCGGCCAGGCAGGTCAGGGCGACGGTAATCGACGGGCGTTGGGTTTTGTGCAGGCCGGGAATGTCCGCATCCGTCAACAAGCGCTGCGCCGAGTGGTTTTTGATCCCTCCGTGGCCGGTGTAGTTGATGAATCCCACGCCGGACCGGAGCCACTGCAGCAGGGTTGCGCGGACCAGGCCCGCCGGCATCGAATCGAGCTCCATGCGATCGGCAATGGAATACGGCGGCTTCGCCCATGCGGCGATCGCCTCGTTGGCAGCCGGAAAAATACCCGTGGAGTCGGACTGGTCGGCCACCAGTACGACTTGGTTCTGCCACTCCTCGCCGAATCCGGCTTCGAATGTCTTGATCTTCTGAATCATCGCCGCGAGGTCCGCATTCGTCAGCGCGGGCAGGCGGCCGACCGCCAGGTCGGGCAGGCCGTCCCCGCTGACATCGGCGAACAGGCCATCGGACGCGCAGACGGCGGCCGGGGTTTGGATCAACAGGGGCGGGAGATGATTGGCTTCGGCAAAGTTGGCGCCCAGGTAGTCGTAGTGTCCGTTGCCCGCCAGCACCAGCATCCGGGGCGACTGTTCCCAGGTCATGGCGGCATGCCGGACCAGCGCGGGTATGGCCTCCGGGGTCCGGACGCCGCCGGCCATCAGGTCGCAGACGTCTTCAAACACCGCCAGGCCGACCCGCAACCCCTGGCTCTCCCGGTACTCGACGAGTTCCTGAGCCGTCTGGGCCAGGACGCGAGGCACCACCACCAGGTAATCGATTTGATTGTCCGCGGCCAGGAACCAGGCATCGTCCGCGGCGGGCTCCGGGACCAGCATCGGAACCGCATCCGCCTCGACGATGGCGACTCGCCGGTCCTGCGAAGCCGTCGTCCACGCCTTGGCGGGCAGTTCGCCATTTTCGTCGGCCAGCCAGACGGGATGGCCCGAGCCGTCCAGCGCCAGCGCCAGGGGGTCCTGGAACGCTCCGGCGGACACGGTCGGCACCCCTTGCACATGAAAGTGCTTGGCTACGGCCTGCGGGACCAGTTCGCAGTCGAAGGAGGCCTCGACCCAATCCACCACGAAAAAACTATGATTCATGCTGGGCGGCATCACGCCGTGCACCATCAGGGTATTCAGCCCGTTGGTGACGAGCGCGCCCGGAATGGCCAGCTCGGCCTCGGCCGCATCCTGTCCGTCAAACTCGATCGACCCCATGAGGGTGCCGTTGAAATGGAACTCGGCGCGATGGTCCGGTTTGTTGGTGGTACTGGACCAGCCCATCAAGCGCACCCGAAGCTGCACATCGCCGCCGGCATGCCCCGTCAGGTCCAGCGGCAGCCGGGGCGCCATGTCATGGTTGAACCAGCTAATCACGCCTTCCCAGAAATAGAAATCCTCCGGCATCCGGGTCATGGCAAACAAGAATCGGTTTTCCTCGAAGCGAACGGTCGCCGGCAGGACGTCGGCCCCGCCGGCGGCCCCGGGATCGCGCCGGGGCATGGAAAGCCCCTCGCCCACGGAAATCAGGTAGGCATCCGCATGGGCATACCAGTTGCGAACCGGCTCCCGGGCATGGAAGACCAGGCGGTCGCGGGCCGGGTCATGCAACACAGGCACGGGAGTCCCTTGCCGGGTGATGCGCAGGAGGCCCGCGTCGGCGAACGCCCGGACCTCGCCGATGGGCAGGCCCATCCCACCGGCAATCGAAGGCAGGTCCACGGCGTAGGCACCCTCGTCCGACACCTGGACTTTCAGGACCGGCGAAGGCTCCGGCTCCCCGGCGGACGACTCAGGCTTCACGCCCGGCTTGGTGGACGGAGCAATCTGCTCCGCCTTCGCGGGCGGGGGCGGTGGCCCAAAACGAATCAGATGCGTTCCCAAATCCCGCCGTTCGCCGGAGAGTTCCAGTTCTTCCAGACGATACACGCCCTCGCCATTTTCCACGGCGGTGGGATCGATATACCGATAAACCGACCCGCCCTCCTGGAACGCTGAAATCACCAGGTGGTCGTTGACCCGGGTCTGCGTCCCCGTCTCCGGATCCACGCGATACACAAAGAATCCGGCGGTTCCGAATTCCGATTCGGTGCGCCAGACCACGGATCCCCGGCCACTGACCCATTCGCCCCAGATGTCCCGCAGTTCGGCCCGCGTGGCCCCGCGCGTAGCGATGCCCAAATCCTGATTCAGGTTGATCTCGCCGGGAGCCACCGTGAATTCCGCGGTCCACGCCATGTCGCCGGTCCACCCCGCGATGGCGTCGCTGTCGATCGAATCGTCCTCCCCAACCTTGGCCGTGGTGACGACCTCATTCGTGCTGATCGAGGTCAGGTCGAACTGGATCACGTAGGTGCCCGCCGGCACGTGGGCGAAGAGATAGTAGCCGTGCAGATCGCTCGCGGTCTCCGCCACGATGGTTCCGTTGGTGTCCAGCAGCCGAACCGGAATGTTCGGGATTCCATTGGTTTCGTTGGCATTCTGAATGCCGTCGCGGTTTTCATCGAACCAGATCCGCTTGCCGATGCTGGCCCCGGCCCTGGGTACGATGACGGCATGATGGGTATCGTTGTCCGGGTTTGGATCGAGCAGGTCCCGGCCGGTCACCGTGGC
The DNA here is from genome assembly GCA_964399775.1 of uncultured Verrucomicrobiota bacterium. Taxonomy (GTDB): domain Bacteria; phylum Verrucomicrobiota; class Kiritimatiellia; order CAIQIC01; family Lenti-01; genus Lenti-01. Next base: position 36,219 of record CAYNSH010000024.1, read on the forward strand.
GGTGTTGGTGATCGCCACCCCCTCCGTGCCTTCTTGCACCGTCGCGTTCACATAGAGGGTGGTCGTGGCCCCCAGCGCCAGCGTGCCGATGGCCCACGCTCCCGACCCCGCCTCATAGCTGCCGTTGGAATGGCTGAGGTACTGCACCCCCGGCGGCAGGACATCGGTGATGACCATGCCGGTCGCCACGGCCGGGCCGTTGTTCGACGCCACCAGGACATAGCCGATCGTTTCCAGCACGTAGGGGGTGGGATCGGAGACCTGCTTGAACACGCCCACATCCGCATGGATGACGCAATCGGTCACGGTGGAGGTCACCGGCACCGTCTGCTGGTCGCTGGCGACGGAGACCGTGTTGACCACCTGCGTCACCGCGCAGGGGTTGTCCACCGCCACTTCGAACGTGATCGTGAACGCCTCGCCGGGCTGGAGGGTCAGGTTGGTCGCCACTCCAGGTGGAGCACCGGCCGGGCCGTTGGTCAGCACGGTCCGGACCGCTTCGATCTCGACGTTGTCGAAATAGGCGTAGTCGCCGCTATCCCAGTTGATGCTGGTGTTTTCGAAGCGAATGGTCGTGTTGGCGGACAGAAACGCGGTGATGTCGTATTCCGCGCTGCCGCTGGTGGTCCCCGCCAAGCTGTCCAATTCCACAAACGGATCGGCTCCGTTGGTGGAGATCAGGATCGAGACGGTTTGGCCGCCGGTCAGCCCGACGGTTTCCCAGTCAAAGCGGTACGTGGCGCTGTCGTAACCGGACAGGTCGGCGCCGCGCCAGACGTATTCGGCATCCACCCAGGCCCAATCCAGCACAAGGCGGCCGCTTTCCACGCGCACATACCCGCTGGCCGCGCCGCTGCCGGGCTCATAGGGATCGTTTTCCTCCCATGGGCCGTTCCAGTCCGCGGTTCCGTCGCTGTTGGTGTAGGCCACCGCATTGAATTCGTCGCGGAACGTGTCCGCCACGCGCAGCGGCCCGTCGTACCAGGCGCTGCCGGCCACGTAGGTCGTGCCCGTCGGAATCTCGTCCATGACATCGATGCCGGTCTGGGCCGTCGCCCCGAGATTGGTCACCACGATGGCATACAGGATGTTGCTGCCCGGCGCCGCGCACCCCGAGACGTACGAAGTCTTCGTCACCTGAAGGGCGCTGACGGCCACCATAGCCTCGTCCTCGTCGTTGGCGGGATTGGGGTCGGGCAGGTCGCTGGCCGTGATCCGGCTGCGGTTGGTCAGGATGCTGCCGATGGTGCCGGCGTCCACCGCCGCGGCGATCGTGAGCGTCTCCACCTGGCCGTTCGTCAGCGCGCCCACCGTCCAGACGCCCGAACCGCTGGCGTAGGTTCCCTGGCTGGCCGAATGGCTCACGTAGCTCAGGCCGCCGGTCAGCGGTTCGGACACCGCGACACCCGTCGTGTCCGAGGGGCCGAGGTTTTCGAGCGTGATCGTGAAGACCACTTCGGCCTCTTCGATCGGCGCGGGATTGTCCACGGTCTTGACGAGGGCCAGATCCGCGCCGCGCACGGCGACCACCGCGGTGGCGACGTTGTTCGCGGCGTTGGTGTCGGCCTGGTCCAGGGCGGACACGGCGGCGGTATTCGTCCAGATCAACCCGCCCGAACCGGCGGCCGCCGTGGCCTCGATGGCCAGCGTCGCCGTACCCAGCGCCGCCAGCGTGCCGACCGTCCAGATGCCCGTGGCGTCGCTGTAGGTTCCCTGGCTCGGGGTCGAAGCGTCGTAGTCGAATCCCGCCGGCAGCAGGTCCGTCACCTCGACGCCCGTCGCCGCAAGCTGATCGCTGAAGTTGGTGATGGTGATGGTGAACACGACCGGATCGCCTTCCGCAAGCCATGGTTCGTCGGCCTGCTTGCCGACGCCCACGTCCACCGGGATCAGCGGGTCCACCACCGTCGCGATCAGCGGCGTGGGTTGGGTGTCGCTGGTGACGGAGACCGTGTTGACAATCTGCGTCACCGCGCAGGGGTTGTCCACCGCCACTTCGAACGTGATGGTCATCACCGAGCCGGGCGCCAGCGTCCAGCCGGAGGCGACGTTGGGGGGATCGTTGGTGACGCCCGCACCGGCCGGCAGGTCGTAGCGGATGACCATGCGGCCGGCCGCGCCGGCGCCGCCGACGGAGTTGTTGCCGCCGCCGCCACCGCCGCCGCCCGGCGCAGTGCCGGGGTTGCCATTGACCGCGCTCTGCGTGCCCGCGCCGCCATTGCCCTCGCCCACGCCGCCGGCACCGCCCGTGTTGCTGCCGCCAGCCGTGCCCGCGCCGCCCGGCGCCGTGGCCGTGGCCGAGCCGCCGCCGCCGCCGCCGCGCCGGCTGGTCGGTGAACCGCCGGTGGCGCCGACGCCGCCGGTCCCGCCGGTGTAGGTCGCCTGGTTCCCGATATTGGCGCTGCCGCCCGCGCCGACGCTGGCCCCCGTCCCGCCGGCGCCGCCGCCTTGGGCAACCACCGTGCTGGTCGAACCAAACCAGGTATTGCCGCCGGCCGTGGCCGTGCCGCCACCCGTGCCCACGGTAATGGTGTTGGTGGTCCCCGGCGCGACGGCCACGGAACCGCGCGCATATCCGCCGCCCCCGCCCCCGCCGCCGGCATCGTTGCCGCCGGTGCCGGCTTTGCCTGCGCCACCGCCCGCGCCCCACGCCTCGACCGTCACGTTGGTCACCCCGTCCGGGACCACAAAGCTGGAACTGGCGTTGTAGATGACCGTGGTCGATCCGCCCGATCCGACCGGAGGATCCACCGAGATGCGGAGGCTGTCGGCCACGTAGGTCGTGCCCGTCGGGATCCCGTCCGTGACCTCAAGGCCGGCATGGGCCGTGGCCCCGCTGTTGGTGATCGTAATCGTGTAGGTGATGATGCCGCCCGGATCGACCGACACCGCCACGTCCGAGACTTTTTCGATCCGCAGGGAACTGATGGCCACGGTCGCCTCGTCTGCGTCGTTGGCCGGATTCGGGTCGGATTGATCGCTGGCCGTCACCTGCGCCGCATTGGTCAGCACCATCCCCATCGTGCCCGGGTCCACCGTGGCGGACAGGAGCAGCGTCGCCGTGGCGCCGTCATCCAGCGCGCCAACGGCCCAGGCGCCGGTGCCGCTGGTGTACGAGCCCTGCGAGGGCGTGGCGGCCACATAGGTCAGACCGGCGGGCAGGAGATCGGACACCGTCACGCCGGTCGTATCCGACGGGCCGAGATTATCGACCGTGATCGTGAACGTGACGGTGCTGCCCTCGCCCGCCGCCGCCTTGTCCACCGTCTTGGTCACCGCCAGATCCGCGCCGATCACCAGCACCTCCGCCGAATCCACGTTGTCGGCCGTGTTGGTGTCCGGGCGGTCCATCCGCGTGATTTCCGCCACGTTGGTGATCGTCCAGCCGCCGTAGCCGGCCGCGACCGTGCCGGTGACCCAGAGCGTGGCCGAGCCGCCCAGCCCCAGCGTGCCGAGGGTCCACAGCCCCGCGACGTCGTCATAGGCGCCCTGGGTGGTTCCGTGGCCCGCGTATAGAAACGCGGCCGGCAGCGGATCGGTCACTTCGATGAGGTTCACGATCTCGGTGCCAACGTTGGTGACGGTCAGCGTATAGACCACCTCGTCGCCGCGATTGGCCTCGGCCGGCGCCACGGATTTCGACAGCCTCAGATCGCCCGGCGCCAAGTGCATGCCGGCGTCGATCGTCAGGTTGGTCTGCCCGCTGCCGATGGCGATCAGTTCCGACCGGCCGGTGACCGGATCGGCATTGCTGTCGATGGCGGTGTCGGTCCCGGCATACGGCACCGTGTACTGATAGCCCGTGGGCAGGAAATACTGCACAAAGTACGTCCCCGGCCCGTGGCCCGGGGATGTCCAGAACCCATTGGTGTCCGTACGAACCACCGCCGCCAGATTGGTGCTGTGGTCATAGACATAGACGAGCACGTTCGAAATACCCGGCTCGCCGGGCTCCTGGATGCCGTTGCCGTTCCAGTCGTCCCAGACGAAGTCGCCCAGCGTCACGTTCAGTTCCTCATCGTAGAACATCAGACCGCCGCTGATCAGATCGAGACCGCCAAAGGTCGATCCCGGCGAGGTGTCGGTCGGGAAATACACGGGATTGTCGACCTCGGTCCAGTACGCGCCGTTGGTGGTGACGTCGTTCGCCGCCAGCGCATAGCCGTAGAACAGATCGTTGGTCTGCAACCCCAGGGTCTGCCAGTTCAGGAACACGCCGGCGAGCGCCTGCGGACCGACGTCGGCCGACGGATGCTGCGGGTCGCCGTCCTCCGTGTAGCCGCGCATCACGATCGTGTCCAGGGTGATGCCGGACGCGCCCCACTGCGTTTCCAGCACGCTGACCACCGGCCCGAAGGCGCTGGGCTTGCCGTTGGCGTCCAGCGCCGTGATGGCCGCCATCTTGAACCGGTCGTTGCCCCCGCGATCCATGACCAGGAATCCGCGCTGCTCGATATGGCTGTGCACCGGCAGCCCGTCGGGGAACAGGTAATCAATGCGCTGGATGTTGTTGTTGTTCCCGTTGCCGTCGCCCTGGTCGGAGAACACGTTGTCCGCGCCGTGATTGATCAGGCGGCTGCGCAGGGACTCCTCCATCGTGGCCGCGTAGCTCGATTTCAGGAAAATGTTCGTTCCCGATACCGACGACTGTTCGTAGAGCACGATGTGGTGCGCCCCGGTGATGGCCGCGTTGGTCGTCCGGGCAATATTGATCTCGCCGGCCAGGGCGACGCCATCGAAGGTGCGCCCGCCCACGGCGACCTTGTCCAGGTACATGTGGTTCGACTCCCCCTCGTTGAACCGGATGTTGTACACGGTCCCTGTCGGGAACCCCGCGCTGCCGCCGCCCGTGGTGGAATAGTTGTCGTTCGTGTTCGCGTAGGTTTCGTAGCGAACCGTTGCACTCGAAATCGGCTGGACCTGCGCCTGGGCCAACGACGCCCCCCCTGCCCACGCCATGGACAGGAGCACCGTGGGCCACGCCCTTACTAAACTTGCTTTCGCCTGTTTCATGATGCGGTGCTACACTGAAATACCACGTCTCAACGGCTTACTGATCCCGGAACAAAGACATTTCTCCCACATGGTAGAATCTCTGCTTGGCCAATATGTGACTATAGTGCCGGCTAACTATATATTGAGATCCTATCTCAGTTGGGAAGTTTTTGGCAAGCTTTATACAATTAAGATTTAGTAAAAAAAATATTAATATTCTATTTGGGCCGTATTCAGCTCGAAATGGACATATTGGAGCCTCATATCCTTGCCCTCTCCACCACGTCAAGTTCAGCAAAAAAAACCGCCCAAGGCGATCCGGGCGGATCAAGGGAACCGGGGTGTGGGCACACTCCCCGGAGTTGGTGAGGAAATACAGGATGTTGTAAAGCTCAACGCCGGATCAACCCCGACAGAATGCCACCCAACTCCACCGCGGCGATTTCCTTGGAAAACCAGAGGTGCCAGCCGGGAAGGCTCCGGGCGATTTCGGCCGCTTGTCCGAACCATCGCATGCGCAGGGCGATGGAGTCGGCCCAATCCGAGGTCGTTGCCCCCTTTTTTCCGGCGGCCCTTCCC
>CAYNSH010000025.1:0-41484 GCA_964399775.1 uncultured Verrucomicrobiota bacterium
CCGCTCTTCTTGCGCCGCTTCCCGTCGCTTACGCTTTCTTGACGCAGCCGTGGGGTTTGGGGCGGGCGAATGCGCGGCGGCATTGACAGATGCCGGCGGGGGCTTCACCCTTGGGCGGCATGAAGGTGATGGCATTGGATGCTTCGACGGATGCGGCCAGCCTGGCGGTGCTGGCCGGGGGGGAGGTCGTGGCGGCGTTCGGCGTGGCGGTGCAGGCGCGGCGCAGCCAGGAGTTGTTTGCGGCGGCGGAGGAGGTGCTGCGGAGGGCGGGCCTGGGGTTTGGCGACATCGACGTCTTTGCGGCGGGCCGCGGGCCGGGGGCGTACACGGGGTTGCGGGTGAGCCTGACGGCGGCCCAGGGCTGGGCGCTGCCGAGGGGCCGGACGGTATGGACCATCAGCAGCGCGGCGGCGCGGGCCGCGGAAATACTGGCGGGGGGAGTGGCGGGCGACCGGGTGGTGGTGTGGGGGCAGGCCCGGCGCGACACGCTCTGGGCCGGGCTGTTTGAGCGCTCGGGGGATCTCCGCGTGGAGCGCATTGGCGATTGGCGGCTATTGCCGCCCGGAGAGCGCGGGGTGCACTGGCCGGGGATCCGCTGGGATGCCGAACCCTCGGCGCCCCGCGCGGAATGGGTCGGGCGGCTGTTTTGCGCGGGGGCGGCCGGCGAGGAACGTCAGCCGATCTATCTGCATCCGGCGGTGGCGGGGACGTGATGCCTTGAATTGGCGGGCGGAACCGGGGTAAGGTAGGGCCCGGATCAGAAAGGATGACGGATGCAACGGATGATGTTGAAATCGAAGATCCACCGCGCAACGGTGACGGGCCTGGCCGGGGGTGGTTGATGCGCAACGGGGAGTTGGCCGGGCCGGAAGGAAAAGGGCGGTGGCTGGCGTGAGGGCCGTCGGCGCGGGAGCGGCCCTGTGGCGACGGGGAAGCCGGTTTTCCACGGCGTGGAAAACCGGGGACGGACTTTTCCACGGCGTGGAAAAAACGGGCGAAATTTTTCCACGGCGTGGAAACTTTTTTTCCACAGCGTGGAAAAAACGGGCTGGACTTTTCCACAGCGTGGAAAACCGGGGGCGGATTTTTCCACAGCGTGGAAACTTTTATTCCTCGGCGTGGAAAACGGGGGTGGCGGGGCTGGTGGCGGCGACGGCGTGGGGGGGGGAGCCGGCGCAGGTTTCGCCGTGGTTTTTCGGAGTGGACCGGGGGTTGTTTCATTCGCGGATGGCGGATGCGGAGGGCGCGGAGCGGGAGCGCGCGGCGGGGCCGTTCTGGGAACGGTCGGACAGTCCGGATGGCCCGACGCTGCGCGCGGTGCCGCGGCCGATCTATGTGCGCGTGACGGATCCGGCGACGGCGCGCACGGCGTGGGACGCCCTATGGCCGGTGGCGGCGGGCAAGACGTTCGGCGAGCAGGAGTCGTGGCGGGTCGTGAGCGCGTTTTTCCTGAACCAGGACCGCGGGGACCCGGAATCGAAGTACCGCTTTTGGCTGCTGCCGGTGTGGTTCCACGGGCGCGATGAATCGGGCGTGGGCTATGCCGCGCTGTTTCCGGTCGGCGGCCACATCCGCAATCTGCTCTGGAAGGACCAGATCCGGTTCGTGCTGTGGCCGGTCTGGGCGCGCAGCGGCGTCAATGATGTGGTCACGACGGATGTGTTCTGGCCGATCTATTCGCGCACGACGACGCCGGACGGGCGGCTGGAGAAGTTTCGCGTGTTTCCGCTCTATGGCCACTCCCGGCGCGAGGGGCAGTTTGAGAAGCATACGGTGCTGTGGCCGGTGTGGAGTCACGCGCGCTACGAGCACCCGAAGGCCGCCGGGACGGCCTGGGTGTTGTTCCCCCTCTATGGCCGGGTCCGGCTGAACAGCCAGCGCGGCTGGATGGTCCTGCCGCCGTTTTTCCAGCATGTGCGGGGTGACCAGCTCACGCGGACGTATTTTCCGTGGCCGTTTTTCCAGCGCGAGACGGGCGTCCGCGAACGGCTGTCGATCTGGCCGCTTTACGGCCGCCGGGTGGATGCCGAGTTGAAGCGGACGTACTGGCTGTGGCCGCTGATCAGCCGGGAGGAGAACGAGCAGGGGCGCGGGCATTCGGTGCGCTGGACGGTGGCGCCGTTGTACAACAACGTGAGCTATTCGCGCGCGGCCCCGGCGGCGCCCGCCGGGGCGAGCGCCGAGGACGCGCCGGCGCCGCCCCGCGAGGTCCGCGCCAACCGCACGAAGCTCTGGCCGCTGGTTTCGCGCCAGTACGATTTGGACGCGGGGGCCTACCGCCTGCGGGCGCCGGATCTCTGGCCGGGCCCCCATCCGCCGGCGGTGGAGCGCACCTGGGCGCCGCTGTGGACCTGGGTGGATTTCCGCGTGCGCGGCGACGACAGCGATTTCGAAGTGCTTTGGGGCCTGTACCGGGCCACGCGGCGCGGGGGCGAGGGGCGGGCGTTCTCGCTGTTCCCGCTGTGGCGGCACGAGCGCGCCGCGGACGATTCCGACCGGCGCTGGTCGGTGCTGAAAGGGTTGATTGCCTACGACCGAACCGCTACAACTCGTCGGGTGCGCTTTTTGTGGGCGGGCCGGCTGCGGCTGGCCGCGCCCCGCGAAGCGCCGGAGCCGAAACCATGATTACCCGCGAGCCGCAAATCTTCGATCCGCCGCCGCAGCCCTTCGCCGCGATGGGCCGCGCGGTCATCCAGACCTGCCAGGGCACGGGGCGCGGGCTGATGATGCTGCTGGGAGCGGCGGCGCAAGTGCCCTTCCTGTTCTCGCGCCGCAATCGCGATGACGTCATGCGCCAGCTCTATCTGGTCGGCATCAAAAGTCTCGGCGTGGTGACGGTGGTGGCGTTGTTCACGGGCATGATCCTGGCCTTGCAGACGGGGCTGGCGCTGCGCCGCTGGGGGCAGGAAAGCAGCATTGGCATGCTGGTGACCATTTCGATGCTGCGGGAGATGGGGCCGTTCATGACCGGGCTGGTGATCGCCGCCAGCGTCGGTTCGGCCATCGCCGCGCAGATGGGCACGATGGCGGTCTCCGAGGAAATCGCGGCGCTGGATGTGATGGGCATTTCGCCGCTGCGCTACCTGATGATGCCGCGGCTGGTCGCGCTGGCCTTCATGATGCCGCTCCTGACGGTCTATACCAATCTGCTGGGCATTCTGGGCGGGGCGATGGTCGGCGCGACCCAGTTGGGCATCACCCTCGAGGCCTATTTCGACAACGCCTTTCGCTACGCGGAAAACAAGGATCTGTATGTCGGGCTGTTCAAGGCGTTCCTGTTCGGGCTGATCATCGTGACGGTGGCAACCTATCAGGGCGTTACGGCCACGGAGGGGGCGGTGGGCGTCGGGCGCGCCACGCGCCGTACCGTCATCATCAGCTTTCTGCTGATCCTGGTGGTGGGCTATTTCGTGACGAGGATGTTCTACCAATGATCCGCTTCGAGAACGTCACCAAGCGGTTCGGGGCCAAGGTGGTGCTGGACGGCGTGACCTTTGAAATCGAAAAGGGTGAAACCTTTGTGATCGTGGGTCAGTCGGGGGCGGGCAAGAGCGTGAGCCTGCGGCACATGATCCGGCTGCTGACGCCGGAATCGGGCCGGGTGTGGGTGGAGGAGGATTGCGTCAACGAAGCCAGCGGGCGGGAGTTGGAGCGCATCCTGGCGCATTTCGGGGTGCTGTTTCAGAGTGCGGCGCTGCTGCAGTGGTTGAGCGTGGAGGACAACGTGTGCCTGCCGCTGCGCCAGAAGACGCGGATGCCGGACGACGAGATTCGCACGCGGGTGGCCGAACGCCTGGCGCTGGTGGGGTTGGAGGGGGTCGGCGACAAGATGCCCGCCGATCTGTCCGGGGGCATGCGCAAGCGCGTCGGGTTGGCGCGGGCCATCGTGACCGATCCGGAAATCATCCTGTACGACGAACCGACCAGCGGGCTGGACCCGGTGATTTCGCGGCAGATCGATTTGCTGATCGACGACCTGCGGCGGCGCCTGGGCGTGACCAGCGTGGTGGTGACCCACGATCTCTACAGCGCGCTGCACATCGGCACGCGGGTGGCCATGCTGCACGACGGCCACATGGTGCATTGCTCGGCGCCGGAGGATTTCATTGCATCCGATCATCCGGTCGTGCGAGACTTCCTGCAAGCCCAAGGCATCGACAGCATGGCCGATGTCCGGAAAGCGTTTAAACAATGAAATTCCGCAAACAAATCTTCGTCGAGAGCATGGTGGGCTTGTTCAGTTTCAGCGTGCTGGTCGCGCTGTTCATGCTGACGGTCGTGCTGAGCCGCGATGCGCTATTCCGGTCCTCGCAACCGGTGGACATTACCTTTGAAGACGTGATGGGGCTGCGGGTGGGCGATGTCGTCAGCGCCCGGGGCGTTACCATCGGCAAGGTGAAGCAAATCACCCTGCAACCGGATGGCGTGCACGTGCATGCCCTGCTGGATACGCCGTTGTCTTTGCGCGAGGACTACCGCATCGAGGTCATGTCCACTTCCGTGCTGGGCGGGCGCTATGTCAACATCGACGAGGGGACGCACTCGGCCGCGCTGCTCCCGCCGACGGCTATGCTGCGGGGCGTGCCATCGACGGACCTGATCGATGCCGCCACGCAGACCGTGACGGACATTCGCGAGGCGCTCAACGACGGCGTGCTCGAAGATTTGGCGGCGACGATGGCGCAGATTCGCAAGGTGGCGACCCGCCTGGGCGAGGGCGAGGGGTTGCTGGGAAGCCTGATCGCGGATGATGCGATGCAAGGCGACTTGGGCGAGATCCTTGCCAACATCCGCCGCATCAGTGCCGGGCTGTCGCGCGGGGAGGGCACGCTGGGACGGTTGCTCAACGATGAATCGGTCTATGCGGATCTGGAGGCCGTCGCGGCGAACCTGCGCCAGGTCACCGATGGCGTGGCGCAGGGCGAGGGCGCGCTGGGCCGCCTGCTGGCGAGCGACGATCCGATCGGCGAGGATCTTGCCGAAACGCTGGCCTCCATCCGCCGTATCGCCGCCGCCATCGCGTCGGGCGAAGGGACCATCGGGCGGCTGGTCAGCGATGAGGAACTCTATCTGGAATTCAAGGCCCTGGTGCGGGAAGGCCGGGCGGCGGTGGATGATCTGCGCGAAACGTCGCCCATCACCACGTTCACCAGCATCTTCTTCGGGGTCTTTTAGCGGTTGAAACGGAGGCCGGCATGATACGCAGCAGCGGAACCCTGACAGCTCTCATTCTGGTGGTCGCCCTGGCGTTGTGTACGCTGCCAGCGGGCATGGCCCGGGCCGAGTCCGGCAGCAGTTCCATCGGCGCGGGAATCACCATCGGCCTGATGTTCAGCATCGTGGTGGTCTATGGACTGGTCTCTTTGCGGTCCGACATTGAACGCTTTTCAGAGGCCGAACACGAGGATGCCTTGATGCGCGCCGCGCGGCTGGCCGAGGAATCGCCCATCGTTTTGCAGGCGGTCACCAAGCCCATTGGTTCCGGGTCGGGCCCCGCCGGCGGGGAGGAACTGGCCGGTGTCGCCGTGGGCTGGCGCATCACGTTCTAGCCATGCCTATTCCTCCCGCGTCCGCCGCCGAGAGACATTCATCGGTGCCGGAGGCCTCCCCAACCTGTGCGCCGGAGTCACCGGAGCCGCTTTCGCAGTGGATGGGCGAGGTCCAGCGCGCCCTGGCCGGATGGCTGATGGATTGGCACGCCCGCGAGGCGAGCTGGGCGTTGGATGCGGAAGACCTCGGCTTGACGTCGCTGGCCTTCCAGGGCAAGAAGGTCCGTCCGCGCCTGATGCTGGCGGTTCATGCGGCCTGCGGAGGGCGTTTTGGCCCGGGCCTCTGCGCGGTCGCCGCGGCGCTGGAGTTGTTCCACGGCGCTTCGCTGATCTACGACGATATCCAGGACAATGCGCAAGTGCGCCGGGGCGAGCCGGCTTTCCACGTCACCCACGGCGTCAGCACGGCCCTGAGCGCGTGCTCCCTGTTGTCTTGGCATGTCCATCGCATCCTGCTGGAGAAAGGGGATCTGGATGATGCGTCGCGCCTGTGGATCGCCCGGCGATTCACCACGACCCTGGTCACGACCGCGCTGGGGCAAATGGCCGACACGCGCTGGGTTCGCGACGAGCGGCTGGACCTGACCGAAGAGGAATCCTGGCGGATGCTCCGGAGCAAGACCGCGTTCGTTTTTGCGTATGCGGCCGAGGCCGGAGCCTACCTGGGGACGGGGGGCGACGAATCCGTTGCGTCCGCCTTCCGGGAGTTCGGGGAGCGCCTGGGCATGCTGTTCCAGATGGTGGACGACCATGCGGATTTGTTCCTGCCGGATACGGATGGCAAGCCGCGCGGACAGGATTTGCGCGAGGCCAAGCGGACCCTCTATTTGCTGCATGCGCGCCGCCACCTGCCGGATGCCGAGCGCGCCGAATTCGACCGTCGCTGCCGGTTGCCGGAACGGACGGATGAAGATGTGGCGTGGCTGCTGGAACGCCTGCGCGAAACCGGCGCGGAGGACATGGGTCTCGCCCATATCCGCCGGCTGGACGCCGAGGCGCAGGAGATCCTGGCCGGAATCGCCGCCCGCCGCCCGCTGGATCCCGCCTATGCCGAGATCTTGAGCGCCATGCTGAAGGCGACGAGCCGGGGGCTCGCCTGAGCGGGGTGTCCGGGCCATGCCTCCCCGCGTGCCCAGTCCGTCCGGATCCCAGGCCAGTCGCCATTTGGTGGTTGCGCTTCGCTGGGTGCGGATGCTCCACTCCGCGCGCATCCCGATATGGGTGGGCTTGGGCGGGCTGACGTTGTTCTTCGCCGCGCAGGCCGCCCGGCTGCGGCCGGAGTGGAGCGAACAGGCCGAACTCTCCGCCCGCGATCCGCACTATGCCGAATTCCAGCGATTCCGCGAGCGCTTCGGCGGCCACGATCACCTGATTGTCCTGGTGCAGGCCGACACCGTCTTTGACCCGGCCGTGCTGGCGCATTTGGCGGACGTGTCGGAGGCTCTGCGCGACATTCCGCTGGCGACCGACGTGGTGTCGCTGGCCACGGTTCCCATCGTGCGCGGCACCGGGGAGGCTGCGCGCATGGAGCCGTTCCTGCCGGACCTTCCACCGACTCCCGATGTCGCCAAGGACCTGGCCCGCGAGGCGCTGGGACACGAGCCGTGGATCGGCACCCTGGTGTCGGCCGACGGGCGCACCGCCGCCATCAATGTCCTGCTTCCGGCCATGAATGACGACATCGGCCACCGGTTGGAAGCCGTCGCAGCCGTGGAGGAGATCCTCGCGAAGCACCGGCGGCCCGGGACGGTGGTGACGTTCACGGGATTTTCGCCGCTGGCGCACGACATGCTCCGCGCGATCAATCACGATCTGCTGCGCTTTTCCTTCCTGATGCCGCTGGTGGTGCTGATCTGCCTTTGGCGCGCGTTCCGCACCTGGCGGGGGATCTGGCTTCCGACGCTCACCGTGGCGGTTCCGGTGGTGTGGACGCTGGGCCTGTTCAACCTGGCGGAGGGCAGCCTGAACGCCGCCACCGCAATGCTGCCCACGCTGGTGGCCGTCAATGGACTATCCTACGCGATTCATTTCCTGAACGACTATCATCTCGCCTGCGCCCGGACCGGGGACGTGCGGGAGGTTCTGGTCGGCAGTGTGCGGCGCATGGGACCCGCGCTGGGCATGGCGGCGCTCACCACGGCAATTGGATTCGGCACCCTGGTGTTCGCGGAGATGCGCAGCTTGCGCGAACTGGGGTGGGCGACCGCGGTGGGCATTCTGATGGCCTATGGGTTGGGGATGGTGCTGATGCCGTTGCTGCTGTCGGGCCTTCCCCGCCCGTCGCCGGCCGCCCTGCGGCATCGGGAATTGTACTGGCTCCGGGCCGGATTGGGGCGCATCGCGGCATTCGTCAACCGCGACCGGTGGAAGACGCCGGCGGCGCTGGCCTTGCTGGCGGCGCTGGCGGCGATCGGAATCAGCCGCATCACCGCCGACATGGACATGACCCAGTATCTGCCGGAATCGATGCCGTCCAAGCGCAGCCTGCGCACCCTGCAGGAAACGATGGCCGGTTTCCAAATGCTGGAGGTTGTCCTGGACGCGCAGCCGGGAACCTTTCTCCAGCCCGATGGTCTGCACCAGATCGAGCTCATGGCGGAGCGGATGGCCGGATTGGAGGGGGTGGACAAGGTGGCCACGGTGAACGACTTTTACGGCGAATTGCACCGGGCCCGGCACCCCGGCGCCCCCGGCCGGCTGCCGGAGACCCCCGGCCAGATCGCGGAAACCCGCCTGCTGCTGGCATCCGCAGGGCGCCGGCACCTGGCCGATGCGTTCGTGACGCCGGATGGCGCCGTCGCCCGCCTTTCCGTGCGGCTGGGATGCGAGGGTACCGCCGAGCATCTGCGCCTTGCCCGCCAGATCGAAGCGCTCGGGGGGCATGAGCTGGCGCCGGACATCCGGGTCAGCCTGACCGGCGTGACCCATCTGTTCGCGGTCAAGATCCATGCGCTCACGCGAAGCCTGTTCCGCTCGTTCGGGCTGACGTTTTTGATGATCACGGTGTTGTTCTCGGTTCTGCTGCGGTCGCCCAAGGCGGGCATTTGCGCCATGGTGCCGAACATCCTGCCGGTCGTGGCGGGGTTTGGCCTGATGGGAGCCATCGGCATCTCGCTGAACGCCGCCACAGTGATGATCGCGTCGGTGGGCATTGGCATCGCGGTGGATGATACCGTCCACCTGGTCCTGCGCTACCGTCGGGAACGGGTCGCCGGGCGGTCGCCGAACAGCAGCGTGCGCCATGCCCTGCTGGGTACCGGCCGGGCACTGGTCTATTCCTCCGTGGGGCTGGCCGCCGGGTTTGCCAGCCTGGGTGTGTCGCAATTCCGTCCCAACCGCGAATTCGGGCTCCTGGTCGCGTTCGTGCTGCTGGTCGCGTTGGCGGTGGATTTGTTCGTTACGCCGTACTTGATGAGGCTTTTCAATCTGTTCGAGCCGCCGGAGGCCGAATGAACCGCGCGGGGGCCTTCCTGTTGGCTCTGGGCCTGGTCGTCGCCGCCGCCGGAGAGACCTCCGAACCGCTGCGGTTCGGCGCGCCCTGGCCGCTTGGATCCAAGGCCATGGCGGACCTCCAAGCCGCGGCCCGCCGCCTGGCGCGCCAGACCGATGGCCGCTTGAATCTGCGGTTCGTGGAACAGATGGACCTGGGGGCGGGCGATGAATCGCTGGCCGGCATGCTGCTGGCGGGGGAGAGCCTGTTCCGGCGCAGTCCCGCGGCGCGCGTATTGGCGCTGCCCATGCTGGCGGGGAATGCCTCCGAGTCCGCGGCGCTGCTGGCCGGATTCGCCGATGCGATGGCGGCCGATCTGGACGGAGACGGGTGGGCGGTGCTGGCCACCCTGGATCTGGGCTTCGCCTATCTGGTTTCCATGCGCCCCATTGCTCGGCCCGCCGATCTGGAGTCGTTGCGCTTCTGGGTGCCGGCGGGAGATTCGGATTCCCTGCGCGTGTTTGAATCTTTTGGAGTGCGGGGGGTGCCGTTGGAGGCCCGGGCCGTTCGCGACGCGCTTCGGACGGGCGAGCTGGATGCGCTGGCGGTTCCGCCGCTGGGCGCCATCGTCATGCAGTGTCATGTCGAGGTCCGCCATGTGCTGGATGACCCCTTGGTGCATCTGGCCGGCGTTGCCGCGATGCGCCGCGGAGTGTTGGAACGGATGGATCCGACCGACCGCCGGCTGGTACAGGAAGAATTGGCCGCCGCGTTCGAGGCAATTGCCGCCGATCTGCGCCGACAGGAATCCGAGTCGCTGGAGGTCCTGATCCTTAGCGGTGTGGCTCGCACCCCGGTGGAGGCGGAGGAGGGGCGACGAGCGGAATGGGACGCATGGGCCCGCGAGGTTGCCGACCGTTTGGTTGCGGGCGGCCATGTCTCCGCCGATGGGGTCGCCCAGGCGCGGCGGCTGCGGGAATCGTCTCCCGGCGGACCCTAGAAAGGTGTCAACGGGTGCGGATGGGCCGCCGGGCCAGTTCCGCCAGGTTCTGCCATCGCGGATCCGATCTGTCCTCCGCCGCCAGGACGAAGCGGCACAGGGCTTCGAGTGCGAAGGCAGTGCTGGCCGGCGCGGAGGCCCAGTTGACCCGGTGGCCCCGACCGCTGCGTCCGCCAAACACATATCCTTCCGGCCAATAGCCTCGGCGTCGATTCTGCCAACGCAGCAGGGATTGGACGGCCCCCGGAACCAGATCCAGATGCTGGCCGGTGTCGAGCAGGATCAGAATTCCCAGGGCGGTGTCGAGGGCCGGCTGACCGAAATGCCAGAAGACCGAGCCGTCGTTGCGAAAGCGGGCGTGGCGCCGGAGGGTGTCGGCGATCTGCAGGGCCGCCGGTTCCAGGCCCGGCACCGGTCCGGAGCGGAAGGCCCGAACGATGCCATGGTAGGCCACCATCGGATTAGGATAGTACTGTTCGATGTCATCCCGAACCGATCCCGCCATGCGGCCTGCGATCGCGTTGCGAATCAACGCCTGCGCGTCGCCGGCTCCTTCGGTGCCCAGTCGGCCGAACCGCGCCAGCATATAGAGGACGTTGGCGTTGACGACCAGGTCGACATCGTTGCGGCGGGATCCGAACCACGTCAGGAAGGCTCCGCTGGCTTCGGGCAGCCAGTCGGGGTCGGCCAACAGATCTTCTCGGCCGGTATGCCGCCACTCGGCGAACAGATGAAAAGGCGGATTGGGCTCCGGAGCGCTGTCCAGTCGGTGCGCCTCCCAAAGCGCGGCATAAATCACCGCCGTGTCGTCGGCGTCCGGATGAATGCCGTAGGCGCGAGGAATCTGTGGAACGTTGAGCGGATACAACGGCCCCTCCAGGGCCGGTCCGTCGGTGAAGAGCCAGAAGAACGGACCGGCCATCCAGTCGCCGCGCACCCGTCCCAGCCAGGGCTTCTGCCAAATGGCGACCTCCTCTTGCCGCGGCCAGAATCCATAGGCGCCCGCCAGGTCGGCCCCCGGCGGGGCTTCGAAGCGATGCATGAACTCCACGCTTGCCTGCCGCATGGCGCGTGCCCGGGCGATTTGGCGGGATTCCAGACCCAGCGCCGCCTGGGTGTCTTCATGGATCAACGCCAGGGAATGGTGGATGGCGGCCGGAATGAAAGGGCTAACATCGCGTGCGCGGAGGCGCACCGGAAAATTGATCAGGACGTATTGCGGCCAGTTGCCCGGAAAATCTGCGCCGCCCGCAAAGGGGTGCTGGACCTCTTTTACCTGCGTTTCGTCCAGGTAGGCCAGGGCGCGGCCAATGGGGGAGAGGCCCGGATCCGCGGGCGCAGGCCGGACCGGGGCGCGGTAGACATGCAGCCCGCAGCCTTGCAGCGCCGGCACGACCATGGATCCGGCCGCCAGAACCGCCGCCCACCGCCGGCCTGTCGGCTTGCGGCTGCCCGGAGTGTTCATCCGTCCGCTTGTACCACCCGGGCCAGTTCCGCACCCCACTCTCGCGCCCGCTCGATTTCGCCTGGCTTGAGCGGGCCGGTCAGCCCCGTGACCTTGAACCGCTGCACGCGGCCGGCGGAAGCATAGCCGGCCTGGACGAGCTTGTTCAGCGTGGCGCCCGCGGCTCCGCCCGGCGACCACCCAATGCGCGTTTCAAAGGCCGCGGCATGGCCTTGACCCGCCGGCAGGCGCTCCAGCCAGGACCGCAGCGACGGATGCGACAAGTCGGGCGGAGTCGAAAACGTGTGGGCCTTCTTGCGGATACCCTCCCGAACCCGTTCCGTGGGCCGGCGGAAGGCGAACAGCGGCGATCCCGCCACCACCAGATTCACCCCGTCGATCGCTTCCGGAGTGGCTTCCGCCGTAGACAACGCGCGGGCGTTCGGCCCGATCCCTTCCGCAATGGCCTTCGCCACCGCCGCCGTATTGCCCCAGGCCGATTCATACACCACCACTGCTTTCATGACACGCCCCTTCCTTTCCTCCCCGGATTCTACGACCGCCCCCGCCCCCCCGAAAAGCCCAAATCCATTGGGGTCAGTCCTATTATTTAATCATTTTGCCACGCACTTGCCCTTCGAATGGGGGCGCGGCATACTGAAATAGGCGGACTGACCCCTTTTTGAGGTGACCCCAATAGCTGACCCAATGATTCCAATGAGGTCGGGGCTTGCGGGGCGGGGGCGTGGGGAATAGGATGCGGGGGTTAATCGGACCGTGAACCGGTTCCGGGGTGGCGCGCCTTGAGAGGTTCGTCCCGCGGAGCGGGGGCAAGGGCCGGCGCAATCCCCAAACGACGAAAAAGGATGCAAGCATGAAGAAAGTACTGATCCCGACGGCCTTGGATTCCGTGGCCAAGGAAATTCTCGAAGCCCACGGCGGCTATGCCGTGGTGCAGGTCCCCAAGTGCGATGTGGCCCAACTGGTCCGCGAGCACCCCGATGTGCATGCCCTGATTGTGCGCAGCGAAAAGATCACGGCGGAGATCATCGATGCGGCCGCCGCGCTGCGGGTGATCGTCCGGGCGGGGGCCGGCTACAACACCATCGACATCCGCCATGCGCGCAAAAAGGGCGTGGACGTGATGAACACGCCGGGCGCGAATTCCAATGCCGTGGCGGAAGAGGTGATCGCCATGATTCTGGCCGATGCGCGGCACATCGTGGCGGCGGATGCCTCCTGCCGGGCGGGCAAATGGGAGAAAACCGCCTTTATGGGAACCGAACTGACGGGCAAGACCGTGGGGGTTGTCGGGTTGGGCTATATCGGCCAGCTCGTGGCCCGCCGCCTGGCCGGTTTCGATGTGCGCGTGCTGGGATACGACCCGTTTACCTCGGAGGAAAAAGCCAAGGCCCTGG
This sequence comes from uncultured Verrucomicrobiota bacterium, assembly GCA_964399775.1. Classification (GTDB taxonomy): domain Bacteria; phylum Verrucomicrobiota; class Kiritimatiellia; order CAIQIC01; family Lenti-01; genus Lenti-01. The sequence goes on from CAYNSH010000025.1 coordinate 12,842, forward strand.
GGATTGAACTGTGTTCGCTGCCGGAGCTGTTCGAGCGCTCCGACTACATCACGCTGCATATTCCCGAAAACGAGGAAACGCGCGGGATGATCAACCGGGAGCTGCTGGCGCGGGTGAAATCCGGCGCCACGCTGATCAATTGCGCGCGGGCCGGCATCCTGAGCGAAAGCGACCTGCGGGCCATCAAGTCGGAAAAGAAGATTCGTTTCCTGAATGATGTGTATCCGAAGGATGCGGAGGGCGCCAAGAGCGTGGCGGATATCGCGGACCTAATGCTGCCGCACCTGGGCGCGAGCACCCGCGAGGCCAATCGCAAGGCCGCCGAATTGGCTGCCCGCGAATTGATCGACCTGGATGAACAGGGCATCACCAGCGCCGTGGTGAACCGCGACGTTCCCGCCGGTCTGGATCCCGCCTTCGGGCGGCTGGCGCATGTGTTGACCCGGATTTGCCGCCGCGTTCTCGGTTCCGATGCGCGTCTCAAGCTGGTTGAAACCAGCTTCTACGGGTCGTTGAAGCCGTTTGCCCAATGGCTGCTGACGCCGGTGACCACGGCCTTGAGCGCGGATTACGACCCCGGCCTCGACCACAAGTCCACGTTGGCGTTTCTGGCCGACATGGGCGTGGACTACGTGGATCGGGAGACGGACGAGCACAAGGCCTACACCAATTCCATCACCATCGATTTGATTGGAACGGTCGACGCGGAACACCTGGTGCGGGCCAGCGTGCGCGGGACCGTGGAGGAGGGCAATCTGCTGGTGGCGCGCATCAACGACTTCGACAAGCTCTATTTCGAGCCTGCGGGCAACTGGGTGGTGTTTTCCTACGACGATCGCCCCGGCGTGCTGGGGCGCATAGCGGCTGCGCTGGCGGCGGCCGGCATCAACATTGATGATGTGCGCAATCCCCACGACTCGCGCGGGGTCAGTTCGCTGGTGATCCTGAAGGTGAACCTGCCGGTGGAAGAGCCGTTGGTGCGCCGGATCGCCGCGGATATCTGCGCCAAGATCGCCTTTCACATTGAATTGTAGGATGGGCTGTTGCGATGATTGATTTACGCATTTGGCTGGCGGCCGCCGTGATTGGGGTGGTGGAGGGATTCACGGAGTATTTGCCGGTATCCTCGACGGGGCACATCATTCTGACGCAGGCGTGGCTGGAGCAGTTGATGGGCCGGGAACTGCCGTTTCACGAAAGCTTCGAAGTGGTGATTCAATCCGGCGCGGTTCTCGCGGTCCTGGTGGAGTACTGGCGGCGGTTTTTGCGCTTGGTGGATTTTCGCTCGGCGTCAAAAGGCGCGCTCGGCGATGGCGTGGGATTCGCGGGCTTGAATGGCTGGTTCTGGCTGGCGCTGACGACGCTGCCGGCGGCGGTGGGCGGACTCTTGTTCCACTCCATGATCAAGGACAGGCTGTTTGCCCCCGGACCGATTGCGGTGGCGCTGTTCGTGGGCGGAATCGTGATGATCGTGCTGGAACGGGTGCTGCCCTCGCACGATGAGGGCGGGGTGGACGGCATCGGCTGGAAGCGCGCGCTGGGCATCGGGTTCATCCAGTGCCTGGCGATGGTGCCGGGCACATCGCGCTCGATGGCCACCATTCTCGGCGGGCGCCTGATGGGGCTGGGGCGCAAGACGGCGGCGCAGTATTCCTTTTTTGCGGCGGTGCCCGTGCTGGTCCTGGCGGGCATCTACGACCTGGCCAAGGGGTGGGGCACGTTGCAACGCGCCGACCTGGTCCCCTATGCCATCGGATTGGCCCTGTCCTTCCTGGTGGCCCTGGCCGCGATCCGCTTCCTCATGCGGATCATTTCCCATCATACGCTAGAGGGCTTCGGCTGGTACCGGATCGCCGCAAGCCTGCTCGTCTGGTGGACCCTGGTCTGAGCGGGACCGCCGCGACGGCGAATCCACGCGGGCATGACCGTCCGGTCAGCGGTCGTCCGCGGGCACCAGCACCTTCAGCGCGCGGGGCAGGACGCGGACTTCGATGTCGCGACCGGCGCCGACGAGTTCGCCATCGATTTGGATGGGCGTGGCCTGGGCACGGTGGAGGTCGAGGCGCTGGAAGCGGCGGGTCATGACCTGGGGCAGTTGGTCGAATGTGCCGTTGAACAGCCGGCCGATGTTGACCAGCAGCGCCGGCAGATCCTGGCGAAGCGCGGCGACGAGCTCCATCCAGCCGTCATCAGCGCGGGCCTGGGGGGCAATCTGCGCGCCCCCGCCATATTGGGAGAGGTTGGCAATCGTGAAGAGGATCGGGTTGGGAAACTCCACGCAGCGATGGGTATCGAGCACGGCGTGGATGGGCTGGTCTTCATAGGTGATCAGTTCGGCGGCGGCGGCCAGAAAATAGGGGGCCACTCCCCGAAATGGAAACGATTCAAAGCGTTGAGCAATGGCGGCATCCCAGGCCAGGCTGCAGGTCACGAAGAATGGGCGGCCGTCCACGGTGCCCACGTCGATGCGCTGGTGGCGCCCGCGGGCCAGGACGGCAATCGCCTTGGCCAGATCGAGGGGGATTCCGAAGTGTCGGGCGAATCCATTGCCGCTGCCCGTGGGCAATACGCCCAGGGCGACCGGCGTATGGACCAGTTGCGCGCCGATACTGTTGACCATGCCATCGCCGCCCGCGATCAGGATCGTATCGATGCCGTCCCGGACCGCCTGATCGACCTTGCGGCGGCCATCCTCGATGTCGCGGCTGATGTCCCACGAGATATCGATGTCTTGCGAAGGCCAATGGCGCGCGAAACGGTCCTGGAGGTTTCCCGATGACGTACCGGTTCCGGATCGGGGATTTTGAAGGATCCGCACCCGGCGGGGGACATGGCCTGGAGCGCTTTCTTCCATGGCTCGGGGACCATAGCAGCCCTGCGCAGAAGCGTCACGTGAGAAGGGGGAGGGACAGGAGGCAGGGGACAGGGGACAGAGGGACAAGAGACAGGCGCGGCGTGAATTGTTTGGTTGCGCGGTGGCGGGGGAGGGGAGTAGGATGCGGGCCAAATGAGAACCTGATGGCGGCAGGCAGCGCCGCAAAACCGAAGGAGAGGCACGATGAGTCTTCGTAAATTGTTGTGGGCGTCGGTGGCCGGGATGATGCTGGCCGGAACGGTAGTCGCGGATCCGGTGCGGACGGTCTTCACCCGGGAAAACAAGTTCCCGCAAGCCATGGGTTGGGAAGTGTCGATGTCGGGCGGCGGCAGCACGTACGAGGATGACAACGCACCCGACCGGGATACCTTCTATCTGGCCCCGGGCGTTCGGTTCGGGATTACGGAGCGCTTGGCGGCCCGGGCCGAAATTCCCTTTCATTGGGTCACCATCAGCGACCGGTTTGCGGGCGACCGGGATGAAAGCGGGATCGGCGACATGTCGCTGGGCATCGATTTCCTCTTTTTTGAAGATATTTTCCGCTATGCGTGGATTCTCCCGCATGCCGCGGTGACGTTCCCGACCGGTGACGATGACAAGGACCTGGGCCTGGGCAAGACGCAGGCCAAGGGGGGGGTATCGATCGGGACCACGGTGCACGATGTGCTGCATTTCGCCGCGGACATCAGCTTTGTGTCGAACGGTTCGATGGCGGAAAAGGGCGAGGATGTCGTGATGGGTTCGCTTTCCCTGGTCTGGGATCTGGATGAGCGCGCCAGTCTGCTGGGCGAAGTGCAGGCCCGCGACGACAGCAGCGACCCGGACGACAGCTATGTCCTGCGGGGGCATCTGGGCATGTCGTATCGCATCAACCGCCACTTCAGCCTGATGGGGTATGGCGGCACCAGTTCATCGGGCTTCTCCGAGGACTTCTACGGCATGGGCCGCCTGGTGTATCAATTCTGATTCGGCCGCCCCGGCGGCGCATGACGAACCGGTTTTGCCACGGTAAAGCCGGTTCGTTTGCCAATCGGGGCACGGGATGCGAACGCAGGGGGGATGGACGTGAACATGGATATTCGTTTGGACAACCTGGATTCGAGCTTCCCCGCGCAGTGGGACGAAGCCCGGACGGCGCAGGCCAAAACGCGGTTCTTCCAGGCCCTGGCGCTGGAGGCCCACCGCTTTTATGGCGGCAAAATCCAGGTGCTGCCCCGCGCGCCGCTCCCGGGATTCCAGTGGTTCAATGCCTGGTATACGCCAGGGGTTTCGTCGGTCTCCACCGGCATCCGCGATGATCACGACGAGTCGTTTGAACTGACCTGGCGGGGCAATGTCGTGGCGGTGGTGACCGACTCGACCCGCGTACTGGGCGATGGCGACGTATCACCGCCGGGCGGGCTGGGGGTGATGGAGGGCAAGGCGTTCCTGATGAAGGTGCTGGGCGGAGTGGATGCCGTGCCGCTGTGCATCGACAGCCGCAATGCCGCCGGCCAGAACGAACCCGAGGTGCTGATCGAGACCGTGCGGCGGATGGCGCCATCGTTCGGCGCGGTGAATCTGGAGGACATCAGCCAGCCCAACTGCTTCCGGGTGCTGGATGAACTGCGCGAGAATTGCATCATTCCCGTGTGGCACGATGATGCGCAGGGGACGGGTTGCGTCACCTTGGCGGGCCTGATCAACGCGCTGAAAGTGGCCGGCAAGGAGCTGGCGTCCTGCCGGCTGGTCTTTCTCGGCGCCGGGGCCTCCAACACGACCATCGCCAGCCTGATCCTGCAGTCGGGCGCCGATCCGGAGCGAGTCGCCCTGTTTGATTCGCGCGGGGGCCTCCATGCGGGCCGCGCCGACATCGAGGCCGATCCGCGCTTTTATCGCAAGTGGGAGCTGTGCCGGCGGACCAATCCCCGGCGCGTGAATGAGGTCTCCGAAGCCTTGCGGGGCGCGGATGTGTTGATTTCGCTCTCCCGCCCGGGTCCGGATGTGGTGCGGCCGGAGTGGATCCGGTCGATGGCCTCCAAGTCGATTGTGTTTGCCTGTGCGAATCCCGTGCCCGAGATCTATCCGCATGCCGCCCGGGCGGCCGGCGCGCTGGTCGTGGCGACCGGCCGCGGGGATTTTCCGAACCAGGTCAACAACTCGCTGGGGTTCCCGGGCATCCTGAAAGGCGCGTTGCTGGTGCGGGCGCGCAAGATCACCGACGACATGGCCATTGCCGCCGCGCGGACCCTCGCGGCCTACGCGGAGCGCCAGGGGCTTGGGCCCAACTGCATCATGCCGCGGATGACGGATCAGGGCGTGTTTTCCGAGACGGCCGCCGCGGTGGCCCGCCAAGCGGTTGTCGACGGCGTGGCGAGGCGCCCGCTGCCGCCGGAGCAGGTGCAGGAGCGCGCCCGCATGGATATTGCCAATGCCCATGCCGCACTGGAATGCCTGATGACGTCCGGGCTGATTCCGCCCCCGCCCGAAGCCATGATCCGTCGCTGCCTCGAAACGGCGATTGCCGACGTGAGTTGAACAGGGGGGCCGCCGGTCCGGGCGGGATCAGGGCATCCGCGCGGCGACGGTGGGGAGGGTCCGCCAGCGCGTGGTGGTGGCGGTGGAAAGGCGGCCCTGGCGCATTTGCCAGCGCTGGCCCAGGAGCTGGGTGGCATAGCGCAGGGTTCCACGCCCCTGTTCGTGATTGATTCGATCGATGGCGGCCATCAGGTGCGCCGAGCGTTCCATGGCGGCATCGTCCCGGAACAGGGTATCCTGGGCGTGGCGGGCGGAGGCCAGATCGGGCAGGAGCACTCCCGCCTTTTGGTAGGCATGCCCGGCGCGATACATGCGGTCCAGGCTTTCCACGGCGGCCCGTACCAGGGTTCCGGAATCGTCGGTGGGGGGATCGAGCGGCTGCAGTCGGCTCTCGGCGTGGCGAGGTCCGGCGGTCGCAAACGGACTGGTGTGCAAATACACGCCGATGGCCGGCGCCAGCAGGCGGGCCGCGCGCAGTTTTTCGCCGGCCCGGGTGGCGAAGGCGGCCACCGCCGCGCGCAGATCATCGCGGTGGGAAAGCTTTTCTCCGAAGCTGCGCGAGACCAGGATTTGCCGGCGCGGCGGGGAGACGGTTTCCAGCGGCAGGCACGAGATCCCGTTCAGTTCATGGGCGATTCGTTCCATCACCACGCCGAATTGATGGCGCAAAAGAGGGGGATGCGCTTCGGCCAGCGCCAGGGCGTCGGCGATGCCGATCCGCCGCAGGCGCGCGCCCCAGCGTTTCGAGATGCCCCAGATGTCTTCGACCGGCAGGGCCGCGAGGACGTCGCGCGGTGCCTCCACCCGGCTCCAGTCCAGCACCGCGCCCCCTGCCGGTCCCGCCCGCTTCGCCATTCGATTGGCGATCTTGGCCAGCGTTTTGGTCGGAGCCATGCCGATGGAAACCGGAATGCCGGTCCAGCGCCGAACGGTTTGGGCGATCTCCCGCGCCCGCTCGGTGGGATTTCCCGGCAGGCCGGTCAGGTCCAGGAAGGATTCGTCGATGGAATAGACCTCGATGGCGGAGGCGAACGTGGCGAGGATCTGCATAATGCGGCGCGACAGGTCGCCATAGAGCGCATAGTTGGAGGAAAACACCGCCACGCGTTCGCGTTGCAAGCGGTCGTTGATTTTGAACAACGGCGCGCCCATGGGGATGTCCAGCGCCTTGGCCTCGGCACTGCGGGCAATGACGCAACCATCGTTGTTGGAGAGCACGACGATGGGGCGACCCTCGAGCCGCGGCTGGAAGACGCGCTCGCACGAGGCGTAGAAATTGTTGCAGTCGACCAGCGCAACCATGGCCCTAAAACGAGCGGATGGCATGGGCGACAACGCCCCAAATGACCAGGTCGGCGCCTTCGCCGATCTCGATGGGGCGGTAGTCGGGGTTTTCCGGCATCAGCCAGATGCGTTTGCCGCGAACCCGCAGGCGCTTCACCGTCAATTCGCCGTTGACCACGGCAACGACGATGGAGCCCGATTTCGGTTCAAGCGAGCGGTCCACCACCAGAAAATCGCCGTGACGGATGCCGGCCCCGGTCATGGAGTCGCCCTCGACGCGGACAAAGTAGGTGGCGGCCGGATGTCGCACAAGCTGTTCGTTGAGGTCGATGGCCCCTTCGAGATGGTCGTCGGCGGGCGACGGAAAGCCGGCGGCGATGCGCGAGACGTAGAAGGGCAGGGGCCGGTGCGACGGCTGGCGGGAGAACGGGCGCAGCCGCGGATCGGGCTTCTCGCGGGCGAACTGTTCCAGCCAGGCACGGATGGCCGGCAGGCGGCTTTGCGGAATGCGGATGGGCGCGGTGGGCTCGCCGTAGGGGCCGGTGCCGGGTTTGCGCCCGGCGCCGGGGCGTACCCCGCCGCGGCTTCCTGTGGCAGAAGAAATGGATGAAGTCATGGCTTGCCTTTTGATTATCGTACAATAATCAAAAAAGCCACGGCTGTCAAGCGCGGCAACCGCATCACCATAGCGGTGTTTGGGTTTTCGTAGCGCGGCGCTCCGGTCCGCGCGGATCGACGGGTGCCGCGCGCGCGGGTCGCGGGGCGGCTGTGGGAAAGGGCCGACCCTTGCCGGGACCGGCCACAGAACAACAGGATCGATCAGTTTCGCTGTTCGGAAACGGGGAGGTCGGGGTTGGGCAGGGGAATGTCGGCCGCCGTGGCGGGCGGGGGATAGATCCGGCGCCAGGCGTCATGGAGTTCGAACAGGATGGCCTTTTCCTTCTCGGTCCAGTGGCTGGTGAAGCGGGCCGCGTGGTCGCGGGTGATCCAAGCAGAGGGCTGGCGCGCAACCGCGGCATTGAAAATCTTCAGTGCGGCATCCTTTTGCCCGTCGGCCCAGTACGCGAGGGCCAGGCGATAGTCTTCGGTGCCGGGGACCGCCGGATCGATCTCGGCCATCTGCTCCCATTGGCGGGCAGCCTCGGTGAATTTGCCGAGATTCAGCAGCGCCCAGCCATAGCTCCAGCGGACATTGGCCGCCGTAGGCGCGAGGCGAATGGCTTTTTCGAAATCCCGCCGGCTGGCCTTGGCATCCCCCCGCATGGCATGGAGAAAACCCCGCCAATGGAGCGCGTTGACGTTGTTGGGATCGCGGTCCAGCATTTCGGAGTAGCGGTCGATCCGCGAGGGCCGGGGCGTGGCGCCGACGGGAGAGTCCGCTTCCGCGCCGGTTTGAACCGAAGCGGGCGGGGGCGGTGCGGGTTGCGCGGGCTCCATGCCGGGAAGCCGCAGCTCGTAGCAGGCGATGCGGCGCGGACCGATCACCAGCGCCTCGATGCCGCCCTCCGCGGCCGGCCGGAAGAACCAGCGTTCGCCGGATCCTTCACGATGATCCAGCAGGAGGTTCTGGCGGGCGTCCACGATCTGGAAGCCGGTCCACGAGCCGGCCAGCAGGACATCCCGGTCCGGCCCTACGGGCAAGACGTTGAAGTCGCTTCGCCCGGAATGGGAATCCTCTTGTTCCAGCGACAGCAGGGCGCCATCCGTGGAGAGGCGGATGAACTGCTCGCCAATGCCGCGGTAGCTGCGGCGGTTGGAGGAGACGTCGGTCAGTTCATACAACGACCGGCTGCCGACAACCATGCCGCCATCCCCATCCTGGACAAAGACGCATCGGAGTTGGCTGGGACCCATGGCGTCGTCACCCGGGGCCCGGACGGCCTCCGGCAGGGAGATGGTGTGGACCAGCCCGCCGTTGTCCGCGCGGCGAATCTGGAGGCGGTCCGCGGACGCAAACACCAGGTGGCGCGGGGGGAACCCGCTCTGGATCCGGCTGCCCATGTACGGCATCGCGAAACCGTCTTCGAGATCCTGTTCCCATTTCAAGTGGAAGAAGTTGGCATCGGGCCGAGCCGCGGGCCGGCGAGTCGGGCGAGGCTCGATTGTGGCGGCTGGCCGTCGCGGGGTCGGGGTGGGGGCCGGCTTCCATTTGCGGCGCGGGGCGTCGGCCAGTTCCTGGAGGGAAAAGCGCTGGATGCGGGCAAGATAGGGCGGGCCCGACTGCACATTGCCGCCGACCACGTAGACGGCGTCACCCAGCCGCGCCGCGCCAGCGTGGCGGGCGGGCTTGTAGCCGATCTCGATGCGGTGCCATTTGTCCGAATCGATATGGCAGGCGACGGTCCGGTCGAGTTCATCGTAATCGCCAAACAGGTACAGCCAGCCATCGGCCACGACGCCCTGGAAGGCGCTGGATTTGACGGGGAGCTGGCTCCGTTGGGTCCAAGCGTCGGCCTTGACGTCATACCTTTGGACATCGCGCAGCGCGACAGCGCCGTCATAACCGCCGGGGGCGATGATCGTTCCCTCGTGCGCGAAGATGTTCCCTTCGCGAGCCACGGGCAGGTCCGCCCCGCGGTTCCAGGTTTCGGATTCAAAATCGAAGATCTGGACCGCCGCCGTGCGGCGGCCGGAGGCTTCGGCGCCGCCCATCACGAAGAGCCGCCCTCCCACGACGGCCGCGCCGGCGCGGCTGACGGCGATCGGCAGGTCGGGCAGTCGCCGGGTCTCGCCGGTTTCCGGATTGAACTCTTCGAATCGTCCACTGGAAGGCGTGAGCATCCGGCCGCCATCATCCACCAGCGCTCCACCGGCGATATAGATCTTGCCGTCATGCGCGGCGGCGACATGGTAACGGCGCGGCTGGATCCTCTCCGAGAGAGTCTCGGTGGCCGTGGCATCGGCTCCAAAGCGTTCAACCGTGCCCAGAATGCCGCGGTCGGAATGCCCGCCGGGTGCGTAGATGGCGCCGTTGAGTTCCACCACCGGCATGCCGAAGCGTTCGGTGCGCAGCCGCAGCGCCGGGCCGCCGGGCCGGGATTCGTCGAGATACGTCTCGAGGACCAGGGCGAACGATGGATCCTTCGGCGCTCGTGCGACGGCCTTCCGCTGCATTTCGATGGCTTCCTCGGCCTGGCCGCCGTCCCAGAGCGCCCGGGCCAGGGTGTCGAGAATGTGGGCATCCTTTTCCTTGGAAAGTTCCACCCCTTTCCGGGCCAGGCGGGTGGCCAGCGGCAGGTCGCGGTGGACAAACCCTTCTTGGGTCAGGATCGCCCAGGCCAAATGGTTGAGGATGCCTGGTTGCTGGATATCCAAGTCCTCGATCTGACGGGCCAGTTCCGCGGCGTCGTCCGGCTTGTCTTCCTGCCGGATCGCCGCAAAGTACTTCTCCAACAGCGGCACAAGCGCACGGAGGCTGTCGCCGCCTTCGGCCATGCGCGCGGTGGCCGGAGGTGGAGCGGCGAAGTCAAAGGAGCCATCCAGCACCGCGGCGAGGGGCGCCTCCATCGACATGGGATGTCCGATCCAGGCGATTCGGCCCTGATGGACGATGAAGGCGGCGGGGATGCCGTTGCGGCCGGCGGCTCTCATCCAGGCGGTGGACATGTGGCCGTCATCGGTGTCGATGGCCACGGCATAGTCCATCTGATCGCCCATGTCCTCGACGAACGATCCGACCTTGGCCGGGATGTCTCCGCCGCGCTCCCAGATATTCATTCCGATGACGGTGGCATTGGTGAACCGCTTGGCCAGTTCCGTCAGGTGGGGGATGGAGGATCGGCACGGCGGACACCACGTGGCCCAAAACTCCACCACATAGGTCTGGTCCGGCGCCAGGGTCTCGATGGGATCGCCCTTGACCCATCGGGAGGCCTTGAGTTCGGGAGCGGGATCCCCGACGGCCAGGGATTGCGACCAGCCGCTAGCGGCGGAAAGCAGCCAAATGGCGCAGAAACAGAACCTCAGGCGTTTCATGGCACTCCTTGATGATATGGCTTCGGGGCGACAGCCCGATCTGTGGGCATTCAAGCAGAATCCTCCCGATGGTTCAAGCGCGGATCCCGCAGCCCCCCCCCCCCCCGAAGGTCAGAAAAGACAAATCGCTTTTGGCGCAAATCCCGGGCTTGGCGGAGGGGGGAGGGGTTTGATAGAGAGTGGAACAGGAGGCCATGCCATGATCAAGATCAGGTTGCCGATCGTTGCGGTGTTGTTTGTCGCCGTTGCCGGTGCGGGGGAGTCCCTTCATCCGGTTCGATGGGACGGAATTGCATTCGATACGCCCGTGGCGTTTTCCGCGCCGGCGGAGATTGGATTGGATGCCGTTGCCCTGGTGTCGCCGGCGGAGGCGGCGCCGGAAGAGGCCGCGATGGAACTGCGGCTGGTCCGCATTCCGGCCGACATGCTGGAAGCCTTCGGGGGCGATGCCGGCCTGGTCATGGACTACGTGAAGGCCGATTTCTTCGGCACAACCCTCCCGGGCGTCCACGCAACGGAACGGGTTTTTCTGGGCCGGACCGTCGCCGGTTCGAGCCAGGACACAACGATCCCGCGCAAGGGGGTCATGGAAACCTATCTGGTTCCATTGTCGGGCGGCGCTCACGTCGCCATCGCCCTCTGGCGCTGCGACGACACCTCCGCCGATGCGTCCGAGGCCACGATGTCTGCACTGGCCGCCAGCCTGCGGGAAGATTCCGAAGATTGAGGCGGAAGGCTTGAACTCCCGACTCCGTGACCATTCCGCGGCGCCATGCGCGTCGCGGATTCGATAAAACCCCCAACCAAGGAGACCCCACATGATGAAATCGCCCTGGACGATGGTTCTGGTGATGGCCCTGGCGATCAGCGCGGCCGCCTGCGGCAAGAAAGCTCCCGAAGGCGAAGGCGCCGCGGCGGCCACGGTGACCGAACCCCAACCGCCGGCCGTGGCCGGCGAAATCAAGGAAACCGAATTTTTCGACATCCTGGTCCCGCAGGGCTGGGAGTTCGTGGATTTCGGCAAGGGTTCGTTGCAGACCTACAACCGCAGCGGCAGCTACATGGCCCAGGTCAAGCTGGAGGGATTCAACCTGAACGACAACAACGTCGAATCGGCGTTGGAATCGATGCGCGCCCGGCAGGATGGCTCCCCACTGGAGCGGGTGGAGATGAAGGGGCTGAACTTCTGGACGACGACGTTCGAGTCCGGCGGCCGCCGCCAGACATTCTACAACGCGCTCAAGGACGGGCGCACGGTCAGCATCGCCATTTCCGGTCCGGATCACCAGAGCGATCCAACGATGCAGGCGGTCTTGGAATCGATCGTCATTAAATAGCGCCTCGGGCCGGTTCTTGTGGCGGCGCGGATCTGGGATTGGCGGATCCCCCGGATTCGCGCCGCTCCATGTTTCGTGCCGTTTTTTCCGCGGCAGGCTTGATTTGCATTTCGGCCAAGGGCGGGTACTGTTCCATCTATTATGATCTCAACCGACAAACCGTATGTGGTGATGGGCCTGCTGGACTATGACTCGATCGCGTATGCCATCGGGGAGAAGATCGTGTCCTTGGGCGGGCGCGTCATCTATACCGCCCAAAGCGAGCGGATGAGCCGCATCTTCCTGGAGCGCGGCGCCCGCGCGGCGGCCCGCGCCCGCGAAGACCTCGACGTGCGCTACTGCGACATTACCGTCGAAGACGAAATCCAGTCGCTGTTTGCGGGCACCGGCCCCATCGCCGGCGTGGTCCACTCCATCGCCTACGCCAACCCGAAGACCTGCCTGGGAGACGAATTTCACACCGATGCGATCGACGACGTTTTGCTGTCCTACAAAATCAGTGCCGTTTCTTTCGCGCGGGTGGTGAAGCATGCCATTGCGTACATGCCGGACGGCGGCGCCGCGCTGGCCCTGACGTTCGACACCAGTCGGATCTATCCCTATTACAACTGGATGGGCGTGCACAAAGCCGCGCTGGAGGCCGTCACCCGGGCCCTGGCCCGCCGCCACGGTCAGGATCTCGTCCGCGTGAATGCCGTCTCCGCCGGGCCGCTGGCCAGCAAGGCGGCTTCCAAGATCCCCGGATTCGGCAAGTTCGACGTCATCTGGGGGGCATCGAGCCCGCTGCCCTGGGACACGGTGGCCGACAAGGAAGAGGTCGCCAATGCCGCCGCCTTCCTGCTGGGGCCCATGTCGCGCAAGATCACCGGCCAGATCCTGTATGTCGACGGCGGCGCCTCGATCATCGCCGGCGGACTCCAGCCCTTCGAATTGTCGCCCGACCGTCGCCCGGCAGACTCCTCCGACAGCCCCTGACTTCTGCGTATCCCCGGATCGAATCCAACAATCTCAGATCCATCCGTAGCGAATCTTCTCCAGGTTGTGTTTCCCCTTGGCGTCTTCGCGTCTAGGCGTGAGGATGGCTGCTGGATCGGGGCCGGGAAGGTCTCACGCCAAGACGCAAAGACGCCAAGGGAACAGGCGGAGACAATATTTGAAAGGATTCACGGGATGAACAGGATGGAAAAGCCATGAATGTCCGGTGGATGGAATCCTGTAAATCATAAAATTCTGTCAGAAGAATATCGGGGTTTGACCGGATGTAAGGGATCTGGCCATCCACGACCCGCGGGCCTATTTGGCCCAGTTCCCGGGACCCGTCGTCTTGGATGAAATCCAGCGCGCGCCGGAACTGCTGAGTTATATCCAGACGATCGTGGACGAAGAGATGCTCAACGGTCGGTTCGTTCTGACGGGATCGCACCAGCTTCGCTTGAGGGAGGCGGTGACGCAATCGCTGGCTGGACGGACAGCTATCCTGACGCTTTACCCGTTGTCGCTGTCGGAACTCGAAAGCGCCAGCCCATCCAACCGATCCTTCGAAGAGGTGGCGTTCAGGGGGTTTTTGCCCAGACTGCATGCCGAGTCTCTACGGCCCGTTCCGTTCCACTCCAACTACTACCAGACCTACGTGGAGCGCGACGTGCGCCAGTTGATTCAACTGAAGGACGCCGCGCTGTTCGAGAAAACGATGAAGCTGGTTGCCGGCCGGACGGGGCGGTTGATGGATTACACCTCGCTGGCTAACGACGTCGGTGTGGACGCCAAAACCATCCGCCACTGGCTTTCAATTCTGGAGGCGTCGTTTGTTCTGTTCAAGCTGCCGCCATACTTCGAAAATTTCGGCAAGCGGGTCATCAAGTCGCCCAAGTATTATTTCACCGACGTCGGCCTGCTATGCTTCCTGTTGGATATTCGCACGCCACAACAAGTCACGCGGGATCCGCTGGTGGGCTCCATTTTCGAGAATATGGTCGTCATGGAATGTCTGAAGGCCCAAGCCAACCGCGGGGAAATGCCCAGGCTGTATTTCTATCGCGACAGCCACGGCAACGAGGTGGACTTGCTTGCTCCGGAAGGCCGGACGCTGCACGTGGCGGAGATCAAGTCGGCGAGCACCTTTTCAGACAAGTTGCTGCAAGGATTGCGAAGGTTCCGATCCCGGATGGATTGCACAGGCCGTGCCTTGTTGATCTACAACGGGGAGCCCTGCAAGCTGAGCGACGGAGTGGAAGCCATCCCCTTTCGCCAGGCGTCAGAGCTGATCGGGCCGGCCTGATTCACCCCTCGCACAAGGCCAGGGGGGGGGGCTGAAGCGGAACAGCCCGGCTACGGACTTGCCACGTGGGCTGGCGCGGTTTCGCGGATTTCACGGATCCGATCCAGGGGCCGCCCGGATCGAATCCGTACAATCGAAGGTTCATCCGTAGCCGGGATTATCTCGGTCGTTGCCTGCAGATACCCCCCCCCCCCCCCCACGTCTCGATCCATGGGTGAATTGTGTTGTGCTCCACGAAACGCCGGGAGTAAATTTTGCCTGGTTGAATATCCGCGGTCCGCGGACAGGTCATCCAAGGAGGAGCATCACATGAGACGTACGGTACTCGGTCGGGCCATCTGGCTGATGGCGTTATTGGTCTGCGGATGGGCCCGGTTGTCGGAGGCGGCCCCCGTGTCACGCAACGAGGCGTTTGGCGCCGCTTCCGCGTTGTTACCCTCTTTTTTCCCGGGAGATTGGTTCTTGGCGGATGAAATCACGCTGCACCTCCTGTCGGGCGAGGCGGGCGCTTTCCTGTTCGTTTTCGAGTCGGGCGGCAAAACGTCGGATGACCAAGCGCGCAACTCACCCCAGGAGTTCGTTGCACGGACTCGCGCGGATCTCGCCGGTCAGAGCGGAAGGCCGACGGGGTACGAACCCGAACTGCGCGGGGAGGATCGCTATGCCACCATCATGATTTCCGCTGAGGATACCGCGCCGCCGGTTCTGCGTTGTTTCCGGGGGCTGCCGTTTCAACGGGTTCGGGAGGTGAATGCGCTGGATCTGGCAGGGCGGGAGAAGGACGGTAAACCATGGCGGGTTCGTCATCACCTGATGCTGGGCTTTTTTGACGAGGCGTTTCTGGTGGAACCCGTCGATGGCGGCGGGGACGCGATGGTGGTTGATCTCAGGACCCATGCCGTGGTGACGGAACCGGACGCCCAGGCCCAGGCGCGCCTCCAATCGCCACGGCAACCGGACCCCGATCTCGCCCGGATGAGCCAGGAGGCCTGGGCGCCCTATCGAACGGAGAGCAAGACGATCGGGGGTGCCCAATGAATTCCAAGCGTCTGGTCTGGCTTTGGGTCCTTCAACTGGTGGCAACGGCCTGCGTTCAGGCCGCGATCATCACCAATACGGTATCGGATGTGAATGATGATGCCTATGGCCTAACCGTTTCAGGAGATATTTGGACGGATGATTTTGTGGCGTGCGGCTATCACGGCGATTTCTCCGCCCCCTTCTTGATCGGCGCTTTTCGGTTCAATGGCATTCCATTGACCAATCAAACGGTCATTTCCCATGCCTACTTGCGTGTCCAGGCGTATTTACCCGGTACGGGCGCCTCGTCGTTCTCCATCCGCGGAGAAGCCTACGATGCCACGGATCCGTTCCATGTCGGGGAATACATTGGCGCGCGCACGATCACCTCTGCGTCAGTGGCTTGGAATGTACCCACCCCATGGGCGGAAGACGGAGTGTATACCAGTCCCGACATCAAGACCGTTGTCCAAGAGATCATCAACCGCCCGGGATGGGCCAGCGGCAATCCCATCGCCATTCAGTTGCGCAATACAGCATCGTCCGGGGGGCATCAACTGATCTACGCCATGGAGAGCGCGGCCTATTATGGCGCGAACCCCGCGCAATTGATCATTGAATACGTCGGCGCGGCTCCGCCTCCCGACGGCGTCAAGGCGGAGAATTATATTCCCGGAGCGACCAACAATCCCTCTTCGGTGCCGACCTATCTGAACAATCCCACCATGTATTATCCGCCCAGCGCCGGCGGCGTGTGCTGGGCCACGGCCAACGCCGACATTTTGGCCTACTGGGATCGCAACGCGTATTCCACGGGGGTGAAATACTGGAATCTGATCGACAACGGTCCGGCGCCCTTGCGCCAGCCCTCTCAGCCCGTGGCCCCCGGCCACGACCAGGCGAATGTCTCGAACGTCGTCGCGGCCCTGGCTCACCAGTACTACGGGTTGGAACGAGTCGACGAGGATGCCATTCTGGAGGAGTTCATCAACGGAACAAACGGACTGGCCTTTAACGTGACGTATCACGGCCCCGTCAACACCACCGCGCAACGCAGCAATTATCTGGGCATCATCCAGGGCGAAATCAACGCGGGGCGCCCCCTCAGTATTGGCTCGTGGGGCAGTTACTTCGGCGGGGCCCATCAGGTCCCCGTGATCGGGTTCAAAGCGATGTCGAACGTGGTGAACAGTACCGTTTACATCCATTTGAATACGGGCGGAACGGAGAGCCAGTACGTCAATTTCTTTGCCGGGTCCTGGGGGAATCTGGATATGGATCAAATTGTTCCCGGAGGGACCCCCGTGGACGAATACGAGGCCATGGGCGACAATACCGCCGCCACGACCGTCAGCATCCTGCCCGACCATTTGTACGAATTCCGGCAGACCCGCAACTTCAGCTATGCCGGGGACGTGGACTGGGTGCGGCTGGCGGTGAGCGCCAACCGCCGCTATACCATCTGGACCACGAATCTGGGTGCCAGCGCGGATACGGTGCTGACTCTCTTTGAAAACAATGGAACCTCCCAGATCGCGCAGGACGACAACGGGGGCGGGGAACCCCGGGCATCGAAGATCGTTTGGAACTGCTGGTCCAATGGCGCGGTCCGGATCCGGTTGACCAATGCCAGCGGGCAATTCGGCCATGCCGCAAATTATGATCTGCAGGTCAGCTATGCCGCCGGCGCCTCGCCCGCTCAGGCGGCGGGACCGGTGCCGGCCCATCTGAATACCGGCGTGCCGACGAATGCCACGTTGTCCTGGACGGCCGCCGCGGGCGCCAGTGGCTACCGGCTGAATATGGGCACAACCCCCACGCCGCCCTTTGCGCGCGCCTTGGCCGCAACCACGCTATCCACCAATCTAGCTCCCTCCACGACCTACTACTGGCGCGTGGATCCCACCAATGCCAACGGAGTGACCACCGGAGAGGTCTGGCAATTTACCACGGCCGCCACGGCCGCCGATCGCCCCGCGTTTCTGGCCGATGCCAGTTTCGGCATGGTTTCCAACCGGTTCGGATTCAACATGAATTGGACCGCTGGAGAAGTGGTCCTGGTCCAGGCCAGTACCAACCTGGCCACGACCAACTGGGTGACATTGATCACCAATACGTTTTCGGGAGACCCCATCTACTTCTTCGATCCGGCCTGGAGCAGCCATCCCCGCCGCTACTACCGCATTCGGAGACAATAACCCCCCGGCCATCGGAGCCACAACAGCAGGAAATGGCAGGCGGCTTGGAGCCGGGACGCCCCCGTCCCGCCACCTTCCGCCTCTTCATTCGTCCAGCAACGTCCTTGACTCGGGCGGTCGGGGAGAGCAGTCTGACGCCGTGACGAGGGTTTTCCAGACCGTCCGGGCCGGTTGGACATTGGGCTTGGCGCTGGCGGGGTTTCCGCTTCGAGTGGAGGCGATTCCGCCGGGCGGGGTGCTGCCGGACGCCCCTGAGCTGGCGATGGCCCGGGGGACGCTTTCTGGCTCGGCCGTGGCCCCGGATGGTACCGTCCTGCTGCGCGGGGATTTCACGCATGTCAACGGCATCCCCCGGCCCGGCCTGGCGAAGCTGCTGCCGAACGGCCGGCTGGATGCCGTGTTCGAGCCGGAGGCCGTGGCCATCAGCGGCCCCGATTTGCCAAGCGGCGTTATCATGCTGGGCACGCCTGTTTCCGAGCCTCTGGTGCCGCTTTCGGATGGCACATGGGTCCATTCGTTTCCCAGTCATCCCTTGGCCTATCGCCCGGATGGCACACGGGATTTGCGCTATTCCTTTTTGTCCGGCCACACCGGCGCCCCGGAAATCCTGTTCGAAACTGACTCTATTCTTTACATGTTCCGGGGCCACCCGGACGGTCGCCGCCTGGAAGCGTATCGCCGCGGCACGTTTGAACGATTGCCCATGGCCGACCCGGCCTCTTGGCCCCAACCCGCCGTCCAAGCCGTTCCCGCCGCGGATGGCAGATTATGGGTGCTGGGGCGGGAGGAATTGGATGGGTCTGGCCCGATCCTTTGGTCGCAACCGCCGTATGTTCTTTTCCGCGTGGACGCGGATGGCGCACTGGATCCATCGTTCCCGCCCCGGGAATTTTCCCGCGACCGGGGCTATCGGATCCTTCCGCGCGCCGGCGGCGCTTTCCGCCTGATTCATTGGGACGATTCCTGGATCCGCTTATGGCCTTCCACGCCCCGCACGTGCTACGAAATCGAGGCCTATGACGACAGCGGGGCGCTGATCCACGCGTACTCCCGTTGCGATCCGTTCGGCTCCCTGTTGCTGGCCGAAGAGTCCGATGGATCGCTGCTGCTGAAGAACACGGAAATCCGAGATGGACAGATATTTCATGAGTTGGTCCGCATCCATCCCGACGGCACGGAGGATCCCGATTTCCGCGTGGCTCTGGATGTCCCGGTGCTGCATCTTCTGCCCGACGGGCGGATCCACCACAGCCACGTCCGACGCATCCTGCCCAACGGCACGCCCGACCCCACTTGGCAAGCCCCGGATCTCGCGACCGATCCCGCCGCAACGGTGCTGGGAACGTTCGCCGATGGCGGCATTCTCATTCACCGGGATCTTGCCCCGGATGGCCCGGCGGAGCATCCCCTGATCGTGCTGGACTCTTCTTTCCAGCCCGATCCCGCTTTCCAGCCTCCGCTCGATCTGCCCGCCGCCCAGTCGTACCAATTCACCCGCGACCGCCAGTCTCTGCTCGTCCCCCTGCGCGGCATTCATGACTTTCCCGACGGCACCCAGACGCGCATTTTGCGGCTGCGGCGCGACGGGACGATCGATCCGGATTCGCCGCGCTACCTGCCCCGGGACGGCAGCGTTTGGGCGATTCCCGGGATGGAGCCGGTCTATTCGACATATATCGGCTCCTTCCACGTCGCCCCGCTTCCCGGCGGCGCGATGCTGGTTCACTACATGTTGCCCGACCGGGAGGTTCCTTCCCCGGTATGGCAGCGCCTGCTGTCCGACGGCACGCCGGATCCCGCTTTTGCATTCGCCGGCGAACGGCGTTGGTTTAGTGGTCTGTTTGCGCTCGACGACGGTTCGTTTCTGTTGGGCCAGCAGCTTTTTGCGCCGGATGGCTCCCTGCGGGGCACGATGGATTTTCCGCCCCATAGCACGCCGATGCTGGAGCTGCCCGACGGCCGCCTGGTCTTGCGATATTTTCGGGACAACAACGCCCAGCAGCTTGCCCTTTGGGATCTCGATAGCGGTGTCGATCCCGGTTTCCAATCCGATTTCCTCGACGGCACCCGAATCAATCAGGTGGTTCCGTTGCCCGGCGACGCATGGCTGGTCGAGGGCCGTTTGAGCGTGGCCGGCGGATTCCGCCGCATGGTTCGGCTGCATGCCGACGGGCGGGTGGATCCGACCTTTGTCGCGCCCCACTTCTCTCGCACCCTGCCATGGACCACGGGGCTGTGGAACGTGGTACAAGGGGGCGAGTTCGTCTCCGCCGCGTTTGCCAACCGCCGGCGCGATGCCCGCCTCAATTCGCTCACCGTTCTGCCCGATTTCAACGCCCTGCTGGTGGCCGGCGATTTCACGCATCTGGACAGCCATCCCCGCACGGGTCTGGGCTTGCTTTCCCTGCGCCGCCTGGAGACCTTCCAGGAATGGCGAGAATGCTTGTTGCCCGGAATGCCCGAGGAAGAGGCCGCCCGCCACCTCGAAGACTATGCCGCCGGCGCCGATCCGTCTGATCCCGCCCGTCCGCGCGGATTTCAGGCCAGCCCTGAGGCCGGCCGCGAATTCCGCCTTTTTTTGAATCCCGATGCGGCGGACGTGGCGATCGACTTCGACGTCTCCGACGATTTGAGGGACTGGCGATCGCCGCTTCCAGGCGAGTTGACCGCCACGGAAGATCCGCGCGGATTGCGCTTAGGCTTGACGGATGCCGGGCCCGCCCTCTTTCTGCGCACCCGCTACCGAATCGAAGTGGCGCCCTCCGCCGAATAGTCGGATTCCCCCATTGACGTTGGGGCGGGGGGCTGGTAGGTTGCCGACGATTTCACAACCGGCGCACCCGTGGTGAAATTGGCAGACACGTAAGATTCAGGTTCTTATGCCCTTAAAAGCGTGTGGGTTCGAATCCCTCCGGGTGCACCATTTTCTGGCCTGCGCTTGTGTCGCGCGGGCCTTTCTGCTTCAATGCCCCCCCTATGGCAGACCGGACCCTATCCGAGACCCTGAACCGCGCGGACGCCGAGTTTGAACTGACTCTGCGTCCGGGGCGGTTTGATGATTTCGTGGGGCAGGCGAAAATCCGCGAGCGCCTGGAATTGAGCGTGGCGGCGGCGCAGGGCCGGGGGGAGTCGCTGGATCATGTGCTGCTGTGCGGGCCGCCGGGCCTGGGCAAGACAACCATGGCCTATATTCTCGGCGCGGCGATGGGCGTGGCGGTCAAGGCGACCTCCGGCCCGGTACTGGCCAAGCCGGGGGACCTGGCGGGAATGCTCACGAACCTGGAAAAGGGCAGCATTCTGTTCATCGACGAAATCCACCGCATCCAGAAAAGTGTCGAGGAGTACCTGTATTCGGCGATGGAGGATTTCGTGATCGACATCGTCCTGGACCAGGGCGTCAACGCGCGCAGTGTGCGGCTGAACCTGCCGCGGTTCACCTTGGTTGGGGCGACGACGCGCAGCGGGCTTCTGAGCGCGCCGATGCGGTCGCGGTTCGGCACCACCAACCGCCTGGACTACTATACTCCGCAGGAACTGGAGCGGGTGATCGAGCGCTCGGCGCGGATCCTGAACGTGGACCTGACGGGGGACGGTTCGGCGGAGATCGCGGCGCGTTCGCGCGGTACGCCGCGCATCGCCAACAACCTGCTGCGCTGGGTGCGCGACTATGCCCAGATCCGGGCCAACAATCGAATCGACCGCGAGGTGGCCGACCGCGCGCTGGCCATGCTGGATGTGGACCGGCACGGGCTGGATGAAATGGACAAGCGCATTTTGCAGACCATTATCGAAAAGTTCGGCGGCGGGCCCGTGGGACTGAACACCATCGCCGTCTCGGTGGGCGAAGAATCCGGAACGATTGAAGAAGTCTATGAACCCTATTTGATCCAGCAGGGGTTGCTGGCGCGGACGCCGCAGGGCCGGACGGCGACGGCATCGGCCTACCGCGTGCTGGGCTTGACGCCGGGCGGACGGCAAGGAGAGTTGCTCTAGCATGAACATACTGGTGACAGGCGCGGCGGGGTTCATTGGGTATCATGTGGCGAAGAAGCTGCTGGCGCGCGGCGATACGGTGACGGGGTTTGACAATCTCAATCCCTACTACGACGTATCGCTGAAGCAGGCCCGGCTGGACCAGTTGTCGTCGCAGCCGGGGTTTCACTTTGTGAAGGGGGATCTGGCCGATGCCGGGGCCGTCCAGTCGCTGTTCGGCGCGGAGCCGTACGACCGCGTGATTCATCTGGCCGCGCAGGCCGGCGTGCGCTATTCGCTGACGAATCCCGAGGCCTACATGCAAAGCAACCTCGTCGGCTTCCTGAATATCTTGGAAGCCTGCCGCCACGCCCAAACACCGCACCTGGCCTATGCGTCGAGCAGCTCCGTCTACGGGCTGAATGCGCACTTTCCGTTTTCGGTGCACGACAATGTGGACCACCCGGTTTCGCTCTATGCGGCCACCAAGAAGGCCAACGAACTGATGGCCCACACGTATTCGCACCTGTACGGGTTGCCGACCACGGGGCTGCGGTTTTTCACGGTCTATGGCCCCTGGGGGCGTCCGGACATGGCGCTGTTCCTGTTCACCCGGGCGATCCTGGCGGGGGAGCCGATCCGGGTCTTCAATCATGGCCGGATGCGGCGCGACTTTACCTACATCGATGACATTGTCCAGGGCGTGATCCGCGTGGCCGACCGGATCGCCGAACCGAATGCCGACTGGGACGGCGCTGCGCCCGACCCCGGCACCAGCCCCGCGCCCTACCGGGTCTACAACATCGGCAATCATACCCCGGTGGAACTGGAGCGCTTCATTGAAATCATCGAACAGGCCTTGGGCAAAACGGCCATCCGCGAGAACCTGCCCATGCAGCCCGGCGACGTGCCGGCCACCTGCGCGGAGGTCGAAGATCTGCGCCGCGATGTCGGCTTTGCTCCCGCCACTCCGCTGGAAACCGGCGTGGCGCGGTTTATTGAATGGTACCGGGACTACTATGGAGCGGATGCGTGAAACTGGAAACTGGAAACGTGGACAGGCGGGGATCCCGCACCGGTTTTCCACGGCGTGGAAAACGGATTTCCACACGGTGGAAAATGTCCGCCCGTTTTTTCCACGCCATGGAAAACGGTTCCCGAAATTTTCCACGCCATGGAAAACTATGTTCCACGCCGTGGAAAACCGGGGCCGGTTTCCGCCCCCCGGTCTCCGCTTTCCTTGGACATTGGATCTTGAACATTGGATATTGGATCTTGAACATCCGGTCTCCTGCCCCGGTCTCCTGTCCCCGGACTCCTGAAAGGACGTTCCCATGCCCAACACCATCCTGATCGGCGCCCAATGGGGCGATGAAGGTAAAGGAAAGATCATCGACGTGCTGACCGAGCGCGTCGACTGGGTCGTGCGCGCGCAGGGGGGCAACAATGCCGGGCACACGGTGGAGATCGGCGAGGAGCGCTTCGTGCTCCACCTGGTGCCGTCGGGGATATTGCACGAGGGCAAGCGCTGCGTGATCGGCAACGGCGTGGTGCTGGACCCGGTGGCGCTGGTCGAGGAGATCCGCGGCGTGACGGAGCGCGGCTTTGGCGTGGAGGGGCGGCTGTTCATCAGCGACCGGGCGCATGCGGTTTTTCCCTACCACCGGATGCTGGATGCGCAGGGCGAGGCCCGGCGCGCAAAAGGCGACCAGATCGGCACGACCCTGCGCGGCATCGGCCCGGCCTATGGCGACAAGGCGTCCCGCTTCGGGTTGCGAATGTGCGATCTGATCGATCCGGATTTTCCCGGCCTGCTGCGATCGCGGGTGGAGGACAAAAATCGCGTGCTGGCGGCGCTGGGGGCCCCGGTGGTCGACTATGACGAGGTGCTGGCCGCCACGCAGTCCGCGCTGGATGTCCTGCGTCCGTTGATTTGCGACACGGTGCCGTTGCTGCACGGGGCGGTCTCCCGCGGCGAATCGATGTTGTTCGAGGGCGCGCAGGGCATCATGCTCGACATCGATTTTGGCACGTACCCGTACGTGACCAGCTCCAATGCCGGCAGCGGCGGGGCGAGCACGGGCTCGGGCGTGCCGCCGCACCGGATGTCCCGGGTGGTCGGCGTCGTGAAGGCCTACACGACGCGCGTGGGCGAGGGACCTTTTCCCACCGAGTTGCTCGATGCCGACGGGGAGGAAATCCGCCGCGTCGGCCGCGAATTCGGCGCCACCACCGGGCGTCCGCGGCGCTGTGGCTGGTTCGATGCGGTGGTGGCTCGCCATGCCGTCATGACCTGCGGCGTGGATGAATGGGCGCTGACCAAGATGGATGTCCTCGATGGCTTCAAGACCCTGAAGATCTGCACGGCCTATGAACTCGATGGCCGGCGGATCGATGCCGTCCCCGCCAACATCCGCGAGATGTCGCGGTGCCGCCCGGTCTATGAAGAAATGCCCGGCTGGCTCTCTACCACCCGGGGCGCCACGCGGCGGGAGGATCTCCCGGAAGCCGCCCGGCAGTATATGGCGCGACTGGAGGAGATCACCGGTGTGCCGGTGGGAATTGTCTCGCTGGGCCCCCGCCGCGAGGATACCCTGCTTCCGGAAGGTCGCCCATGACGGTTCCGCAAGAAACAACCTGTGTTCCGCGCCATGTCGCGGTGATTATGGATGGCAACGGGCGCTGGGCCCGGCAGCATGGCCGGCCGCGGCTGTTCGGACACCGGGCCGGAGCGGAATCGCTGCGGGCGGTGCTGCGGTCGTGCCGGGATCACGGCGTGGAATACCTGACGGTCTATGCCTTCAGTACGGAGAACTGGGTGCGGCCCAAGGAAGAAGTCTCCGGGTTGATGTCACTGCTGAAGACGTTTCTCAAGAAGGATGAACACGAGCTGCACGAAAACCAGGTGCGCCTGCGCGTGACCGGGCGTATTCACGACCTGCCCAAGGCCGTCCGGACCGAATTGGAACGGGTGATGGCCGCCACCCGGCAGTATGAACGCTGGCATCTGATTCTGGCGCTGAGCTACGGCGGGCGCACCGAGATTGCCGATGCGGTCCGCGCCATCGCCCGCAAGGTCAAGGCCGGCGAGCTGGATCCGGACCAGATTGACGAGCCGACCATTTCCCGCCACCTCTACCTGCCGGATGTGCCGGATCCCGACTTGATGATTCGCACCAGCGGCGAACTGCGCCTGAGCAATTTCCTCCTCTGGGAACTGTCCTATGCCGAGTTTTACTTCACGGATGTCCTCTGGCCCGATTTCCGCGAGCCGCATTTTGCGGAAGCCCTGGCCGAGTATTCCCGCCGCCAGCGGCGCTTCGGGGCGCCCGCATGAGCTTGCCCGCCATCAAGCACCGGCTGCTGAGCGGCTTCTCCATCGCCGCGATCCTGTTTGCCGCGTTCTTTCTGCTGCCGGATCTCGCGGCGCCGGTCATCTTGTCGTTGCTCGCGGTGGTGATCGCTCTGGAGTTCTACCAGATGATGTCCGCGGCGGGCATCCCCAACTTCAGCCGCTACGGAACCGCCGCCTGCGTGCTGCTCGTGGTCGTGACCTGGTGCGCCGGGATGCGCGATGGCCATCGGGCCGACGGATCCTGGGATGCCGTCGTGCTGTTCGCCGCGACCATCGGCATTTTTTTGCGCCAGTTTCCTCAAAAAGATAACCCCCATCCCCTGCAAACGATCGGCGGAACCCTCTTTGGCGTGCTCTATATCGGCCTGCTGTGGAATTTTCTCGCCAAGCTGCTGCTCTTCGGCCGGCCGGAGGCGTTTTCCGAAAGCATCTATTGGCCCGGGCGCTGGCTGCTGCTCTACGCCGTGTTTGCGGCCAAGTTCACGGACATCGGCGCCTATCTGGTCGGGTGCGCCTTCGGACGCCACAAGCTGATCCCGCGCATCTCCCCGGGCAAATCGTGGGAAGGCGTGTTCGGCGGAATGGCGATCGGCACCTTGGCCGGAACCCTGCTGGTCTGGGGGCTCGAGTGTTCTTCGGTTCCCCTCAGCCGCCTGGGCTTGACCCCCCTGCGCGCCATCCCCCTGGGCCTGTTCTTGTCGGTGTGCGGCATTGTCGGCGACCTGACGGAGTCGCTCTTCAAGCGCGCCGCCAATGTCAAGGATTCCGGCGGCATCATCCCCGGCATGGGCGGCCTGCTGGATGTCCTCGACAGCATTCTCTTCACCGCCCCGGGCGTGTATTTGTTCCTCAGGCTGGTGGCCTGAGGAACCGAGGTCGGAGGTCCGATGTCGGATGTTCCGAAACCCGAAAGCATGAAATCCCCATGAACCACGATCTGCTCCACCTTCCTCCCGCCGACCTCACTCTTCGGTTCTCGGACCTCGGACCTCGGACCTCGGACCTCGGATGATGACTCTCCTCCTTCCCATCCTGGCCATTGTCCTGCTGTTCAGCCTGAGCATTTTCGTGCACGAGCTGGGACACTTCATCGCCGCGCGTTTGCTGGGAATGGTGGCGGATGTGTTTTCGATTGGAATGGGCCCGGCCCTGTGGAAACGACGCTTTGGCTCCACCGTGTGGAAAATCGGCGCCATCCCATTCGGCGGCTATGTGGCCCTGCCGCAGATGGATCCGAATTCGTTCCTGGAAGGAACGGGGGCAGAAGACCGGGGTCAGAAGACAGAGGACCGAGGGCAGAGGTCGGAGAGCGGAGGGCAGGAACCCGAGGTCCGAGATCCGACGTCCGATGTCCGCCAATTCTCAATTCCCGATCCCAGACCTCGGACCTCGGACCTCGGACTTCAGAACCTCCCCCGCGTGGCCCCGTGGAAGAAGATCATCGTCTCTCTCGCCGGCGCATTTGGGAATGTGGTCTTTGCCTTTGCTCTGGCGGCGATTGTCTGGGCGGTCGGCAAGCCGTCTTCGTTGCAGGAGCGTAATGCCATCATTGGCTATGTGGCGACGGACAGCGCGGCCGCGGAAGCCGGGCTGACTCCCGGAGACGAAGTGTTGAGCATCGACGGACAGACCGTCGCGAATTGGATGGAACTGACCGAACGCGTGGCCCTGGCCGCGTCCGATGACGTGCGCCTCCTGGTGCGGACGCCGGAGGGCGATGAGCGCGACGTCACCCTGACCGCGGAGCGCCTGTCGGTGGGGATTCGCATGCTGCCCGGGCTCGATGGCATGGATCCCTGTCATGTCGCCGCGGTGTTTGCGGGATCGGGCGCCGAAGCCGCCGGCTTGCAGGCCGGTGATCAGATCCTTCGTTTTGATGGCCAGGCGGTCTTCAGTCGCGCCCACCTTAGCCAGTTGGTCGAGGCTTCCTCGGGCCGCTCCGCGGAAATCGTCCTGCGGCGCGATGGAACCGAAGTGAGCACCTGGGTGTCCGCGCGCTTTGAACCGCGCAGCGAACGCTACCTGATCGGCATCCAGTTCAACCTGATCGGCGATTTGGATTTCGAAACCCGGGCGTATCCGACGCCTTGGGCGCAGGTCAAGAGCCATGCCGGCGCCATTTTCCGTTTCCTGCGGGCCCTGACCACGCCGGCCACCTCGGGGGCGGCGGCGGATGCCGTGGGCGGGCCGGTCCTGATCCTGATCATGCTGTGGCATACCGTTCGGTCGAGTATTATCCTGGCGGTGTGGTTTACCGGTTTCCTCAATGTCAACCTGGCCATCCTGAACCTGTTGCCCATACCGATCCTCGATGGGGGGCATGTCGTCCTGAATCTGTACGAATGGGGGGCCCGGCGCCCGGCCCCAAAGCGGCTGGTCAACTTGCTGGCCAATGTGTTTGCCATCCTGCTCCTGGGACTTTTTCTTCTGCTGACCTTTCGCGACGTGGTCCGCCAGGTGGTCCCGGGTGTGCGGCACTGGATGGGCGCTGGGCACCAGGAGGCGGAGCCGCCCGTCTTCGCGCCGGAAGAATTGCCCGTCCCGGCCGAACCGAAGCCATGATGCCCGCCCCGCCCAAGCCTCTTCGCCATCGCGTACGAGTGTCGCGTACGAGTTGACAACCCGCATGGGTATGGTACAAGTGCGGGTCGAAAAACAGCCCAGAGAAGCAGTTGAACCGGAGAAGTCCCCATGTCCATGCATCGTAGTTTGAAGTCCGCCAGCAAGGTCGCGACCCGCCGCAACGTGTTGAAGCGTTTTGAGCGTATCGAAGTCCTCAAAACCGAAGGCCGCTGGAAGGATGGCGACCGGGGCCGGGGTCTGCCCAAGACCAAGCCGCCGGTGTAAGGCGGGGTTTATCGTCGGGGGGATTACGAAGAAGGCGGCTCGAGTTCTCGAGCCGCTTTCAGCAGATCTTCACGCCGAGCTTCGCGCTCCAGCAGGCGCTTGAATCGGGGATGGCGCAGGGCGAAGGCGATCCGCGAGAGCAGGTGCAAATGGGTGCGAGTGTCGGGGGCCAGGGGCAGGAAGAGCACCTTGACGGGGTTCCCGTCCAGGGCGCCAAATTCGATCGGGGTTTCGAGGAATCCCAGGCAGACGGCGGGGGCGCCAAAACCGAAATGACCGGGATTGCGCACGTGGGGCAGGGCAATGCCGTCGCCCACCCCGGTGGACTGCAATTGCTCGCGGGTCAGCAGGGCTTGCCGCACGACGGCACGGTCCACGGCATCGGGCAGTTTGAGCAGATCGACCATGGCGGATAACACGGCGTTTTTGTCGGCGCCACCGACGCGGTAATGGATCCCGCCATTTTGGAGAGCATCGGCCAGGCTGGGCAAGGGCCGGAGGTCTTCGGACTCCGCGGACAGGTCCTCACGGAAGTTCACCCGCTTGGCGGTGGCCCATTCAAACAGCATGGCGCGGTTGATCCGGTAGCTGCCTGCCACTCGGTAAGCCGGCAAGCCGCCCGATTGAATCCAGCGATACACCGTTTTTTCAGCCACATTCATGGCTTTGGCCGCATCCTTGACGGTCATTTGCATCGCCGGCTCCTTTCGTGTCCAGTCTTCAAACTGGATGGGGAACATGTAGACAACCGGTTCAAGAATGTCAACGATTCCCGCGCACGATTCCCGCGCACGCTGTCACCAACCCAGGACCCCGAATTTGCCCCGCGGGAAGGATGCCCCCCCCGCGCCAAAATACGGTTCGCGAGGATGTTGTAGAATATCGGGTGTGGCATGGGTGAATAGTGGATGGCTTCATTATATACTATTTATCACTGCTGTCCGGTTTAATTTTTGAAAACATGCAGATTTGGCCTGTTATATCG
>CAYNSH010000026.1:0-20389 GCA_964399775.1 uncultured Verrucomicrobiota bacterium
CCGGCGGGCTGAGCCAGCCCGCCCTACCTCCGATCCCATCCGTGTCTATCCGTGTCCATCCGTGGTTGGCTGTTCCGGAACAGCCCGGCGGGCTGAGCCAGCCCGCCCTACCACTTGAAGATTGATCATTCCTTGTTGAATGCTTGTCCGCCGACTTGTCCGACGAAGCCTTGGCGAAGTCGAAAGCCTTGGCAAAGGCGGGCCCCGTGGGTGAAGCCGGTCCGCATCCCGCCGGGTCAGCGCCCCGGTCCTCCTTCCGTCATTCGTGTTCATTGCCTGCTATTCGTGGTGGGTCTCTTCGGCGGTGCCCGTTGCGTCTTGGCGTGAGGCCTCTTCCTGGCTCCGATCCAACAGCCATCCTCACGCCACGCCGCCAAGATCGCCAAGGGGGAAACCGGGTAAAACCAAAGCAGGAAAACAGGAAACACAGGAAAACAGGAAATATCTTGGACAGGATTTGCAGGATTCCATCCTGTCCATCCGTCCCGACCTCTTGGAAAGTCGGGATCCGTGGTTAAAAATCAAATCGGAACAGCCCGGCGGGCTGAGCCAGCCCGCCCTACCTCCGACCCCATCCGTGTCCATCCGTGGTTGACAGAATCCCCTCCCTGCTGGCTCCAGGGTCAGCCCCTGATTCTTGATTTTGCCTGGCGCCAATCTGGATTTTCATTGAGGCGGACGCCGCAAAAGGGTATGGGTCGTCGATCTGTTGAGTGCCATTCAAGCCCCCTCACAAGGATCGTTGCCATGGAAGCCAAAGAACCCCAGTACAGTGTCAGCCCCGCCGGCGAGAAATTTAAAATTCCCGCAAAGTCCGATTATCCGGCCGAATTCGACCGCATCGCCAAGCTGGTAGAGGAAAACCGGGCCAAAGGCCGCGAGATCGTCGCGGTGTTGGGCGTCGGGTTTGTCGGGGCGGTCATGGCGGCCATCGTGGCCGACACCACCGACGAAAGTGGCCAGCCGTCGAAGTTCGTGATTGGCGTCCAGCGCCCCAGCACGCGCAGCTTCTGGAAGATCCACCTGCTCAACCGCGGCGAATCCCCGGTCAAGGCCGAGGATCCCGAGGTGGACCCGATGATCCGCCGCTGCGTGCTGGATAAGAAGACGCTGGTGGCCACCTACAACGAAGACGTGCTGAAGCTGGTGGATTGTGTCGTGGTGGATGTCCAGTGCGACTATCTTAAAGAATCCCTTGGCGACCTGGCCACCGGGCGCGCCGACATGGCCGCGCTTGAGAAATCCTTCGGAACCATCGCCGAGCGCATCCAGCCGGACTGCCTGGTCCTGATCGAAACGACGGTCGCCCCCGGCACCACCGAGCAGGTGGCCTACCCACAGTTCAAGAAGATGTTCAAGAAACGCGGCATCGCCAGCGAACCCCTGCTGGCCCACAGCTACGAGCGCGTCATGCCCGGCCGGGACTACGTTAAAAGCATCCGCGACTTCTGGCGTGTCTGCTCGGGCATCAACGAACCCGCCCGCGGGCGCGTGGTGAAGTTCCTCAACGAGGTGCTCAACACGAAGGATTTTCCGCTGACGGTCCTGGACCGCCCCATCGAATCCGAGACCGCCAAGATCGTCGAAAACAGCTACCGCGCCACGATCCTCGCCTTCCTCGATGAATGGAGCCTGTTCGCCGAGCAGAACGGCGTGGACCTGATGAAAGTGATCCAGGCGATCAAGGTGCGGCCCACCCACAGCAACATCATCTTCCCCGGACCCGGCATCGGCGGCTACTGCCTGCCCAAGGACGGCGGGCTCGGCATGTGGGCCTATAAGCATATCCTCGGCTGGAAGGACAACATCTTCAAGGTCACGCCGACCGCCATCAACATCAACGACACCCGCGCGCTGCGCGCCGCGGAAATGGTCCGCGACGCCCTGCGCAACTTGGACCGCCCCATTGCCGCCGCCGAAGTCCTGCTGCTGGGCGCTTCGTACCGCGAGGATGTCGGCGACACCCGCTACAGCGGCTCCGAACTGATCGTCCGCAAGCTGACCGAGATGGGCGCCGAAATCCGGGTCCACGACCCCTACGTCTCCCACTGGTGGGAGTTCGAGTCGCAGGATTCCTATCCCTCCGCCGAACACAGCCTGAAGCGTTTCTTCCGCAACCAGGACAAACTGTCCGCGCTGACCATCCGCCAGGACCTCGAGGCCTCGCTGCCGGATGTGGATGTCGTCGTGTTCGCCGTCCGCCACAGCGCCTACATGAACCTCGATCCCGACGAGGTGGTCCGCAAGATCGGCGGGCCTGCCGCCATCATCGACTGCTTCGGCATTCTCGATGACGCCAAAATCCGGCGCTACTTCGAACTGGGTTGCGAGGTCAAGGGCCTTGGCCGCGGCCATGTCAACCGCATCAAGAAATCCGTGAAGCGCTAGTACCCCCCCCCTCCCCGCCCGGCTTGCCGGGCTGGACCATGCCCCGAAACAACGTAAACACCCTGCGCGCGGCGATCCGCCGCCGCCTGCTGCCGTGGTTTGCCCAGAACGCCCGCAACCTGCCCTGGCGGACGGAACCGCGCCGCCCGTATGCGGTCTGGATTTCCGAAATCATGCTGCAGCAGACGCGGGTGGATACCGTCATCCCCTTCTTCCGGCGGTTCCGGAAACGCTTTCCGACCCCCGCCGCACTCGCCGCCGCGCCGCTCCAGGACGTGCTCAAGCAGTGGGAGGGCCTGGGCTACTACACGCGCGCGCGCCAGATTCACAAAACCGCGAAGCTCCTTGTTCGCGATCACGGCGGGAAACTCCCTTCCGATCCGGCCGTCCTCGCCACCCTGCCCGGCCTGGGCCCCTACACCACCGCCGCCATCGCGTCCTTTGCCTTCGGCCATCCCCTCGCCGTGCTCGACGGCAACGTCATCCGCGTGCTCTCCCGCTTGACCGCCCTGCGGGACGACGTCGGGCGGCCCGCCACGAAGAACCGGCTCCAGCGCCTCGCCGACGCGCTGCTGATCCGCGACCGGGCGGCCGCCGTCAATGAAGCCTGGATGGAACTGGGGGCGCTGGTCTGCACGCCGCGCACGCCACGCTGCGGCGAATGCCCCCTGCGCGGCGTCTGCCGCGCCGCCGCGCGGAACACCCCCGAGGCCTTCCCCGTCAAAGCCAGGAAGGCCAAGGTGCCCCACAAGATCGTCGGCGCCGCGGTGATCGTGAATGCCCGCCACCAGATCCTGATCGCCCAGCGCAACCCCGAAAAGGGCATGCTGGCCGGCCTGTGGGAATTCCCCGGCGGCAAACAGGCCCCGGGCGAAACGATGGAGCAATGCATCGCGCGTGAACTGATGGAGGAAATGGGCCTCCACATCGACGTCGGCCCGCACCTTGTCACCGTCCGCCATGCCTACACCCATTTCACCATCGACCTGCACGCCCATTTCGCGCGCATCCGCTCCGGCCGCCCGCGCCACCTCGACTGCGCCGGGCATGCCTGGGTCCGCCCGGACCAGTTCGACGACTATCCGTTCTCCAAGGCCGACCACGGCATTATCCAAGCCATCCGCGCCCGGCCCCGCCCGCCGCGCCTTCGCGATGGGTTCTGACCGCCACACCACCACGAGAAGAATAGAGTTATACACATATGTGTATATGTGTATGTTTCTCCCGTGGGGTTTAACCGTCGGTCTCGCTTGAGTTCATCCGGGGAAACTTCCGGGCGGAAAACTCGGTTCACGCCAGGTCGGCGATGTCCTGCGCCTGGCGCTGGAGGTCGGCGAGTTCGCGGCGCCAGAAGTCGGCCGTGCCCCATTCGGGATGCAGAATGCCGCGGCCGGCATCGGCGGCCTGCCGGGCGCACCAGGCGGCGTAGTGCAGAAACCGCATCGCGCGCAGGGGTTCGATCAGGCGCGTCTGGGCGTCGTCGTATTCCGCAAACGTGTCGTAGCCTTCCAGCAACAGCTCGAATTCGGGGCGCGCGGCGGGCAGCCGGTCGGGCAGTAGCATCCACAGGTCCTGAATGGCGGGTCCGTTGGCCATGTCGTCGAAATCGATGGCGTGAAACCCTTCGTCCGGCCGCCAGAGCAGGTTCATCCGGTGGAGATCGCCGTGGATGCGCTGGATCTCGACGCCATCAAACAACGGGGCGATGCGGTCGAGCAGACGCCCGGCGGTATCGGGGTAGCGGCCTTCGACCTCGCGGGGAATCGCGCCGGAATCGCGCAGGAAATCAAGGTGGATGCGCGCGGACTGGCGCGGATCGATCGTGATGCGGTGCGCGGCGGGCTGCCGTGCGCCGGCCTGATGGATGCGGCCGATCAGGCGGCCGATCTGGAGCCATTCCACGCGCGAGGGTTCGTCGCAGGTGCGCCCGCCCATGCGGGGAAACAACGCGAAGGCGATGCCAGCTTCATCGTGCAGGGTGCGGTCTTCCGCATCGGCGATCGGCGCCACGACCGGAATCTCGTCGACGGCAAGCTCGCGCAGAAAATCGTGTTCGTCTTGCAGGGTTTCGCGGGACCAGCGCCCGGGGCGGTAGAACTTGGCGATCACCTGCCCACCGTCTTCCAGTCCGACATCATAAACGCGATTGATGTATGACGCCAGCGGACGGCACCGGCCGGATGCCCGGCAGCCCGAGGCGCGCTCGGTGCGGTCCATCACGGCATCGGGCGTCAGGGCCGCGAACTCCGCGACTCCGGCACGGGGGGCGGAGGTCACGCCTATCTCGCCATGCCCGGAAGGCTGGGCAGCGCCCCACCCTGCCACGGGGGGGGCGGCGCGGGCGAGCGCATGATCTGGCGCGGGAAGAGCGCGCGGAATTCCGGGTGGTTATGCAACGGCTGATAGCGTGGATCGTTCAACACGTATTGCCGGGCGGTATCCCCGCCCAAATCGATGGCCCGCCGCAGGGATTGCAGGGCATCCTCGGGGCGGTTCAGGAAAATCTGGGCGGCGGTAAGATCGAGCCAGACATCGAGGTTGCCGGGCTCGCGCCGGGTGTATTGGTCCAGGGTGAACACCAGCGCCTCGATGAGCTGGTCCTGGGCGAACAACCCGGCCAGGGAGAGCAGATGCGCCGGCGGCAGGGTCGGATCGGAGATCAGTTGCTGCGCCATCTGTTGAAACGCCCCCTGCATGCCCGAGGCGCGATAGATCGACAGCAGTTCGAGCGCCTCATCGGCGGAGAGCGCGCCCTGGGCCTGTTGACGGGCTTCGATATCGCGGCGGCGCCCGATCATGCGGCGGGTGTTTTCGATCTGTCCAAGGAATCCGTGCGCACTGTCGTTGCGGGGATCCTGCTCGACGAAGTCGCGGATGAGGGTTTCCGCATCCTCGAAGCGTTGCATGTTCATATACATCTGCGCGAGGCGGAAGTTGGCCTCGGGGCTTAGCGGGTAGAGCTCGATGGACTGCTTGAAGGCCAGCTCGGCTTCGTCGTACATTCGCCGGTAGTCGTAGATGCCCGCGATGGCACTGCGCAGCTTGGAAAACGATTTGCGCGCGCAAATGTCGCGGCGGAAGGCGGACTGCTCCAGCAGCCAGGCCGTATACCACGTCCAGAACTTGCGATCGTTCTCGACCAGTTCCGGATCCAGGCTGGGCACCGGATCGCGGTTGAGCTTCAGCATGATCCCATGCGGCGTCAGGTAGGGATACATCCACTGGATGACGTAGCTTTCCTCGACATAGAAGTCGTGGCGGTCCCGGTTTTCCTTGAAGATCAGTTCGGCCAGGATGCCGTTGATGGTCATGACGCCGCCGACACCCTGAACGCTGACCTTGCCGCCCTCGATCCGGATGTCGGCCCCGGCCTGGATGCGGCCGGCCTGCACGTCCTCGACGTATTTGCGGAACGCCTCGTTGCTGTCCTCCATCGACGGAATGTAGATGGTGTCGCCGTACAGGTCGCGGGTGATGTTCATGAACGTGTTGTCGGCCAGCGCGTTCTGGGTGATGAGATAGACGTCGGACCGGCACTGGGCCGAATAGATCATGTAGGTGGGCACGAACCGTCCCGGATCGGTGCCGCCGTAGAAGATCGCATTCGTGGTCATGGGCGGGGGATATCCGGGCGTGGGATAGGCCGCCCACTGGCGCTCGAATTCCTTCGGATCCGGGTACTTGTAGCGGAAGTCGTGCTCGATGCCCCGGACGCCCTCCAGCCCCCAGTGGCCGAATTGCCAGCCGAAGTCGTGGCCGCGCTGCTCGGCGCCGCCAACCTTGCGGAGCTGCTCCTCGTCATAGGCGTTCTGCCACACCAGGATGCCCGGCAGCAACAGGGCGACGGCCAGCGCGGGCACTCGCGCCCGCGGCCCCAGCAGGCGCTCCAGCCAGGCCGCCGAGAGCAGCACGCCGTAGCCCAGCCATAACGCGTACAGCGCGTGGCTCTGGATGAACTGCACCCGGCCAATGAAGAGATTCTGGATGTCCAGCGAGGGATTCTGGAAAATCAGGAAGATGACGCTGACGGAGAAAAACCCCACCACCGATGTCAGCAGCCAACGCTGCTGCGAGAGGCCCAGATCCGAATCGAGCTGCAGCGGCGAGCGGTTCAGCGCCCAGGCCACGGCAATGGCCAGCGGCGGGCCAAATACCACGCCGGCATAAATGACCCGACCGACCGGCGACAACTCGCCGCCGAAGAGCGCCTTCAGGCTCATGATATCGACCCAGAGGACGGCGGCCAGGATCGCCGCGAGGAAACCGCCAATCATGAGGCGCGTTCCCCAGGTTTGTTCGAGCAGGGCTTTGATTTGGTTCTGGATGAACCGGGCCATCAGCACGAACAGCCCCCAGGCGGCCAGCAGCAGGATCGGGGCAATCAGCAGGCGGTAGACCCGTTCCGCGCCAGCCCAGCCGAGGGTCTCCAGGATGATGAACAGAGACGATGCCAGAACCAAACCCAGCGCGACCGGGAAGGCGGAGTGGCGCTTCCCGCCGACGTGGAAGCCCCAGGCGCAGAAGGGCAGAAACCCCAGCACGGCCACCGGCAACGAGAACTGCTCGCGCAAGTCGGTCAGGTAGGCCCCGAGCTGCTGGATGAATTTTTCGCTGAAGATGTCGGTGGGGACAATCGCCTCGTACTGGCCGCGGCTGACCGCATGGATGAAGCCTTCCCAGGTGCGGGCATAGCCCCAGTTCATGGGCGGGTTCTGCTCGGAGGCAATCGGCAGGTACATGTAGAACGAGACGCCGATCTCCGCGAGCAGAATGGTGGTGGCCACGGTCTTGCCGTGCGGCAGGGCGATGAAGGCCAGCCCGAACGGCATCAACATGAGCAGGCGGAACAACAGGGCCACGCGCGGCCCAATGCCGCCGGGTCCCCACAACCATGCCGCAAACGGCGACTCCACCCGGGCCGCGTCGGTCGGGACCAGCGAATTCCACAGCCAGGGGCTGAACCCCGGGGCGGCCTTGGCCCCGTCCGAGGCGAAATACGCATAGCCCGCCACCGCGAGGAGGTAAACCGCCCCAACACCGGCCAGCCCGAATGCGGCGCGCGCGGATCCCTTCATCTTCTGGGTCATGGCACCGATCGCCAGCGCCACCGGGATCGCCAGGAACAGGTAATTGTAGATCCAGAACGCCGGCGTGTCCGGGCCGCGCGACCAGACCCACAGCGAAGGATCCGCGCCGCCCAGTTCGACCAGCGGCTCGCGCGCGGCAAACAGCAGGATTCCCTTCACGCAGAGGATGAACACCGTGCCGATCAGAACGGTGGCAATGGCGAAGTCGCGGAACAGGTCGGCATCCTTCATCACCACGGCCACCGCCAGCGCCAGGCCCAGGAACAAGAGCGTCTGGTGATTGGTCAGGCCCAGCCCAAACAGAAACGCCGCGATGTAGAGCAGCGTGTCGCTTTTGGGACGGCACATCCACATGTAGATCAACAGCAACACCGCCATCTGGAAAAAGGCGTTCAGGCTGTAGACTTCGACAATCACGCTCTGCGACCACATCACCGGGCTGAACGCCAGCAGCATGCCGCCGGAAATGCCGGCCGCCAGGCAGATCCAAGTCTCGGTCTTGAAACTGATCTTGCCCTTGAGCGCCGGCACGCTGCGCAAGAGGTCCGCCCCCGACCGGCTGATCAGCAGCGCCAGCAAGGCGCAGGCCCCCGCGCCGGGCACGGCGGAGGCCAGCCCCGCCCCCCAGGCCGGGTTTGGATAGCCGTGGAAGGTCACCCCGTGGAACAACCATTTGAAAAACCAGGCCAGCAGCGTCCAGATCGGATATCCCGGCGGATGCGGCACGCCGAGGTAGTCCGCCGCCACCACCAGCTCGCCCGAATCTTCCAGCGTCACCGTCGGGGCCAGCGTATAGATGTACAGCCAAAGCGTCGCCGCCAGCACCGTCCAGAACGCCCACCAGTCGATGCGGCGGAAAAACGCGCCCGACAGGTTGTCCAGAAATCCCTCCTGGGACTGGCCGGCCAGTTTTTCCATCTGCTGCTCCGAGGCTTTGGTCAACGTCATCGAATCATCCCGCTCTTTGGTAGACGGCGGCCCCTTCCGGCCACCGATAAGCGCGCAGTCTATGCCCCGGCGTGCCCTGCCGTCAAGCGCGTGCCCGCCGCGAAACGCGACCGGTGCAAATGGGTTGCGGGAGAATCGGCAGTATGTCTAAATCCCCGGCATGCAAGACATCTTCAAGAAATGGCTGGCCCTGTTGGGCGACGATCCCGAGCGGAAGGGCCTCCTGGACACCCCCAAACGAGCCGCCGAGGCGTGGCGGTTTCTGACCCGGGGATACCAGCAGAATCCCACCACCCTGCTGGAATCCGCCCTGTTCGATGTCGAAGCCAATCACATGGTCATCGTCCGCGACATCGAAATCTATTCCCTGTGCGAACACCATCTCCTGCCATTTTTCGGCGTGTGCCACATCGGCTATATCCCCCGCGGCCGGATCGTGGGCGTCAGCAAGCTGGCCCGGCTGGCAGACCTGTTTGCACGGCGGCTCCAGGTTCAAGAACGCCTGACCGATCAGATCGCCCGCGCCCTGATGGATACGCTCCAGCCCGAAGGCGTCGGGGTCATCGTGGAGGCCCAGCACCTGTGCATGATGATGCGCGGGGTCGAAAAACAGCACTCGCGGATGGTGACCTCGGCCATGCTGGGCAGCTTCCATGACTCCGTCGCCACCCGCACCGAATTCCTCCACCTCTCGCGACGGGGGGGCGGAGATCAGCCATGAGGCGCCGGATGCCACGGCTTTTCCTCCTGACGACCCTGCTGGCCACCGCCGGGCTGGCCGAACGGGTCGCCATCCCCCTCGATCCCGCCCGACTGGATGGCGCCGCCGTCTTCACCGATGCCGAGTCTCTTGTCGAACGAGCCGCCCGTGCCAGCGGTCTGGACTTTGTGCCCGCCCCCGAACCGTTGCCCCCCGAGGTGCTGGTCATCCTCGATACCCCCGACCACTCGATTTCCCGACGGGGGGGCCGGATGGTTTGGCGCGGCGACATGCTCCCCGACCAGTTGGCGCCCGCGGAAACCGGAGTCTTGCTGCGCAAGCGCCGGCAGGCCGATGGCGCCTGGAAAATCACTCGTCGAAGCCCCCAGACTCCACTGGCCTCGCTCACCAATCTGACCCCGACGACTCTCCGCGGTTCCACTCTTTCATTGCCCGCCATGATCATTGAAACGCCCTTCTGTCTCGGAACGGCCGGTGCTGCCAATGCCACGTTGCTCCTCTGGCGAACCGAGAAGCCCGGTACCCCTCCCATCGGCGGAGCCATCTCCCTGATGAACCCAACGTCCGAACTGGTCGACGCCCTCCGCAATTTGGCCCCGGACTTCGACGGCCAGAACGAGTGGGAATCCGAGTTCGACGCCCTGTTGCCCTGATCGCCGGATTACGGATACAGATGGCACCAGACGAGGTGGCGATCCACCTCGCGGCAGGCCGGGGCCTGCGACGCGCAAATCGGCATGGCGCTGGGGCAGCGTGGGTGGAACGGGCAGCCTGGCGGTGGATGGGCGGCCGAAGGGGGCTCGCCCGGCAGCGCCTGGCGGCGACGGCGCTCGCCGGGGATCGGCACCGCGGCCACCAGTGCGCGGGAATAGGGATGCTTGGGTTCGCCCACCACGGAATCGGCCAGGCCGACTTCCATCAACCGCCCCAGGTACATGACGGCGATTCGATGCGCCACATGCCGCAGCACACTCAGGTCGTGGCCAATCATCAGATAGGCCAGGCCGTGCCGGCGGCGCAGATCCATCAGCAGATTGATCACCTGCGCCTGGACGCTGACATCCAGCGCGCTGACGACCTCGTCGCAAATCACCAGATCCGGCTCCAGCGACAACGCGCGGGCAATGCAAATGCGCTGGCGCTGCCCGCCCGAAAATTCGAAGGGATATTTATGCAGGGCGCCCTCGTCCATCCCGACTTCCGCCAGCAGGCGGGCCCCCGCCGCCTCGCGGGTCTCTCCCCGCAACCGCCCATGCTCGACCAGCCCTTCCGTCAGGAGGTCGCCAATGGTCATCCGCGGATTCAAGGCCGCCATGGGGTC
This sequence comes from uncultured Verrucomicrobiota bacterium, assembly GCA_964399775.1. GTDB lineage: Bacteria > Verrucomicrobiota > Kiritimatiellia > CAIQIC01 > Lenti-01 > Lenti-01. The sequence goes on from CAYNSH010000026.1 coordinate 10,466, forward strand.
CTGGAAGACCATTTGAATGCGGCGCCGCTGGTCCTTGCTCAAGGGCCGGCGGGTTCCCGGCGAAAAGAGCGTCTGCCCCTCCCACTTCACCGCGCCGGCGGTCGGGCGCTCCAGCCCGGCCATCACCCGGCCCAAGGTCGTTTTGCCGCACCCCGATTCCCCGGCCAGCCCCAGCGTTTCCCCGCGCTCCATCTCCAGCGATACCCCGGCCACCGCATGCACATGCCCCTTCACCCGCGCCAGCACGCCGCGGCGGATCGGGAACCGCACCGCGATGTCTTCCAGCGCCAGCCAGGGGGCGGTCATGGCGGCCCCCCTACAGGTTGTTCACGAATGCGCCCGATTTGCCCTCCTCGCGCACGAATCCGTTCTTCGAAAAATACTTGGGCTGGGCCGGATGCCGCGCCAGGGCATGAAAGCGCTTGATGCCCTGCTCCTTGAAGAACATCCGCTTGGTCCGGTAGAGAAACCGCCCGGCCTTGTTGTCGCGGTATTCGGGAATCATGAAATCCAGCACAATGTCCGCGTCCGGCCCGGCCTGCCGGTAGGAAAACACGCCGACGGGCAGCATGTTGCGGAACAGAATGCAGGTATGCGCCTCCAGCAGCTCCTCGAAGGTCAGCCCGGGGGCGAACCTCATCAGTTCGCGTTCATGGAACAAAAAGAAGCGCTTGAGATATTCGTCGCCCACGCTGGTCGCCGGCGCCAAATCGAAATAGGCGCTGAAGCGCATCATCTGCAGCAGGTACCAGATGTCGATTCCCGCAATCATCATATTCATGAACACCACGGGCCAGGCCTGGATCAAGTAGCCGTAGAGCGCAAAAATCGTGGCGCCCACCAGATTGATCTGCCGCAGACGGTACAGATTGGTCATCAGCAGCGAGATCAGAACAATCAGCGAGGCCGCATACCCGACCGCTTCTTTCAGCAATTGAACATCCATGATGATCCTTGGTTCCACCGGGCCTTGACCCTGCGACCTCGGACTATAGCGCCCCGCCGTCCCTCGAGTCAAAGCCTATGCCCTGCACGCGTCATGGCGGCCGGCGGCGGCCGTCCTCAGCGCAAGGTGGACCAGCTCGGCCCCTGGCGCTGTTTGTAGCGCGCAATGACGCCGTGATCTCCGAGCCCCCCATACCAGGTGAAGGCGGCGGTGGGGGCTTTCACATGAAGCGCGCGCGACCCCTGTGGACGCGGCCCCAGGCTCCACACCGCCCAGGCCAGCGGCGAATTCGGCGAATCGTCGGCCCGCCCCGATTCCGACTGGTTGGAAGGGAAATCGCTGGGCACCCAGACCAAATATCGCAGGTTCTGCATGGACCCGTTCATCCAATACTTCTCCGGCGCGGCATATTTATACGTATGCCCGGGACGGAACGGATCCTCCAGCAGCACCGAGGTGTTGCTGCGCGGATCCCGCGGCAGATAGCCCCCGTCCGCCAGCTCCCGAGGCAGTTGCAGCACCTCCTCGGCATCGCCCCCCATGCACGAAGCCGTAACGGGCGGATAGCACCCGTGGTCGGTTCGGTAGGCCTCCAGCGCCACCTCCACGATGCGCAAATCGGCCACCACGCGCCCGACCCGGGCGCGTTCAATCGACGAAACCAGCGGCGGGCCGGCCAATGCCGTCACTAGGCCCAGCACCGCCATCACCACCAGCAGCTCGGTCAGCGTAAACGCGGACCGCTTCGACCGCTCCATCCTGGCAGGTCTTGTGTTCAATCGACTTTCCTCAAGCGATACGTCCGCCGGGGCGCATCGCCGGTGTCCTCCATCAGGATAACCCGGACCGGCGTGATGTCCACCGGGCTCCACTCCGCCGGCCCCTCAAGGTCGTCCGTCGCCTCCAGCACCAAGTCCTCGTAGTCGGCCGTGAACAGGACGGCCACGCCCCCCGACGCTCCGCGGACCAAATGGAGCACAGGGCCGATTTCCTGCACAAACAGTTCATAGCTGGGCGGAGTCAGCCGCTCCTGGTTCAGAATCCCCACCACGGAAAACCACGTCGAGGTCGCGGGCGGCTCGCCCAGATCCGTCCGCGGCATGCGCAGCGGGAAGGTTCTGCCCTCGGCATCCTCCACGGTGCAGAATCGCTGCTCCCACGAGCCCCCCCCCCAGCCGTTGGTATCCACCAGCCGCACTCCGTCGAGCCGAACCCGCATGCCCTGCCAATGCTCGCCGCCGGACTGGCGCGTGGGATCGAAGTAGAAATTTCCCTCGGTATCCATCACGTCCGCCAGCGTGATCGGCTCCGCCCGTGGCAGCCCCGCGTTGGCCTGCACCAGCTCGATATCGAAATTGTTGGCCGGATCGATCCGGTGGGCCTCGTTGATGTTGATTTTTCCATTGTAGAAAAGCGCGCGCCGCGCCGTCACCTCGATCACGTCGCCCTTTCGAAACAGCCGCCCGGCGGCATCCTGCCGAATGCGCTGCATCTCGCTGGCCCATTCCGCTTCCGCGTAGTACTGCTCGAGATGCCCCCGGGCCTGGTAATTCTGCGCCATCCACAGCGCCGTTCCGCCGCGGTCGCCATCCCCCCCTTGAAAGAACACCTGATACTGTGCGCCGATCTGGTTGGAGGCCACCGCCTGGGGATCATAGGTCGCATCCAGCATTTCCTCCGGATCGTTGAGGATCACCCCGCGAATCGTGAAGGGAAACGTCTCCGCCCATGCGCTCTGGCCGGTTTCCGTCACCGCCTGCAACTCCGCGTGCGTCACCGGCGTCTGGGCCGAAACCACGGCACACCCGCCTGCCACGACCAGGCTCGCCATCGCCATCCATCGCTGATTCATGTCCTATTCCTTGTGTCCGGTTGCGGTGATCGTCAGTTTTCCATGCTTCACCCCGCGCACGGCCGCCAGTCGATCCGCCAGCCGGCGGACGCGGTGCGCGGCACCGCGAACCACCAGCACCTCGAGGCAGTCGTGGTGACTCAAATGTACATGCATCACCGAGACAATCAACCCCTCGGCCGCGTGCTGCAAATCCGTCAACTTCGCCTGGAGGTTGCGCGCGTGGTGGTCGTAGACCAGCGTGAGGATCCCGGCAATCGGCTGACGGCCTTTTTGCGACCGGTGTTCCACCACGGCGTCGCGCACCAGGTCCGCCACCAGCGCCGAGCGGCTCGCCGCGCCCTTCGCCGCCACCAGCCCATCCAGTTCCGCCGCCAGCCCATTCGGCAGCGACAGGCTTACCCGCGCCGCGCCGGCCCCGTTGTCGTTATTACGAATCTTCATTGGCGTAATACTTTCACAGACCGCCGCTTTTCTCAAGAACATTGTGCCGCCCCCCCGCCCGCGGGGCGCAAGACAAGAGTCTTCATACCAACGAGGATTCCCCCACGGATGTGGTTCCGTTCGCTTGGCGGTCGGGTGCGGTAGGCGATCACTCCCCGGGCGACGTATAGGCAGGTACATATGCGGGGTGATCAATAATCACCGGCAATCCAATGGGGTTGTGAATCCGGTCGTGCGTCCCCGCCCGCGCCCGAACGCATTTTTTTTGCCCTCCGGTGATTTGCGGCTTGCCGACGCTCATCCGCTCGGGCATCCTGCTGTTTCTAGAAATAGAAACAGCCCAAGGAGACCGTCCATGAAATACCGCCTGTCGTTCATCGTCCTCATCGCCCTGGCCGCCGTGCTGATCGCGACCACCGCCCCGGCCTACGACCAACCCGCCGTCAATCTCGGCTTCACCAGCTTCCTCGACGGCATTCCCCCCGCGGGTCCCGGCTGGTATTTCGCGCAGTATGTCCAATATTACAACGCCGGAAAGCTGCCCGACCTTCCGTTCGAGGACGAGCCCCGGCTTTCCGCCTGGATCAGCCTCTCCCAGCTCATCTATCAGTGCCCGCGCGTCCTCCCCACCGGTGCCAACCTCGGACTGAATGTGATGCTCCCGGTGGTGTCCTTCGACCTGACCGAAAAAGGCACGCCCCTCACCGCCCGGGATGGACTCGGCGACCTGCTGGTCGGGCCCTATCTCCAGTGGGTCCGCATGGGCGAACAGGGACCGGTCTTCGCCCACCGGATCGAATTCCAGACCATCCTGCCCACCGGCGAATACGACGAAACGCGCTCGATCAATCCCGGCGCCAATGTCGTCAGTCTCAATCCCTACTGGGCCGCCACGTGGTTCCTCACGCCCAAGTGGACGCTCTCCGGACGATTCCATTACCTCTGGAACGCCAAGAACACCGATCCCAACACCCCGGACGAAAACATTCGCGACACCCAGGCCGGCCAGGCGCTCCACGCCAACCTCGCCACGTCCTACGAGCTGATTGAACGGCGCCTGCGCGTCGGACTCAATGGCTACATCTTCCGCCAGATCGAAAGCAGCCGGGAAAACGGCGACAGCACCGGCGCGCTCAAAGAGGAAGTCTACGCCGCCGGCCCCGGCCTGCTCTGGAGCTTCAACGCCGACAACCACCTGTTCGCCAACGTCTACTTCGAATTCGACGCCCAGAGCCGCCCCGAGGGCGAACGCATCAATCTGCGCTACGTCCACCACTTCTAAGGCCCGAACCGCCCCGCGTCCAACGGGCGCGGCTACAGAGAATCGGAAGTCGTCCGGGCGCGGGCGTCCGTCGTTCCATCGCCGCCGGCCCGGGCCACGGCCAGCGCGTCGCGGATTCCCTCATAGCCGGTGCAGCGGCACAGATTGCTCTGCATCCACTCGCGGTCGACAGCCTCGTCGGATTCCGGGTGGGCTTGGATCAGCGCGGCGGCGTTCAGGATCTGCCCTGGGGTGCAGAATCCACACTGGTATCCGTTCGCGGCGGCAAACGCCTCCTGCACCGGATGATGGCGGAGGCCTTCGATGGTCGTGATGGCGCTGCCGTCGCACTCGACCGCCAGCACCAGGCACGACTTGACCGGAATCCCATCCAACTGAACCGTGCAGGCCCCGCAATCGCCGTTTTCGCACCCGCACTTCGCGCCGGTCAGCCCGAGTTTCTCGCGCAGGACGCGCAGCAGGGTTTCGCCGGGGCGAACCGCCACGCAGCGGTCTTCGCCATTCACGCACAAATGGAGCTCGGTGATCCCGTGAATGATCTTCATGCCAGTTCCTCCAGCGATGTGAGAATCATCTTCTTCACCAGCGCCGCGCGGTATTCCGCGGATCCGCGCGAGTCCGCGCGCAACGCGCCCAGGGCCTCTAGAATGGATTCCACCCCGCCAAGCGTCAGCGGCGCTCCGGTTTGCACTCCCTCCGTCAGCGCCGCATCGATGGCGTCGGACCGGAAGGGATAGGGATGAACACCGGTCACCGCAAAGCGAATGGCCTCTCCGTCGCGGACCAGGGCCGTCGTGGCCAGCGGATAGTCCACCACGGATGTCCGCGTGCGGCGCTGGTGACTCCAGGGCCATTCGGTCGCTTCCATGGGCACCGAGAACGACAGCAGCAGCTCGCCCGGCGCCAGAACCAGGCGCTTGTCGAACACGTCGCGCAACCGGCGCTCCCGGCGGACCGGGGGCGCGTCCTCCGCGCCGGGCGCAAGGGTCAGCACCGTGGCATCGGCCAGCAGCAGCGGCAGAACCGCTTCCCGATAGGGCAGCAGGCCGGCCACGTTGCCGCCCAGGGTCAGGCGGTTGCGGACCGTGCGGTCGGCGATGCCCCGCAATACGGCGTTCAACAGCGGGAACGCCTCGCCCTCGGCCACGTCGCTCAACGCCAGCGCGGCGCCCAGGTGGATGCGTCCCTCGCGGATCTCGTGCCGCACGGTTTCCGGGATGCGCTTGATGTCGATGCAGGCGCGCAGCTCATAGGCGGCCGTGCGGCGGGCCGAGGATAGGATTTCCGTGCCCCCGGCCAGATAGCGCGCTCCCGGCAGTCGGCGCCAGGCCTCGACGGCCTCCTCGGCGGTGTCGGGACGCACATAGTGGATATCCGCGCAGATCATCGGGACGCCTCCTGCATTCGTTTCCAGATGGTTTCGGGGGTCATCGGCAGTTCGTTCACGGGCGCACCGACGGCCAGCGACACGGCCTGCGCCAGGCAACCCGGCATGCCGACGATGCCCTGCTCGCCCAGCCCGCGCAGCCCATGCGGACCGTCCCCCTGGGGCGTCTCGACAAAATCAACGATGTACTCCGGGTCTTCCCCGTAGCGCATGATCTTGTAGTCGCGCAGCGAGCCGTTCTGCACGATTTGGCGCGCATCGAACACATACCCCTCCGTCAGCGCATAGCCGATCCCCATCCCCATGGCGCCGACCACCTGGCCACGGGCCAGCGCCGGATGCACCACCTTGCCGACATCCATCGTGCACGCCGCCTTCACGACCCGGATGGCGCCGTCCGCCGGGTCCACCTCGATCTCCACGCCTTCCGCCCCGAGCGTCCATTCCAGCCACGGCTTGCCCGCGCCGGTGGCGGGGTCCATCCCCGACAAGTGCCGGGCCATGTAGCGCCCGCGCCCGATCACCGGCCCGCCAATCGCCACGCCGTCCGGATAGACATACCCCAGCACCACCTTCTCCAGCGGAAGCCCCAGCGACGGCTCGTCGCGGATGAACACACGGTTGCCGCCGACCTCCAGGTCCCCCTCCGCGCAGCGCAGCACCGCCGCCGCCACGCGCTTGATCTGCCCCGTGGCGTCCTCCACCGCTTCCAGCGCCGCCCGCCCGGCCATGAACAGCGACCGGCTGGCCGCCGTGGCCCAGTCGTGCGGCGAACGGTCCGTATCCACGAGGTTCGTCACCGTCACCCGTTCCAGATCGGTCTTCAAGGCCTCCGCCACCAGGATGCGCAGGCCATCCAGCGCCCCCTGCCCGATTTCAATGATGCCCGTGGACAGCGTGGCGCTGCCATCCTCCGCGAAAAACAACACCGCGCCCGCATCCGTGAATGTCGGAATCGCCGGCGCCTTCCAGAAGCACGACACCCCCTTGGCCCGGATCCGGCCTTCGGGCAGCACCACCCGGCGCGGCCCCCCGTCCCAGTCCAGGCGTTCCTTCACTTTCGCCAGGCACGCGGGCAGATCGCCGGTGTTGGCATCCATCGGCGCCCCCGTGGGCGTCAGGTCTCCCCGGCGGATCAGGTTTTTCATCCGCAGCTCCGCCGGATCCATTCCCAGCCGGTCCGCCAGCAGGTCCATCGCCCGCTCCGTCGCATACGACAGCTCGATGTGGCCGAATCCCCGGAACGCCGTGGCGAACGGATGATTGGTATAGACGCACAACGAATCCGTCCGCACGTGCGGGACGTTGTAGGGACCGGTGCAGGAGATCGCCGCCGCGCGCGACACATTCACCGCGTAATCGGCGTAGCCGCCGGAATCAAACCAAAACTCGATGTCCGCCGCCTGCAGCGTCCCATCGGCCTGCGCCGCCAGGCGCACGCGCGCCTGCAATCCCGGACGCCCCGGGCTCGTCAGCATGTCCGATTCCCGCGTGTTGGCCACGCGCACCGGCCGCCCCGGAAAGCGCATCGCCAGCAGCGCCGCCAACGGCTCGTTCATGATGCCCGCCTTCCCGCCGAAGCCGCCGCCAAGCGGAGTCGCCCGCACCACGATCCGGCGCTCCGGCAACCCCAGCGCCCGCGCCAGCAGGTTGCGGACTTCGAACGGCGATTGCGTCGAGCTGTCGATTTCCAGCCGCCCGTCCAAACCGTATTCGGCGATCACCACGCGCGGCTCCAGCGCCACATGGTCGCCCGGCGGAAACGAAAACTCGCCCGCGACCGTCACCTCGGCCCCGGCAAAGGCGCGCTCCGGATCCCCCTTGCGGATGCGCGTGCGGTTGGCGATGTTGGTGCCGGGCTCCGGCAGGATGTCGGGAATCCGCGCATAGGTCGCCAGATCCGGATGCAGCACCGGGGCGCCCGGCGCCATCCCGTCGCGGGGACTGCCGATCGCCGGCAGCGGAGCGTAGTTCACGCGAATCCGCCGCAGCGCCGCTTGCGCCGCCGCCTCGTCATCCGCCACCACCGCCGCCACCGGTTCGCCATGATAGCGCACCCGCCCCCGGGCCAGCGGCGGCTTGTCCCCCATGTAGAGGCCGATGAACGCATCGGGCCAGTCCGCGCCCGTGAACACCCCGCGCACCCCCGGCGCTTCCCGCGCCGCCGCCACATCGATCCCCCGGATCTCCGCATGCGCATGGCAGCTCATCAGGATGGCCGTGTGCAGCGTTCCCGGGCGAACCCGGTCATCCGTATACCGCAGCGTGCCACCCGTCTTGGCCGCCGCATCCATCCGCCGCGGCGACGTCCCCAGGTGAGTCGATGATTTCATGTCCGCCAAGCTAACCCACCCCGCCCCGAATGCAAATGGCTTGGCTCCCCACCCCCTGGACGTGGGTGAATCCATTCCGCCCCCTTGCAGAATCCCAAATCAATGGTATCGGTCACCCGTGGCCGCCCAGCGCCTCAACCACACCGCTGGCGTCCACGTTACGATCAGGATGAGGAGTAGAACATGAACAGACGAACCCTTAGCGAAGGCGTGGAATTCCTTGGCGCGGTGGACTGGAACCGCCGGCTGTTCGACGCGCTGATCCCTCTGCCCGATGGCACCAGCTACAACGCCTACCTGGTCCGCGGCACCGAAAAAACCGCCCTGCTCGACACCGTGGATCCGGAGCAATGGGAGGTCCTGAAGGCCCAGCTCGAAGACGTCGATCGAATCGATTACATCGTGGCCCACCACGCCGAGCAGGACCATTCCGGCTCCATTCCCGCCGTCCTCGCCAAATATCCGGATGCCGTGGTCGTCACCAATCCCAAGTGCCGCGATATGCTCATCGACCTGCTGCAGCTTCCCGAAACCGCCTTCCGCACCGTCGGCGATGGTGAGACGCTCGACCTCGGCGGCAAGACTCTCGAATTCATCTACACCCCCTGGGTCCACTGGCCCGAAACCATGAGCACCTGGCTCCAGGAAGACCGCATCCTCTTTTCCTGCGATTTCTTCGGCTCGCATCTGGCCACCACCGATATCTACGTCACGGACCCGGCCGTCACCCTCGAGGCCGCCAAGCGCTACTACGCCGAAATCATGATGCCCTTCCGACAGCCCATCCGCCGCAACCTCGACAAAGTGCTCGCCCGGGACATCCGCATGATCGCCCCTAGCCACGGCCCCGTGTACGGCCAGCCGCAATTCATCCTGGACGCCTACCAGGACTGGGCCTCCGATGCCGTCAAGAACGAGGTCGTCCTGCCCTACGTCTCCATGCACGGCAGCACCCAGAAGATGGCTCACGCGCTCCTCGATTCCCTGGTGAGCCGCGGCATCAAGGTCCACCTCTTCGATCTCGTGGTCACCGATATCGGTAAATTGGCGATGTCCCTGGTGGATGCCGCCACGCTGGTGCTCGGCACTCCAACGGTCCACGTCGGACCGCATCCCGCGGCCCATACCGCCGCCCATCTCGCCAACGCCATCCGGCCCAAGGTCCGCTTCGCGTCGGTCATCGGCTCCTTCGGCTGGAGCACCAAGGTGGTCGAACAGGTCGCCGCCCTGATCCCCAATCTCAAGGTCGAATTGCTCGACCCCGTCCTCTGCCGCGGCGACCCGCGCCCCGACACCTACGCCCAGCTCGACGCCCTCGCCGCCGCCATCGCCGAACGCCACGCCGGGCTGTAGCCCCCCGGCCGACCCGACGCGCCCAGCGGGCGCATCGACCTCTTCTCCGGCTGCCCCTTTGCGTCTTGGCGTCTTGGCGTGAGACCTCTTCCCGGCCCCGATCCAGCAGCCATCCTCACGCCAAGACGCGAAGACGCCAAGATAAAAATCAGGAAAACCAGGGCAGGAACTCGAGAAACATCGGCCAATGGGCTGACCGGCTTCACCCATGCCGCAAGGGCCTGGGGATCGGGATCCGGATCGAAGACCCCCACGGGCTTGTCCCGTGGGTGAATCAGTTCCGCTATATTCACGGGGGGGGGGGGGGGGGGGGGGGGGGGGGGGGGG
>CAYNSH010000026.1:20399-40875 GCA_964399775.1 uncultured Verrucomicrobiota bacterium
CCCCCCCGGGGTTTGGCGCGGGGGTTAAACTCCCCCCCTTCTGTCCCCCCCCCCCCCCCCCCCCCCCGCCACCGGTTTTCCACGCTGTGGAAAAAGGTTTTCCATGCCGTGGAAAATTTGCGCTACAGTTTTCCATGGCGTGGAAAATCACGGCCGGAATTTTCCATGGCGTGGAAAACTTTTTTCCACGCCATGGAAAACCCGTGCAATAAATCCAGCCCCCCATCCGTTGTCTGTCATGAAAGCCACAACCGACCCAACCCCTTCGATGGACCCCAACGATGCAACTCTCCTGGCAGCCTGGCGCAACGGCGACACCGAAGCCCTCGCCCAACTGGTCGAAAATACCAAGCGGCCGCTGTTTGCCTTCCTGTATCGCTTCGCCGCCGACCCCGGCGAAGCCGACGAGTGGTTTCAGGAAACCTGGGTCCGGGCCCTCCAGCACATGAACCGCTTCCGTCACCAGAATCTCCTCGGCTGGCTCTTCCGCATCGCCCACAACCTCATCATCGATCAGGCCCGGCGCAAGAAACCCGACGGCTCCCTCGACGCCCCTCTCGCCGGCGGCGGCATGGCCGGCGGCGACCTCGTTCCCGACCCGTCCCTTTCCCCCGCCCTCCAGGCCGCCGGCCGCGACCTCGGCCGGCAGATCGAAGCCGCCGCCAACCGCCTGCCCCTGGAGCAGCGCGAAGTCTTCTGGCTGCGCATGGATGCCGGACTGCCCTTCAAGGAAATCGCCCGCATCCAGCGCACCTCCATCAATACCGCCCTCGCCCGCATGCAATACGCCATCGACAAACTCCGCACCGCCCTCGGCCCCGCCTATCGCGAACTCCAGGAGACCGGATCATGAACCCCACCCCACTCGAACAACTCCTGCTTCTCGAACAATCCGGCGAATTGTCGGATAACCAGCGCCGCGCGCTCGACACCGTACTCGCCGCCTCGGAACCCGCCCGCCGGCTCCGCGCCGAACTGCGCGGATTGGCCGCCGCCCTTCCCGCCCCCCCGGCCGGACCCTCCCCCGACACCGTCGCAATCCTCGCCGCGCGCCTCGCGGCACACAAGCCGCCGGTCCTCTTGGCCCGCCCGCTCTGGAAATCCGCCCTCGCCGCGGCCGCCGCCCTCGCCCTCCTCCTGGGCGTGCGCGCCTTCCAGTCCCGCCCTGCTTCGCTCGCGCCCGCGCCATCCCTCGCCGCCTTGGAAGAGGTCGAGGAATGGGCCGATCCCCTCGAAGATGATTTCGCCGAACTCGAACGCCTGCTCCTGGCCATCGCCATCGATCCGCTCGAGTTCATCGAAATGTAAACACCAACCCCAAACCCCGAAAGGAATCCCACCATGAAAACCCTGCTCACTACCCTCGCCGCGCTGGCCCTTGTCGCCGGCTCCGCCCTCGCCCAGGAGGAATCCGGCCGCCAGGGCCGCCGCCAACGCCAGGGCGGCGCCGACGACGGCGACAGCACCGGCCGCCAGGGCCGCATGGAACAACGCGCCAAGCGCGCCCATCAGGGCGGCGAAAACCGGCCCGGCGGCCCCATGTCGCCCGAGATGATGGAAGAACTGCGCGCCGAGCATCACGCCATCCGCGGGCTCGCCACCGCCGCCCGCAACGAGACCGACGAAACCCGCAAGGCGGAACTCGTCGACCAACTGCGCGTGAAACTCGGCGAAGTCGCCGACCGCGTCCAGGCCCATCAGGAAACCCGGCTCGCCCAGGCCGAGGAACAACTCGCCACGCTCAAGGAGCGCATCGATTACGCCCGCGAGAATCGCGATGAGCTCATCGAGGAGCAGCTCGAGCGCATCCTCTCCGGCGAACGGCCCATGCGTCCCGGCGCCTTCCGCGACTTCCCCTACGCCAAGGAAGGCTACCCCCCCCCGCCGCCCCCGCCGTTCGGCCCCGATATGCCCGAGCACTTGCCCCCGCCGCCGTTGCTCGACTAGAACGGTTTCCGGGCCCCTCGCCCCGGTGGGGACGACCCCACCCCCGGCCCCGCCCTCCCCGGCGGGGCTATTTTTTGTCCTTCGTCAAGTTCGCCTTGACTCCCCATGCCCCCGGCGTAGCCTTTGTCTCGGAAGGGTTGGAACGGATATCCGTCCTGCCTTTGTCTGGCTTGCCTTCCAAAGGAGTGTGTCATGAGCAAACCCGTGTTGGGCGTTCCTCGTGTGTCGATCGCCGCCACCTTGCCGGCGATTGGGTTCTGCCTTCTTCTCTGTCCGCCCGGCCATGCCGACGACTGGACAAACCCAGACCCCCTCAATCCTCCTGCCGCCCGCGCCGGGCACTCCCTGCATGCCCTCCCCGATGGCGAAGTAATCCTCTTCGGCGGCGGGGATCAAACGGGCACCTTGTATAATGACCTGTATTCTTTCCGCGATAACGAGTGGTCTCCGGTCGCCACCTCCGGCGACCGGCCCCCCGCCCGGCAATATCACGCCTCCTGGATGGATGACTACACCCTGTATGTCCACGGCGGGTACGGCGCCGGCGGCGCCACCTTCACGGATTTGTGGCGCGCCGATCTTTCGTCCCCCGGCACCAGCTTCTGGAACGAGGTGGAAGCCGATACCCCGCCCGCCCCCCGCCGATTCCATGCCGCCGTGCCCGCGCCCAATGGAAACGTCTATTTCTTCGGCGGAATCAATACCTCTTATGTTCTCCTTCAAGATCTCTGGCAGCGTAGCTCCGGCGGCGAGTGGCAGCCACTCGCCGACGCCCCCGAGGCCTTCATGGGCCAGGCCCTGTTCATGCCCGGCTATACCACGCTGGTCGCCGTCGGCAACAGCGGCTCCATCGCTAGCTACGACATCCCCTCCGACACGTGGAGCCTGGCGACCGGCGGACCGCCCGTCCAGCATGGCGCGGCCTACGTTGTGGCTCCCGCCGACGACGGCCAACAGAAGCTCGTCACCTTTGGCGGCCACGGCTCGGGCCTCCAGAAAACCGACACCGTCTATGAGTATCTTCTTCCGTCAGGCCCCCTCACCGAACGCGCCGAACGCATGCCCCAAGCCCTCACCCAGGCCCGCGCCGCTTGTTTCCACCGCTCCACCACCTCTGTGGACGTCGTCATTTTTGGCGGATATAGCACCGCCAACGAAGCCCAATCCACGACCTATGTCTACTCCACCCCCGCCCCGCCCGTTCGCGATTGGGTCGGAGGCTACCCCACCAACGATCCTATCGGCGGGCGCGGCGGCCATTCTTTGACCCGCGTGGGCAGCCGCGTCGTCCTGTTTGGCGGACGCGACAGCTCCGGAACCCCGAGCCACAACACGTTCATGTATTCGGTCACCACGGGATGGTCCGAGGTCACCACGACCGACCCCCTCCCTGATGCCCGCACGGAACACGCCGCTTGGAGCCAGGGCGATAGCCTCTATATCCACGGCGGCACCGGCGAAGACGATGCCGTTCTCGAAGACGTCTGGCAGATGGATTTTTATCCCGGCACCACCATGACCTGCAGCCGGGTCTCAACGACCACCCCGCTCGGGCCCCGCACCGGCCACACCGCCACGCCGCTGTCCAACGGCGACGTGTATTTTCTCGGCGGCTTCAACGGCGCCCAGATTCTCCGGGACCTCTGGAGCCGCACCCCTTCCGGCACCTGGCAGCAGCACACTGATAGCCCCTGGCAATTTGTCAACCACGCCGCCCAGTCCACCGCGGACGACCGGGAAATCATCGCGCTGGGCTTTGAAAAGGCGGCGCGCTTCCTCGTCGCGGACAACGCCTGGACCCAGAGCATGGACGGGGTGCCCATATTCTACAACGCCGCCTCCGCGATCGCCCACACGGGGATTCAAGGCGAAACCGTTTATGTCTTCGGCGGCACCGACTCCGGCGGCCAGGCCAGCGACCGGGTGTACGAGTATGCAACGGACACCGGCATCGTGACCGAGCGCGCCGAACGCATGCCCGCCGCCGCGTTCCACCCGGCCGTCGCGCTGCTGCCCCGCACCACCACCACCGTCGACTTCGTCCAATACGGCGGCTATGACTCCTCCGGCCACATCCAGGCCGCCACGCGGGTCTTCTCCCTTCCCGCCCAACCCCGACCCGTTCCCCTGTCCCATGAAACCGCCGGATCCGGTCACTCGCTCGTAATCCCGACCGAGCCCGGTTACCAGTATGCCGTGCAGGAAACCCCCTATCTGACCGTCACCACCGGAGTGGACGTTGTCTGGACGCCCCGTCGCCGCTACACCGGTACCGGTCATTCGATCATCCACACCATGCCCACCTCCATGCCCCGCCAGACCTACGTGCGCATCAGGACGAAGCGACCGTAATGCCCCCCTCTCCCAACCGGTGCGCCGCCGGTCGCGCGGCCGACCACAAACCGGAATAGTCATAATCGATTCGCGCCGGCAGCATCGAAAGCTCGTCCGGCAAGGACCGGAAGCGCACCTTGGTGTCTCCTTCAATGTATCCCAGCAAAGCATAGACATTCAGGAACGGGAGCAGCTTGGACGACACGGAGGTCGTCCCTCCAAAGGCGAAAACAAGCCCTTTGGGTGGTTTTCTGGAGGGCCGGGCTCCGTCCCGGCCGTTGATTTCGGAGTTTTGCAACAACCTCTGCGAAACGAAATAACCAAAACGAGTTGCTATTTTTCCGAAGCCCCCCTGACGCACATCAGCCTTTGCGCATGAAGAAGAGCACAACGCCCCAGACCGCCACGGCCACGCAGGCCACGGCGAACACCGGCAGGGGGCCCACCGCCGCGATCAGCGGAATCGCCATGCCCGTCCACAGCCCCCCGCCCATGAACGGCTCGTGCATCAACTGCTTGCAGGCGAAGGCTTCCGCCGCCGGCGTCTTGTAGTCCGGATCCACCACCCGCAGCAGCAAGAGCCCCGTCGCCGTCACCCCCATCGATTGGCCCATCTCCGCGATGCCCCGCTCGAACCACGCATCCGGAAACACCCGCCGCGCCAGCCAGACCAGGCAGCCCACGTTCCACAAAATCCCCGCCGCGATCAGGATCGCCAGCGGCAGCCAGCCCGCCAGCACCACGTCCAGCCGGATCGTCGCAATCGCCGCCACCACCAGGAAATCCAGCGCCGTGTTCTGGATCCGCCGCATCAGCCCGTGGTCAATGTGCCCGTGCGGATCGAACCGGTCGGCCAGCAACTGCACCGCCAGCCCCCCGAGCATGCACAGCGGAAACAGCGGGAAACTCGACAGCAGCCGGTGACGCTCCAGCACCGGCACCCACCCCTCGATCCCCACCAGGCCCTGCTTCAGCCCGATTCCAACCCAAACCGCCACCGCCACCACCACCAGATGCAGCGACAGCGATTCAATCACATCCCCCGACACCGTCAGCCGTCCCGCGCTGGGCCGCCGGCCAGTCGCGATGATGCCCGTCCAGTCCTCTTCCTCGACATTCTCCCGCGGCGGCTTTTTATTCGCGACAAATCCCTTGCGCACCGCCCAGTTGATCAGCGCCATGCCCACGACAATCGCGCCGATGATGCCCCCCGTCGCGCTCGCCAGCGCAAAATCCTTGCCCGCCGCCCAGCCCAGTTCATCGAACACCGGCCCCAGTCCGCCGGCCGTGCCGTGCCCCCCCTCGAATCCCACCGGCAGCACCGCGCCGAACAGCGGATTCACCCCAAACACCGGCCCCAACAGCACCAGCAGCAGACCCAGACCCACCACATACTGCCCCCACGCCACGATCTGACCATAGCCCAGTTGTCGCCCCGCGCTCTTCCAGATCCGCGCAAACCCCGGAATCTCCACCCCGAGGAACAGGCACGCGAACACCACGTTGATCAGGATGCCCGGCGCCCGGCTCCAACCCGCGGTCCAGTCCGCCGGCAACGGATGCCCTGCCGCTTGGAATCCTTGGATCGCCGCCAGCCCCGCCAGCCCCGCAATCACCGATGCCGGCAGATACAGGCGTTGAAGAAATCCCAGACGCTGCCGCAGTCCGTAGCCAATGCCCAGGAGCAAGCCGAGTGCAAGAAACGATGTCATCTCACCGACCCGATGCCTTCAATAGCCGCGCCAGGCACGTGGACAACGGATGCACCCCCGGATCAAACATCCAGGCCCTTCCTTTTCGCCGCACAAGCCCCGCCTCTTGCAGAATGGCCAAATGACGATACGCCGCCATCTGCGACATCCGCAACAGCCGCTGCAGGTCTACGGCACTCCGCGGACTCAATTGCAATTCCTGCAGAATGGCCAGCCGGCGCACGTGGGAAAACGCCCGGGCCACGGCAACCAAACCGGAAACATCCGATTCCGGTGTCATCGCCAAGGCGGACTTCATGGCGTCCAGAATCGGCTTCGCCGACGCCACCAGCGGATCCGGTATCGGCCGGTATTCCACCGTGGCGCCGGATCGGCTGGCCTGAACCAACCCCCGCGACTGCAAGCGACGCAGCTCCTGACTGGCCCTCGGCAGGCTCAACTCCATCGAATCCGCCAACCGGGATACCGTCTGCCCCGGCTCCGCCACTATCCGCCTCAACAATCCCAGCCGGGTCTCCCCCGCCAGCACGCGCGCCGTTCTCCACAAGGTTGGACTCAAGGCCATGGCTGCCTCCTTTTCATCACAGTTAATTAAGTCCGATGTTTTCTGCGGCATATTTTTTCAGAGGCTATCCAGAATTGCAATGAATTACAGCCAGAAAACATCACAGTTAATTAACTCCGATATTTTCAAACATATCCCTTTGCAGGCCCGCGGTGGTTTCCGCATACTTCCAGCCCCATGATTCTCCTGGCCGTTGTTTCTTTGATTTGGGCGTTTTCGTTCGGGTTGATTGGCAATCAACTGGCCGGCCTGCCCCCGGCATGGCTGGCCTGGGTGCGGCTGGCGATCAGTGCCGCGATGTTTCTGCCCTTCGCCCGGCGCATCCCGTTGAAAAACGCGGCGATTCTATTTGCCATCGGAGCCCTGCAGTTTGGCCTGATGTATCTCGCCTACATGACGAGCTTCCGCTACCTGCAATCCCACGAGGTGGCGTTGTTCACGGTCCTGACGCCCCTGTTCATTGCCGCGCTTGCCGATATGTTCGGCCGTGCTTTTCGGCCGCGCAATTTGGTTGCCGCCTCGCTAGCGGTGGTGGGCGCCGGCCTCATTCTCTGGAAAGGTGTTTCGTCCACCGCTCCACTCGTCGGCCTGGCGCTGGTCCAGGTGTCCAACCTGTGCTTTGCCGCCGGCCAGCTCGCCTACCGCGCCGCGATGGCACGCCTTGAGCAACCCATATCCGACCACCGCGTATTCTTCTGGCTTCACCTCGGCGGGTTCGCCGCGCTGTCGCCCATCGCGCTGCCCCTCGCCTTTGCGGAAATGCCTCCGACCCCCTCGCCAACCCAGTGGGTCGTCTTGGTCTATCTCGGCCTGGTCGCCTCCGGTATCGGCTTCTTTCTGTGGAACCGCGGGGCGCGCACGGTTTCTTCCGGACAACTCGCCGTGATGAACAACCTGAAGATTCCCCTGGGCGTCGCGGTCTCCCTGCTGCTCTTCCGCGAACCCGCCGGGCTCCCGACCCTCCTGGCCGGCTCGCTTCTGATCGCCGTGGCCCTCCTGCCCGTTCGCCAGACAAGATAAGCCCCCCCGCCCCATTGATCCACGGTTGATCCAAGGTTTTCCTCGCCCCGGACCACGAACTGTCCCATGATACATCCGCGTGGAGAGCCTGACGCCACGAGGAAGGAGATGTCTCATGAAGGACTATATCCTGGCCCTTGATCAGGGCACGACCAGCTCGCGGGCGATGCTGTTCGACCGCGATATGCAGCCCTGCGCCGTCGCCCAGCAGGAGTTTCCGCAGCTCTATCCGCGCCCGGGCTGGGTCGAGCACGACCCGGACGCGATCTGGGAATCGCAGCAGGCGGTCATCGTCGAGATCCTCGAGCGCGCGCCATGCGGCCCCGAGAACGTGGCCGCCATGGGGCTGGCCAACCAGCGCGAAACTGTCGTGGTGTGGGATCGCCACACCGGTAAGCCGATCCATCCGGCCATCGTTTGGCAATGCCGCCGCACGGCCGACGCCTGCGAAGCCCTGAAACAACGCGGCCTCGAAGATCTCATCCGCCGCAAGACCGGCCTGGTGCTGGACGCCTATTTATCCGCCACCAAGATCCAGTGGATCCTGGACCATGTCGATGGCGCGCGGGATGCCGCCCGGCGCGGCGACCTGTGCTGCGGCACCATCGACTCGTGGCTCATCTGGAAGCTGACCCGCGGGCGCACCCATGTCACCGACTTCACCAACGCCTCCCGCACCATGCTCTTCAACATCCACGACCTGCGCTGGGATGACGAGTTGCTGGGGTTGTTCGATATTCCCGCCGGCATGCTCCCCGCCGTGGCGCCCTCCTCGGGCACCGTCGCCATGGTCACCCTCCCCGCATCAGACGGACGCCCGATCCCCATCGCGGGTGTGGCGGGCGACCAGCAAGCCGCCTTGTTCGGGCAGGGCTGTTTCGAACCGGGACAGGTCAAAAACACCTATGGTACCGGTTGCTTCCTGCTGATGAACACCGGCAGGGAACCCGTGCTATCCCGGCACGGACTGCTGACCACCCTGGGCGCCCAGACCCTCCCGGACAAGCCGTCCTATGTCCTTGAGGGCAGCGTGTTCATTGCGGGAGCCGTCCTGCAATGGCTCCGCGACGAACTGCGCCTCCTCGACAGCGCACCGGAATCCGAAGCCATCGCGGCTTCGATCCCCGACACCGGCGGCATCTACCTGGTGCCGGCCTTCGCCGGGCTGGGCGCCCCGCACTGGGACGGCTATGCGCGCGGGGCCCTGTTGGGCCTGACCCGCGGGACGGGACGGGCCCAGATCATCCGCGCCGCCCTGGAATCCATCGCCTACCAGTGCGCGGATGTCGTCCAGGCCATGCAGTCGGATTCCGGCCGCACCCTCACGCTTCTGCGAGCCGATGGCGGGGCCTCCGCGAATCATTTCCTGATGCAATTCCAAGCCGATATCCTGGGCTGCCGGATCGAGCGCCCGGCCTGCATGGAAACCACGGCCCTGGGCGCAGCGGCGCTCGCCGCCCTGTCCCTGGGCTGGGAGACGCCCGAACGCTTTTCGGCCCGACCCGCGGATTCCATGTTCCTGCCCGCGATGCCGGAGGAAACCCGCGAACGGCTCCTGTCCGGCTGGCACAAGGCCCTGGCCCGTGCCGGCCACTGGGAGGAACCCTCGCCCCGCCCATCACCCGATCCGGACGCCGACCGCACCCCCGCAACTGAATGACCGCCCCCCTGGAGAACGCGACCATGAAAACCATCCACACCTTGCTTCTCTTGACCGCCGTTGTTCTATCCACGGGCTGTCTGGTCCGCTCCATCCATCCTTGGCTGCCGGAAGACGCCGCCATGGATGAGCCCGCCCTGGCGGGTTCCTGGCAGGATGAGCGGTCGAACACCTCGGCGACATTCACCGCCGGCGATACCGCCTATGAGGTGGAAATCACCGATCGCCAGGGACATGCCAGCCATCTGCGCGCGTCGCTTCATCGCCGCGCCGGCCATTGGTTGCTGCAGGTCGGCCCCAGAGATCCGAAACACCTTGAGGCCTTCGTCGTGCTGCCCGGGCATATCCTCTACAGGGCCGAGCTCGAGGACGACCGCTTGACGCTCTATCCCGTCGATGTCGACTCCTTCGAAGTCCGTGCGGAGCACGCCCGACTGTCCCTCGTGGCGGAAGGCTCGCGGGAAAACGGCTATATCCTGAGCGGCGGCCCGGCGGAGATTGGCGCCTTCCTTGAGGCTCAACTGAAGGACCCCGGATTCTTCTCCGCGACTCCGCACTATACCTTCCAGCGGCGCGCCGGGGACGCGCCCTGACGGCATGCGCGGTCCATCGCGGCGACCCCCCCCCCTTAGACCCGGAATACCGCGCCAAGTTTCTTGCCCAGCAGCAGGCTGCTGCCAATCAGGGTGGCCGTCAGGAACGCCATCGCCCACACGCCCAGCGCCGCCGCCACGTACTTGCCGGTGCCCAGAAGCTGGAACAGTTCGAAGATCGCCTTGGTGATGGGCATGTAATCGGCCTGCTGCGCCAGCATCAGGCTGTCGCTGACCTCCAGCATGCTGAACGCAAAGGTTAACATCGTCCCCGCGATCAGATTGGCCAGAATCAGCGGCAGGGTGATGCGCCGCAGCGTCCGGGCCGGGGAGGCGCCGAGATTCCACGCGGCCTCCTCGAAGGTCACGCTGGTTTGCTGTAGGCCGGCCACGGCGCTGCGCACCATGTAGGGCAGCCGCCGCACGGAATAGGCCAGCACCAGGAACAGGGTTGGATTGGTCCGCACGTCGACCAGTTGCGCCCACCAGTCCGCATCGGCAAAGGCGCGCAAATTGCTCAGCCACGAGCTGACCGCCAGGAATCCGAACGCCATCACCAGGCCCGGCACGGCCAGCGGAATCATGGACATGGCATCGAGCACGCCGCGCACGCGGATGGTCGACCGCACCACGACAAACGCAATGGCGATGCCGATCACCAGGTCGAATCCGACCGCCAGCGAGGAAAACAGCAGGCTGTTGCGGATGCTGCTGACGGTCATGTCATGCCCCAGCGCCTCGATGTAGTTGGCGCCGGTCAACGTGCCGGGCAGCACGCCCTGGTACCAACTGCCCGGAACGGCAAAACTCGTCAGCACCACGCCCAGATGCGGCAGCAGCGCCACCCCCGTCACCAGCGCAAAGGGCAGCACGGCCAGCAGGCCCCGCCAGCCCGTGAGCCGGCGGGCGGACGACTGCGTGCTGGCCTTGCTCTGCATGGCATAGGCCTGGCGGCCAAACAGCCATTTGCTCGCCGCATACAGCCCCACGCTGCAGGCCAGCACCACCGTCACCAGCGCATAGGGGAACGGATTGGTACCGATCTCCTTCAACGAATCGTAGATCTGCACCGACGCGCACCGCGTGTAGTTCATGATCAGCGGCGTGCCCAGTTCCGTAAAGCTCCAGATGAAGATCAGCGTGCCGCCCGCAAACAGCCCCGGCATCATCAGCGGCAGGGTGATGCGGAAGAAGCGCCGCAGCCGCGTACACCCGAGATTGGCAGCGGCCTCCTCCATCGCCGGATCAATGTTGGCCAGCGCGGCCACCGCGTTGAGATATAATATCGGATACAATGACAATGTTTGCAGCAACACGACTCCGGCATACTGCCCGCCCCCCAGCCAATCGCGCGCCCCAAGCCCCAGCAGCGCGTTGACCATCCCATACGCCCCGAAAATCTGCTGGAATCCAATCGCCCCCACGAACGGCGGCAGGATCATGGGAACCAGGACCAGGGCCGAAAAGGCCGTCTTGCCGCGAAACTCAAACTGATTGGCGATCCAGGCCAGCGGCAACGCCACCACCAGCGCCAGGCCCGTGGTCCCCAGCGCAATCTTCAGGCTGTTGAGCAAGCCCTCCATATAGATGGGGTTTTGAAATACCTCGAAGAGATAGCGCAGGGTGAACGCGCCATCCACCCAGAAGCCACCCGATACCACCCGCCCCAGCGGCCACAGGAACAGAACGGACATCAGCGCCGTGACCACGCCAAACACCAGCCAGGCCGTGCTTCTTCTCATGGGCGGGCCTCCTGGGAACCCGGCTCATCCAGACCCCCACCGGCTGGCCCCGTGGGTGAATCCGTTTGGGCCTCCTCGCGTGCCAGCCGCGCCGCCTCCGCATACTGCCTGCGAAAGTGGAGGGTCCATTCCCGCAGCAAATCCATTCGGTCGTATCTCCGCCCAACCGACAAACCCGACGCCCAGGTCAGGAGCTCGGGAACTTCCGGCAAGCGCTCCAAGGCATCCATCGCCCGCGGGCACGCGTCGGGACCGCCGGCGGCAATGATCGCGCCCCACGCGGCGCGAAGCTCCCGCCCCGCATCCATGCACATGGCCCGGACCAGATCGCGCAGCATCCCGAAATGCCCGGCCGTCCAGCGCGGCCGATACACATATTCCGCGGCCAGGCGATAGGCATCCAGCCACGGCGTCCCCAGGTCATCCGTCGTGTGTTCTCGATGACGCTCATGGGCCGCCTGGAATTCCGGATTCTCCGAGGGATAAAAATCGCGCCGGATCGGGAAGCGCTGCAGTGCGTATTTCCGCGGTCCGCCCGGCTCGCCCACGCGGTAGCACCACAGTTGCTGGCCCTCTTCGCTCAAGAGGTATTCGATGAACCGTACCGCCGTTTCCCGGTGCGGCGCGCCGCGCAACAGCGATATGGGATCCGCGCTCACCCCCGATTCACCCCGGGGGGTCACGTAGGCCATCGCGTCGCGGCCTTTTCCCTCGTTGCTGACCTGCGCCTCGAAGCGACCGTAGAAATCAATCACCAGCCCGGCCGCGGCATTGCCCATGCCCACATCCAGCGGAACCTTGCTGGCGCTGTCGGTAAAGTAGCGCGCGTTGGCCCCGAGTTTCTGCAGCAGCCGCATGCCCGCCACCCAGCCGCGCTCCACCGCCTGCTGGTATTCCACGGGAACGTCCGCAGGCATCTCGCCCGGCGGCAGGCCGGCCGCCGCAATCCGGGCTTCATATTCATCGATCCGTTCCCCGAATCCGGCGGCCTCGACCGCCTTCCGGCACTCCACCTGGACAATGGTCTCAAACGCCTTCGCAATGCTGCCGCTCTTGGTGGGGTCCGCCAATCCCAGCGTCCCGAACCACCGCGGATCCGCCAGATCCGACCAGCGCTCCGGCTCCCGCTCGATCCCCTGCGCCTGCATCCGGTCGCGGTTCCAGCAGATGCCGAAGGTGCTCAGCGTCGTTCCGTACCACAGCGCCGTACGCCATCGCTCGCCGCTCATGCCCGCGGGAATCCACTCCGCACCGGCCGGCGTCGCCAACAGCCCCGGCGGGATTTCGTCCGGCCCCCATGCCGGCACCAGCAACCCTTGCCGAGCGGCGTTGTCGCCGTCATACGCCCCGCCGCCAAAATACATGTCGATCTGGCTCGAGAAGGCCTGCGGATCGTCCGTGCCCCGGAAGGCCCGGTACAGGTCGACCTGCTGCGCCCAGTCATCGGGGTCCACCCCCTCCGGCCTGGACTCGGGATCCAACGTGCGGCTCAGGATGATCGATGCCCCATCCGCCCGCCAGGAGTTGCCCTGCCCCGCCCACCATGACCGAAACGCCGAAACAAATTCGCTCGTCAGATAGCGCGCGATTTCCGTTGTGCCCCCGATGTTGCGCCAGTCGATTTTCACCGGCGCGCCGAAACGGTCCTGATGCCATCGCGAAAATCCCAGCGCATACTCGTGGCGGATCGCCTCGTTCATCGGCGTGATGATGATCAGCACGGGATCCCCCTCGCGCCACTCGCGCACCCCCGTCTCCTGCCGGAACGCAAACGGCAACGCCACCACCAGGGCCAACACAAATAGAATGGAGAGATTGCGGATCATTGTTTGACAGGATTAACAGGATTTATAGGATCGAAATCCGGCTTTCGATATATCCGAAATTTCTTTTTGTATTGAAGACTCGAAGAACCAAAATTGAACAACAGACCACTTCCCAAGGTCCGGTGAACCTTCATCGCGCACCCAATGATCAGCCTGGTCAATTCATCGTCGTTCATGGTTGCACTTTCCCTGGGCGAAGCCCCTTTTACTTCTCGGGCTGTTCAATCCTGTGAATCCTGAAAAATCCTGTACATCCTGTCTAAACGGCTGTCGGGTTTCCGGCTGTTGGCTCTATTCCGCCAGTACCTGCACGTCGGCCGGATCAACATAGATCCGCGTGTCCGCCGTTTCGTCGTCGCGGGCCACCAGCTTCGGCCGCGTTTCCAGCGCCTTGAGCGAGATCCCGCCGCCGAGATCCACCTGGTGCTGCGCCACCTCGCCCAGATAGATCGTGCCGTGCAGCCGCGCCGGAAACACATTGGCGCCATCGGCCCGGTCCGTATGCAACTGGACCGCCTCCGGACGAACCGACAACCAGACCGTTGCGCCGGGCTCCTTCCGGGCCGCGGCGGCCGCCCTCCATAGGCCGGCCGCGGTTTCCACCTCCGCCAAGCCGTTGCGCATTCCCTGCAGCCGCCCTTCCACAAACGTCGTTTCCCCGATGAACTGGGCCACAAACCGGCTGTTGGGTCGCGTATAGACCTCCTGCGGCGAACCCACTTGCAGCAAGCGCCCCTGGTCGAGAATGGCCAGGCGGTCGGCAATCGACAGCGCTTCTTTCTGGTCATGGGTCACATAAATCGCCGTCAGCCCCGCCTCCTTGCAGATGCGCCGGATTTCGGTGCGCATCTCCAGGCGCAGCTTGGCGTCCAGATTCGATAGCGGTTCATCCAGCAGCAGGCATTGCGGCTCGATCACCAGCGCACGCGCCAGCGCGACCCGCTGCTGCTGGCCTCCGGACAGTTCGTTCGGCCGCGAATCCGCGCGATCCGCCAGCTTCACCATGTCCAGCGCCCGCAGGACCCGCTCCTCGCGCTTTGCCCGGCCCACGCCGCGCATTTCAAGGCCAAAGGCGACATTGTCGCGCAGCGTCATATGCGGCCACAGGGCGTAGCTTTGGAACACCATGCCCATGTCCCGCTGGTGCGGGGGCACATGCGTCACGTCGCGGTCCCCGGCCAGGATCCGGCCCTCATCCGGTTCATTCAGCCCCGCCACCGCCCGCAACAGCGTCGTCTTGCCGCAACCCGACGGTCCCAGCAGGAAAAACAGCTCCCCGGCCGCGATACGCACATCGATGCCCTTCAGGACCGTGTGGTCGCCAAATCGCTTGGTCAACTTCTCAATGGTGATCGGCACCGGCATCGCGGGACCTCCTTTCACGCCGTCAGCTTATACCACGCCTGCCCCGTCCCGCCCAGCCGCGCATTTCAATTCCCCCGGGGCAAATTATACTATTTATAAATAGTATATAATGGCCGAGCGCCCCCCAGCCCCAGCCGCCTCCCCGTCGTTTGCCTCGCGCGGCCAGGGCGCCGCCCGGTCACCCCACCTCCGCCAGCGCTTCGGCCAGGGCCGTCAAGAATTGCTCGTTCTCCGCCGCGATTCCGACGCTGGCGCGGATGTGGTGCGGCAATCCGAAGCCCGCCATGGGGCGAACAATCACCTTGCGTCGCGTCAGCGCCGCGGTCACTTCCGCCGCCTTTTCACATGGGAATAAAATGAAATTCGTCACCGATTCCACCGGATCGAGGCCCAGCGTGCGCATGCCGGCCATCATCTGCGCCCGGCCTTCCTTGAGCATCTGGCGCGACGCCACCAGATAGTCCTTGTCTTCGAGCGCGGCCAGCGCCGCGGCCTGCGCCATCGCATTGACGTTGAACGGCTGGCGGACCTTGTTGAGCAGGTCAATTGCCTCCGGCTGCGCCATCGCATAGCCCACGCGCAACCCCGCCAGCCCATAGGCCTTCGAAAAGGTCCGCAGCGTAATCACCGGCTTTTTGCCGGCCTTGGCGTGCTTGACCGTGTCGACCGCGATCTCCGGATCGAGCAACTCCATGTAGGCTTCGTCGAACACCGTCACGACATGGTCCGGCACCTGCTCCACAAACCGGTCCACGGCGGCCTGGCCCACCATCGTCCCGGTTGGATTGTTCGGGTTCGCCACCACCACCAGCTTCGTCTTCGGCGTGATCGCCGCCCGCATCGCATCCAAATCGTGCGTCATCCCCTGCATCGGCGCCTCGATGCACCGGCAGCGGTACAGCGCCGACACCAGCTTGTACACCACGAACGACTTCTCGGAGCACACCAGGTCGTCGCCCGCATCCATGAACGCGTGCGCCAGCAGCACGATGTGCTCGTTCGATCCGCACCCCAGCATCACCATGTCGTCGGAAAGGCCAAACGTTTGGGCAATGGCCTGGCGCAGATAGAAGGCCCCGCCGTCCGGATAGAGGTGCATGGACGGAATGGCATTCTGCATCGCCGCCATCGCCTTCGGCGACGGTCCCAGGTTGTTCTCGTTCGAGGCCAGCTTGACGATACCGTCAATGCTCCCCAGCCCCAGCTCGCGCGCCACTTCCTCCAGCGGACGCCCCGGCTGGTACGGGCGCTGCGATGCAATCCACGGATTCGCCAATGATGCAAACAGGCTCACTTGTCTTCCTCCTCGTCCTCGTCTTCTTCGTCCTCTTCGTCCTCTTCGTCCTCGTCGTCCTCTTCATCGTCAAATTCGTCCTCGCCGAACTCTTCCTCTTCGTCCTCCGCCTCGCCGCCGACGATCTCCTCCTCCGAAAGGACTTCGCGTTCGATGGGATCCTCCTCGTCCTCCACCTCGCCGCCGGACACCGCCGCCTCCTCGACCGCCGTCAGCTTCATCTGGCCGGGCTCCTCGTCGGGGGTGGCCTCCGGCTTGGCCGCGGGCTTCTTCGCCCGGGCACTCTGCTCCGCCTCCAGCCGCCTTAACTCGTCCGTGCCGGGCAAGTCGTCGAGGCTCTTCAAGCCAAAATGCTCCATGAACTTCTGGGTGGTGCCGAACATCCACGGACGCCCCGGCAGCTCGCTGCGGCCCACCACGCGAATCAATTGCAGTTCGAGCAGATTGCGCAGGATCTGGTCGACGGCCACGCCGCGCACCGCCTCGATCTCCGAGCGGACGCACGGCTGGCGATAGGCGATGATCGCCAGCGTTTCCAGCGCCGGCAGCGACAGGCGCATGCCGCGCCCCTTCTGCAGCATCACCCGCAGCCACGGCCCGCAGTTGGCATCGTTTTCCAGGCGCCAGCCGCCGGCCACCTCGAGGATATGAAACCCCAGCTTGCGTTCCGTCAGGTCCCGCGACAGTTCATCGACCGCCTCGCGGATCCTCTTTTCGCTGGCCTTCGCAAAGTCGGCCGTAATGCCGCCGCGCCGCTCCGCCGTCGCCGCCAGCACCCGGCGGAGTTCCGCCATCGTCAAGGGCTCCTTGCGGACAAACAGCATCGCCCCGATGATCTGCTTCAACTCCGGCAACACAAAATCGTTCATGTCAGTTCCTCCACCAGCGGCGGCACCATCTCCACGACCCCCTCCGCCCGCTCCAGCCAGATCTCCCCATAGGTCTCTTTCTGCACCGCCCGGACCTGGCACAGGCGAATCAGCTCCAGCAGCGCCAAAAACGTACAGGCGATCTCATTGCGCGAATTCATGCCCCCGAACATCTGCGACAGCGAAAACCGCTTCTCGCACCGCAGCCGTTCGGTCAGCGCCTCGATTTTGTCCGCCACCGTGAACCGTTCGGCGAAAATCTCCCGCAGGTTCTCGACCTTGACCTTCTTGAGGGCTTCATTGAAGGCGCTGATCAGGTCGAACAGCCCCACATCGTGCAGGGCCACGTCGGCATCGCGATCCAGAACCGCCTCCGCCCCGTCCCGGCCGAAGATATCTTCCCGCCGCGCCTCCAGCGCCTCGAGGTGGAGCGCCGCATCCTTGAACTTCTTGTATTCGACCAACTGCCGCACCAGGTCCCAACGCGGATCTTCTTCCTCGTCCTCCAGCTCCGGCCGTTCTTCGACCGGCAGCAGCATGCGGCTCTTGATCATCATCAGCGTCGCCGCCATCACCAGGAATTCGCCGGCCACGTTCAGGTCCAGCATCTGCATCAGATCCAGATACTGCACATACTGCGTCGTGATCCGCTCCATCGGGATATTGTGGATGTCCAGCTCTTCCTTCTTGATCAGATAGAGCAGCAAATCCAGCGGCCCCTCGAACACCTCCAGCTTGACCTTGTATTCTTCCTGCGACATGGCCGTCAGGGGGTAGGCGAAAGGATGAAAGGCTTTTGGCTTTGCGGTAGCCGCGCCCGCTGGGCGCGGGGCTGTTCATCCGACCGGCCCCGACGGGACCGGCTGCAGAACAGCCGGTTCAACTGCGGAAGCCGGCTCATTCCAGCCCGACCGCTTGGCGCGCCTTCCGTACGGTTCCGGCCGCCAGCTTCCTCGCCTTGGCCGCCCCCGCCTGCAGCACATCCTCGACGTACTTCGGATCCGCCTCCAGCTCGGCCCGCTTTTCGCGCATCGGCGCGAAATGCACTTCAAAGAGTTCAGCCAGCTCCTTCTTCGCCGCCCCATACCCCATTCCGCCGGCCCGGTAGCGCGCCGCCAAATCCGCCTGCTGCTCCGGCGTCGCAAACAGCTTGTACAGCTTGAACACGTTGCACGTCTCCGGGTCTTTGGGCTCCTCCAGCCCCTTGCTGTCGGTCACGATGCCCATGATCCGTTTCTTCGCCTGCTTCAGATCGCCGAAAATGTCGATCGTGTTGCCGTAGCTCTTCGACATCTTCTGCCCGTCGAGCCCCGGCACCACCGCCACATCCTCGGAGATGGACGGCTCGGGAATCGTGAAAACCTCGCCAAAGGCATGGTTGAACTTGATGGCGATGTCGCGCGTCACCTCGACATGCTGCTTCTGGTCCTTGCCCACCGGCACCACATTGGACTGCACGATCAGGATGTCCGCCGCCATCAGCACTGGATACGCCAGCAGCCCGTGGTTCGGGGCGATCCCCTTGGACAGTTTGTCCTTGTAGGAGTGGCACCGCTCCAGCAGCCCCAGCGGCGTCACGTTCGACAGCAGCCAGGCCAGCTCATGCACCTCCGGCAGGTCGCTCTGCCGATAGAACGCCGTTCGTTCCGGGTCCAGCCCGCAGGCCAGGAAATCCAGCGCCACATCCCGGCTGCCCTGCCGCAGCGCCTCCGCATCCGAAACCGTCGTCAACGCATGGTAGTCCGCGATGAACAAGTACGCCTCGCCCTGCTCCTGCAACCGCAGCGCCGGCCGCATCATCCCGAAGTAATTCCCGATGTGCAGCTTGCCCGATGGCTGAATGCCCGACAATATTCTCATGGTCCGTCTCTTTCCTGCTCCGGCTAAACAAACAATCCGCGCATCCTACCCGCCCCCCTCCGACCCGGAAAGGGAAAAGTCGGAGATCCATCCGCGAGCCACGCCAGCCCGCGTGGCAAGCCTGTCGGCTGTTCACTTGAATATTGGATATTCCTTGTTGAATGGGGAATATCCGCGGAACCAAATGCTACAATTCACGGGCTGACCCCTTTGGGGGTTAGAACTGCACGGTCGGCGCCACGGCCGCGCCCTGGGCGGCCTCGAAGGGCGTGCGCGGTTCGAATCCGGCCCGCCGCGCCACGAACGCCGTCGGCATCTGGCGGATGGTCGTGTTGTAGCCCTTCACCGCCCGGTTGTAGCGCTGGCGCTCGACGCTGATGCGGTTTTCGGTCCCGGCCAGTTCGTCCTGCAGCGCGATGAAGTTCTGGTTTGCCTTCAGGTCTGGATAGTTCTCCACCACCACCATGAGGCGCCCGAGGGCACCCTCCAGCATCGTGGCCGCGCCGGCTTTCTGCTGCGGCGTCTGGGCTTCGCCCCACTGGCTGCGCAGGCGCGTCACCTCTTCCAGAATGCCCTGTTCGTGCTCCGCGTACCCCTTGACCGTGTTGACCAGGTTGGGGATCAGGTCAAACCGCCGCTGCAGGACCGATTCCACGTCAGCCCACGCCTTGTTGCACTCCTCGTCCTTCGAAACAATGCCGTTGTACATGCCCATCCACGTCAACGTCACCAGCAGAACCAACACCACCCCCACCACGACCGCCAACAAACATCCTTTATTCACTTCATCGCTCCCGGTTGAGTTCTATTTTCACATCACCATCCCCGGCTGGCGCCGCCGCCGCCGGATCTTCCGCCACCGAATCCGCCAAAGCCCCCCCCCCCCCCCCCCCCCCCTCCAAAGCCGCCGAATCCGCCGCCCCCCCGCATCCGGCCACCACGGATCTCCGAGCGGATGAACAACACCACCCCCGCCAGGATGGCGATCAGGATGATCAAGTCCACCAGCGGGAAGGACGGGACTGCATGGGGCGTCGCCTCCCCCGTCTCCCCCGTTTCTTCGCCGCCCATGATTCGCGCCAAGACCTCCGCGCCCGCCAGCAGGCCCCCGGCATAATCGCCCTCGCGGAAGCGCGGCAGGACATGCTCATCCAGGATCCGGCCCGTGGCCGCGTCGGGCAGCACGCCCTCGAAACCATAGCCCACCTCGATGCGCACCGCCCGATCCTCGATGGCCGCCAACAGCAGCACGCCTTTATCCTCGCCCTTTTGCCCAATCCCCCATTGCTCAAACAGCTTCACCGCGAAATCGTCGATCTGCCCCCCGTGCAGCGTCTTCAGCGCCACCACCGCCAGTTCGGCCCCGGTCGATTCCTTCAAGGATGCCAGACGGCTCTCCAGCGCCGCCTTCTGATTCGGCGATAACACCTCGGCCCAGTCGCTGACGTGCCCCTGCGGGGCCAGGCTCTCGCGAAACCGATCGGCATCGACCGCCTCGCGGGCGCAGCCCGCCAGCAGCGCCAGACCGACCAACCCATGTAACGCCCGCAATCTCATGCGGCCACCCTACCAAACCCCCGCCACGAGACACAACCGCCTCGACACAATCGGTGGCCTGTCGCCTGGCCGCGAATAGCCACCCGACGAGGGCGTCGGGTCTCCATTCCGATCTGGAGCCGGGACGCCCTC
>CAYNSH010000027.1:0-16748 GCA_964399775.1 uncultured Verrucomicrobiota bacterium
CCGCTCTTCTTGCGCCGCTTCCCGTCGCTTACGCTTTCTTGACGCAGCCGTGGGGCTTAAGAAAGGCGGGCGCAGTGGGAGCTTGACCTAACGCGGCAGCGGGGGGAGCTACGCAAAACAGTTTCTTTGGCTGTCCAGCAAGCTCGACCACTTTAGATTCGGCTTTTTTTTGGCCCAGTTTTTCCAAGGGCCGACGAACTCCACGCACAGACGCGGCGGGAGGTTCCCCCTATTGCTCACCCTTTGCGACGACCACTTTTTCCCGGCGGCCAGATCGGGGGCGGCGGCCATGCCTTTGGCTTGGCAGGCATTTTCGGGCGCGGCGCGACGAGCGCGGGAGGCCCGAACTTTCAGGCTGGGGTACAAGGAGTTGCGGATCGGATCGGCGGAAGCGATGCGCGGGGGTTCCTGCGGGGTCGGGAGGTCGGCGCGTGCGGCAAGGCCGCCGCGCCGAGCGGCTGGGTCGGCCTTCTGGCCCGACCGTTCCGAAGGGGGGAGCATCCCTGCGCGCTTCGCTTGCCGCCGTCGGTAGCGTCAAAGCCGCCCCACTTCCCGCCCTTGGCGTTCGTTCCTCACACGCGGGCGGGAGCGGGATCGACCTTGCCGCGTTCCCTGATCTACTCATAAAAATGGGCGGAATGATCCAGCAGTGAAGCATCTTTGAATCCGCCCCGAATGATTCCACCCATTTTTACCAAGGGCGCGACGATTCCAGCGCATCTGCGTCGTTGCGAAAGGCTCGCAGTAGTGATCTACAGCATCGCTTTCGACGCCTCGCATCTACGCCGGACTTATCGCGTGCCTAGATCAGGGCTAAAATCCCGCTTCCCGGATCACATCGCTGGCGCGACATCCCAAGGCTTCTGCGAATCTGACGACCATTTCCACCGTGACATTGTGCTCCCCGCGTTCGACAAGGCCGACATAGTTGCGGTGGCAGTCGATTCGTTCGGCAAGCGCTTCCTGCGAATATCCTTTGGCTTCCCGCCTTGCGCGCAAGGCGTTGCCAAGATTCAGGCGGCGGAGATCTTGGGACAGGGGAATGATAAGCCTGCAAAGGTTAAGGGCAAGCCGAAGAAGGCGGCCGTAGCGGGCAAGGCTAAGGGGAAGACCGCGCAGCCCAAACGCAAGAAGATCGCTATCTCCAAGCCGAAAGCCAAAAAGGCTGGGCGCAATGCTAAGAAGGCCTGATCCGGAGCCGTTGCAATGAACATTCACATCAAAGCCATTGCGCTGACCATGATGGTTGCGCTCGTTTCAGGTTCAGTAGCGCGGGCTCAGCCACCTCCCGAAGGGGGCAAGAAGATGCTGGTCGCGTACTTCTCGCATACCGGTAATACCCGCGCCATCGCCGTGCAGATCCAAGAGGCGACTGGCGCTGATGTCTTTGAGATCGTGCCGGCTAACCCGTATCCGGAGACCTACTCCGATGTTCTAGCCCGAGCCAGGCAGGAGTTGAAGGACGATATCCGCCCGGAGCTGAAATCCGCGGTTCCGGATATCGCTCCGTACGACGTGGTTTTCGTCGGCTCCCCCAACTGGTTCAACACGATTGCCCTGCCAGTGATGACATTCCTCTCCAGCCGCGATTTCACTGGCAAGACCATTGTGCCGTTCGTGACCCACGGGGGCGGTGGATTGGGAAAGAGCCTGCAGGATATGAAGCGCTTGGCCCCAGGGGCGACGGTGCTCGAGGGCCGGGCTTACCGGGGTGACGCCGTGGAAGATGCCGGCGAAGACGTGCTGGCGTGGCTGCGAGGACTGAACCTGGTCGAATAGACGGGTTAAGGCTGCTGTCTACCGGCGAGGGGCTGGGGGACCGGTGGCGAATGCGGCTTGGCTCTCCCTATCCGGCGGCCGACAAGTAGAAGGACGGTCACCACGATAGAGACTATGGCCCTTTGCGGACCAGGCGGGCGCGGCCGTGCATGCCTTTGAGCACCCATTCGGAGCATCCGCTGTCGAAAGCGACGCCCCAGGCGTGGCCTCGATTGTAGGCCTTGGAGCTCCAGTAAAACCGCGGCGGGGTATTGGGGAAGGCGGCAGGATCGATCGTGGGTTTGTGATAGCTGCCCAGGCACCATCCGCCGACGCCTTTAGCCATGCCTTGCTGGCTGCCGCTGCTGCAATATACGAGTGAATTCAGTTCTTCCGAGGTTGGCAGGCGCCAATCGTCGTGGCCGGCGAAGGAGACCCCCTTGGCGGCTTGCACGGCCTCGTCCCACATCAGGACGGTGGCTTCTCCGGTACAGCCGTCGGGCGTCCATTCCTGGCCGATGCTGCATTTCATCCACATCAGGCCGGTTTCCACGTCCGTAACGGTGCCGTCCGCGTGGTCCCGATAGCGGGAGGCGGGTGATTCGGCAACGGCGTGAAGGGCAAGGACGACTGTTGACAGGGACAGCAGATTGAAAAGGGTGCGGTTCATGGTTGTTTCTCCGGGTGGCGTGTAAATGGCGTTGTAGCGCAAATGGGCGCCCACGGCAAACCATGGCTGACAACCATGGGACAGGTTTGGGCTTGGATTGCCACCTTACTCCCGGATCCCTATACTCGGCGCATGGATAAGATGAATAGAGCGAGCTATACCGCGGAAAGATGAACCAGCATGCCCTATTACCCCAAAGACGCTGCTGTCATGGACAAATTGAGGGACCTGCTGGCAGAGCAGGGCATGCCTTTGGTGATTGTTCGCAAGTTCAACCAGCTGATGGGGGCCATCAGCGTGCAGGTCGAAGACGAGTACACGAGCCGGGCGGTGATTGACACCGTGTTCGTCGCTTTGGAGCATCAGGCAGAAACGATCCGGGAACCGGAGCGCGCCGCCCTTTTGAAGCGGATAGGGGAGTGCCGCCAAGAGATCAACAAGCGCTTGGACCGGCGGCAACACCGGCAGGGGAGCTGATCTCGGTGCCTGGTCTTGTGCCCAGGGCGAGGGCGGGCCATGGATTAGGCTTTCACCTGTTTTCAAGCCACAGGTACATGTCGAGGTGAACTCTGGCGATGCCCTGGCAAGCAGAGTATCTGGCGGCAAACGCCTGGTACATGTCGCTGGTGTCCTTCTGAAGATATTTCAAGCCGGGCCACGGCGGCAGTTTCCCGCGCCCTGCGAGACGCTTCAATCCCTTGGCCACGGCACTGTCCAAGGGAACTTCGAGCCAAGGCTCAACTTTGCCAATCTGGAAGTGGCGATTGAGATATTGGTTGTATAGCGCGTCCCGGAGGAAAAGGTTGAGCGCCTTCCTTGCCGCCCCCCAGGGACGGTTCTTGATAGGAAGGGCATCCAACAGGCATTCGGTTTGCCGATCGAGCCAATCCCGGAAACGCGCTTCGTTGCTGGTTGGGATGCGGGCCAATGGGAGGCGGGACAGGAACTCCTGTGTTGCTTGGATTACACCCTTGCCTTGATTGCGCAGAGTAGATGGTCCAATGGCGACAGTCGCAACTCGGTGTTGCATTGTGGAGATGAAATCCGGGGGCAAAGTGGAGGTTGAAGTCTCCATCACGCGCTGGTGAGTTCGAACACCACGTCGGCGAGGAACCGGCGGAAGGACTCGTTCTCGACGAACTGCTTGTAGACCTGCGTGTCGTCCTTCAGGAGCAGCTGCATGACCCGCCCCAGCGCCTGGTCGTGGGCCATGCGCGCCGTATGCGGGGTGTTGGCCTTGGCGTTCTGGTAGCCCGGATCGGCGGCGACCTGGGGCGCGATGTCGTCGCGGATGCGCTTCGCCACGCGGTCGGCATCGGTGAACAGCGTCGAGAACCGCTCGTTGAACATCTGGAGGATGTGGCTCAGCTTGTCGAGTTCCGGCACGGGCCGGTGCCCGCCTCCCGTGGGAGGGATCGGCACGATCTCGGCATCCTTGTCCGCCAAGCGAACGTCCATGGTCGCCTTCTTCTCGACGCGGTAGCTGTCCATGTCGATGGATTCCAGGATGCCCTTGGCCAGATCCTGTTCCTTGGGCGCCGGCAGCTTGGGCGTCAGCAGGTTGAGCAGGATCGACAGTTTTTCCCATTCGATGTTGGCGATCGACATCACCGAGGCCAGGAAATCGTAGGTCCGGCAGAACGCCTTGGCCTTGCCCTTGAACTCCACCTGCTGGTCTTCGTCCAGCTTCTCCTTGTAGACCGCCACGCACATGTCGAGGATGGGGTCCAGCGCGTCGCGGGCGGCCCCGGAGAGGAACAGCTCGACCACCTGCTTCACCTGCTCCGGCGAGTACACCTGGGCGTCGTCCAGGGCTGCCTTCAGGTCATGCAGCTTGTTGGGGTCGGTTTCCTCGGCCAGCAGCGTGGTGCGGTAGTAGTCCTGGAAGGCGAAGGTGATCGCTGCCGCGTTGTTCTGGAAATCCAGCACGAAGCAGTCGTGCTTCTGCGGATGCGCCCGGTTCAGCCGGGAGAGGGTCTGGACCGCCTTGATGCCGGCCAGCGGCTTGTCCACGTACATGGTGTGCAGCAGCGGTTCGTCGTAGCCGGTCTGGAACTTGTCGGCGCAGATCAGGAACCGGTAGGGGTCGTCCTGGAACTTGGCGGCGATTTCCCTGCCCGGGAATCCGTTGAGCGAGGCCTCGGACACCTTGGCCCCGTCGTAGTCGGGCTCGCCCGAGAAGGCGACGATGGCTTGGTATGGGCTCTTGCGTTCCACCAGATAGGCCTTGAAGGCGTGGTAATACTGGATGGCCCGTTCGATGCCGTTGCAGATCACCATGGCCCGCGCCTGGCCGCCGATCTTGTTGGCCGCCAGCACTTGTTCGTGGAAGTGGTCCACCATGATCTCGGCCTTGAGCCGGATCGCGTGGTCGTGGCTCTCGACGTACTTCCGCAGCTTCTTAGAAGCCTTCTTGGTGTCGAACTCCGGGTCGGCCTCGATCTTCTTGACCAGCTTGTAGTAGCTGTCCACGGGCGTGTAGCATTGGAGCACGTCGAGGATGAACCGCTCCTCGATCGCTTGCTTCATCGTGTAGCAATGGAAGGGGCGGTGCTTCACCTTGCCTTCGGCGTTGGGCGGCAGGGGCTCGCCGAACATCTCCAGCGTCTTGCTCTTGGGCGTGGCCGTGAAGGCGAAGTAGCTGGCGTTGGTCAGCATCTTGCGCGCCGCCATGCGCTTTTCAAGGGCTTCGTTCACCGTGTCTTCGGGATCGGGTTCCTCGCCGTCCGCACCAAGGGTGGCGCTCATCGATGAGGCGGTTTTCCCGCCCTGGCTGGAATGGGCCTCGTCAATGATAATGGCGAAGGTGCGCCCCCGGTGCTCGTCGCCGATGATCTTCAGGACAAAGGGGAAAGTCTGGATCGTGGAGATGATGATCTTCTTGCCTGCCGCAATGAACTGCTGCAACTGCTCCGTTTTCGAACTGGAGTCGCCCGTCACGGCTCCAACCGTCGCGCCCACCTGCATAAACTGCTTGATGGTCCGCTGGATCTGGTCGTCCAGGATGCGCCGGTCGGTCACCACGATCACCGAGTCGAAGATTTCCTTGCCGTTGCGCTTGGCGCCGATGAGCTGGTGAGACAGCCACGCGATGGAGTTCGACTTGCCGCTGCCCGCCGAATGCTGCACCAGGTAGCGCTTGCCGACGCCATGGTCGCGCACGCTGTCCAGCGCCTTGCGCACCACGTCGAGCTGGTGGTAGCGCGGGAAGACCTGCTTCCGCTTCTTCTTGCCCGTCTTGGCGATCTTCTCCTCGACGACCTGGGCGTAGTTTTCGAGGATGTCGGTCAGGCCCTCCAGGGTGAGGACTTCCTTCCAGAGATAATCCGTCTTGAGGCCGTTCGGATTGGGCGGGTTGCCCGCGCCATCGTTCCAGCCCTTGTTGAACGGCAGGAACCACGAACCTTTGCCCTTCAGCTCGGCGCACATCCGCACCTCGCTGTCGTCCACGGCGAAATGGACCACGCAGCGCCCGAACCCGAAAATCTTCTCCCGGGGGTCGCGGTCGCGGCGGTATTGCTCGATGGCGTCCTCCACCGTCTGCTTCGTCAGGCTGTTCTTCAGCTCGAAGGTGGCGATGGGCAGTCCGTTGATGAAGATGCACAGGTCCAGCGCCCGGCGCGTCTCGTCGAGGCTGTAGCGCAGCTGGCGCGTGATGCTGAACCGGTTCTGGGCGTGCAGCGCCGCCGCCTTGGCGTTGCCCTCCGACGGCGTGCCGTAGAACAGGTCGAAGTGCCCCGCCGGATGGTGCTCCACTCCCTTGCGTAGCAGATCGACCACGCCACGGCCGCCGATCTCCGACGAGACGCGGGCCAGGAACTTCTGCCGGGTGATGTCGTTGGGGTTCTTGTAGTCCAGGATGCCGAGCTTTTTGAAGGCGTCCGGCTGGGTGACTTGCAGGAATTGGAACAGCTGCGGCACGTCCAGCGCATGGGCGCGGTCGAAGTCCTTGGGATTCCCCGCCAGCCAACCGCTGCCTGTTGGCAGGGGCGCTTCCGCCACGACGCCCTCCGCTGCTGACGCCAGCCCGTCCGCTCCGGTCATGTGCCGGAAGATCAGCGTTTCGAGGGCCTTCTCGGAAATGTCGGTACTCATAAAGGATGCCTCCGCCTACACGAATGCCCTACGGCCATCAAACAACCAGCAAGCAATCTGTCGCCCCGCAATGCGCTTGTATACAGTGGGTTGCAATTATTTATAAATCCAGGTGCCGCTGGCCGAGCGTTGCCCATCAAGCAACCCCTCCCGGGCTGTTGGCCGTCGAGGCGGAAGCGGCCCAATAAGGCAGATAAGTTCGGCTGCGCGTGCCCTCTTCGGGGTTCCTTACGATTATCATTCCGGCATCGACCGCCTCGTTGAGGATGCGGGAGGCCGTGGCGGCGTTGGAATCGTTGATTCCCAAGCGCTTGCGAATCGTTGTATTGGTCATGGCGGTCCGCATGACATAGCATAGACACGCGTGCAGATAACAGGCCCTGACGCGATCCGACTTGTCCATGGCGGAAAGCGGCCGATGGGCAAAGAGGACTGCCCGAGTAAATCCAGAAGGGGCTTCGAACATCGGGGCCGGCAACTGGAAGGATTCAATCTGGGCCACCACCTTGTCGATGCCGCTGCCGCGTTCTTCGCAGATCCGGAACCGGCGCATCAACGAAGCCAGCGATTCATTGCGCGACTTGGGCGGCGAGTCCACAAACCGCTGGGTATCCACCAGCGGTTCTCCAGGATTGGTGATTTCCACGCGGTCTGAAAAGATTTCCACCATGGGGCCGGCACCCCCGACAAAGAAATCCTGGTGAATGATCGCATTCGCCACCAGTTCGCGCACCGCCAGCTCCGGATACATCGGGACGGTTTTGCGCAACGCTTGACCAATGACCTCATTGGCGGGGAGCATCCCGTTGATGAAGTTGATCAGGCCCTCGAATCCGCTGGCATATCCTCGACCGCCCTGCTGTTCCCGCAGGGTTTCCGTCCTTCCGGTTCCCCGGTATTGGATGACGCGCATAGCCTTGCGCTTCACCGAATGGAAGTCCTCCAGCTTTTTGGCGAAGAGAACCGCGCCGAGGTTGGTGACGTTCCACCCGCCGGCTTCGCACGGGCGGATCAGTTCGTCATTGGCAAGCGCTTTCAAGATGCCATCTTGGTTGGCGGGCAGAGGCTGTTCCAGCAGGTCGAAGTAGGCAGAAAAGTCCAGCAGGCGCAACACTTCGTCCGTCTCGACGTGCTCGGCCGCGACCAGATCCTCGAACGGAGTGTGATCGAAGATGCGCCACAGGGCTTGTTCCCGGTCGGGGGCCTCCTTCAGCGGTTTCTTGGCTTGCCCGATGCGGATAAACTCCTCGCCCTGGAAACGAACGGGGTGGCGAAAAGCCCGGGCGATTTCCAACAGCACCACGGGCACTCCATCGACCGCGAACTCATAAATGCGGAAGTGGATTTTTGGCGTGAGCAGCCTCAGCAGCCAAGTTTCCAGCGGCTCATTCCCCTTTTTTGTAGCCGAAGGCACAAAGTTGGTTCCAACGAGGCGGTGCGCCTGGTCTTCAACGCCCCAGACGAGATAGGCGAACGCTTTTCCGTTCAGTGCCGCTGCATTGGACAACGCCGAAATATACTCTCCGATTTCCTGCGGATCGGCATTGTTGACCTTAAATTCGGCCCACTCGGTTTCACGGGGCAGCTTGCATAATTCACGGACGAGACCGGCCATATACTCGGGACTGGGGTTCATGCTCATGCTTCGACTTCCTCCGGGTCGGATTCGGACAACTCCTCGGCGTCCGGCGTGGCTTCGGGTGCTACAGTTTCATCCGGCAGGTCCTTGGCCGCTTCCCGCACGTCCAGCTTGCCCGTCACCACGTCCGCGACCAGCCGCGTGCGGTATTCGCGGAGCAAGGCAATTTCGCGTTCGAGACGGCCGATGACGGCAGAAATATCTACAGTATGATCCTTGACATGCTGCACGATGGCAAGCTGCTCGTCGTCTGGCGGGAAGAAGAATGATATTTCCTTCATCCGCGACTCTGCGAGGTCCCACTGACCAACCCGGACACCGTCCGACGCTTGAGTAAAAAACGGCACATACGCTTTTGAACGAAGCGCAATATGGAAGAACTCGCCACCGACACCGCGTAATTTGAAGATGAAATACGCCGGACTAACAATGCCGTCAAACTGGGATACTCCATAGGAGCCTTGCCACGCCTTCATCTTGTTCATGGCAAATTGACCAACCCTTACGACCTTATAGTTGCTTAAATCGTCAGGTATGAAGTTGTGGTTTCCTTCCAAGTCTTCAGTATCACGTTGTATCACGCCTTTTTCGCGTACAACGGACAGCAGGGGTAAATCCGAGCGGTTGCGTTCTGTGACACGTGTTAGCAGTTGTCGCAACTTCCGCACTTCCCAATGCTCAGGGATGTCGCCGAGCCAGGGGATGCCGGAGGGTTTGAGCTTCACGTTGGGGTTGAGGCCGCGGGTGACGGCGCGGTGGATGATGGCCTGCTTTTGTTCGTTCAGCAGCGCGATGATCTTCCGCTTCGCCCGGATGGCCCGCTCCAGCCGCCCGTTCGCCCAGTCCAGGAATTTGCCGATGGCCGCTTGTTCTTCAGCGGGGGGCAGCGGCATAAAGGCGCGGCTCAGGCGCTCGTAGTCGATGTTTTGTCCTTCACGGATGCCCGTGACGAAAAGCGTGAGGCTGCTTATGAAATCCGGCGACTTGAAAAAACGCGAATAGTAGCCGGCTCCTGCTTCCCGGCGTGGTTCGAGAACCGTATAGGCAGGGCTTATGATTCCGCGACAATGCGAGACCTCGATGCCACCTTGAAACGAACGGAGACTGATGACGAAGTCGCCCGTCTCGACAAGTTTCAGCAGGTGGAAATCTTTCATCGCCGTCACCGTCCGCGTTTCGTAGTCCTCTTTGCGGACAACGCCCTTGGACTGTGTTGCAGCGAGCAACGGCTCGTCCGGGAAACCCTTTTGAACGCGCTCCTTAAAAAGGGACTTCATGCGCCGCACCCCCCAATGTCCCGGCACCTTGCCGAGCCAAGGCAGGCCGGAATCCTTGTATTCCGGATAGGGTTGGAGCTGGAGGGGGGTGGGGTTCACGCGGGGGCGGGGGTGGGGGATGGGCTGGAGTTTTCCACAGGGTGGAAAAAAGTTTTTCATAGCGTGGAAAAAACGCGAAAAAGTTTTCCATAGCGTGGAAAAATCCGGGAAAAGTTTTCCATACCGTGGAAAACGGTGGCGGGCGCGCTGGGCGGGAGCGGGGTCACGCGTTGTCCTGCGCCGGGGCCGACGGTTCCTTTGGCGGTTCTTCGCCGAAGAGGCCGATGTAGGGCTCGTAACGGAACAGCCGGTTGCGCTTGTTGCCGGTGATTTCCTGGATGATCCCCTGTTCGGCGAGGCGGGAGACCAGTTTGTTGGCGGCGGGGAACGTGGTGCCGGTCAACTGGCGTACGTCCGCGACAGACAGGATCGGCTTCAGGAACAGGTGCTCCAGCACGCGATGCCCGTTTCCGGCAGCCCGTCCGAGATGGGATGTCACGAGTTCCCGGTGGGTTTCGCGCAGGGCCAAGATACGACGGGCGGTGTCGGTTGCCTCCGCACTGACTTCGGCAACGCCGCGCAGGAAGAAAGCCAGCCAGCTTTCCCAGTCGCCTGTGTTGCGCACGGTCTGGAGATGGTCGTAATAGGCGGCGCGATGGCGTTTGAAGTAATGCGAGAGATATAGCACCGGCTTGAGCAGGATGTTCCGCTGGCAAAGCAGGAAACTGATCAGCAGGCGACCGATGCGGCCGTTGCCGTCAAGGAAAGGATGGATGCTTTCAAATTGGGCATGGACGAGTCCGATCTGGATCAGCGCAGGCAGATCGCCGGGCGCATGCAGAAAGGCTTCCAAGTCGCCCAGGCTCGACAGAACTTCTTCCGGAGGCGGAGGCACGTAGGTGGCTTCGGCCAGCGTGCATCCGGAGGGACCAATCCAGTTTTGAGACCGGCGGAGCTCGCCAGGCGTGAGATGGGCGCCGCGAACGCCGCGAAGCAGCTCCGCGTGGATTTCCTTGATGAGCCGGATGGACAGCGGGAGTTCGTGAAGACGCGCCAGCCCATAATTCATGGCGCCAACGTAATTCACGACTTCCGAGACGTCCTTGGGCTGGTCCGGGGTCAGTATTTTGGCTTCGGCGGCCAGCAGGTCGTTCAGGGAGCTCTGGGTGCCCTCGATCTGGCTGGACAGGACCGCTTCCTTCCGCACGTACATGAACACGAACAGGTCCGGATTCGGCAAGGTCTGGATCGATCCGTCGAGCCGTCCCAGCGCCAGGTCCGCCTTGGAAAGCAGCGGGTACAAATCCCCATCCAGACGGATTGGAGGCGTTGGCGGAAGTGATGCCGGCAGAAAAGCGCGGTACCCCATCGGCTGCTTGATGTATCGGCCAGCCCTGCTTGATTGACTTGTTGTTTCGGGAATCATGGCTGGTAACTTACATAAGGACGGTTATGTCGTCCATAATAAACGCAGGATTTAATATGATTGAAATTGGCAGCCATGTTAAAGGCAAGATATTTGTTGGTACTAGTCACCTTTAACCAGTTCATCTAGAACGCCTTCTGATTCTTTCTGTACGGCGTGGATGTCGGCGGCGATTTCTTCAAGGGTACGGAGGGGCTGCGGCTTGTAGAAGTGCCGGGTAAAGGAGATTTCGTAGCCGACCTTGGCGGAGCCGTCCTTGATCCAGGCGTCGGGGGTGTAGGGCAGGACTTCGCGGCGGATGAAGGCCTCGATGCCACCGTCCTCCAGCAGCGGGATCTGTTCGGTGTCGCGCAGGTCGCTGTCGGGCTCGTATTCCACGACAGGCGGCGGCGCTTTCGGCGAAAGCGCCCTACCTTCGTACAAGCCGTGCAGGGGGTCAGGCTTGGTCTTGCCGGGCTTGTGAACCTTGGCGATGACCGGGGGCGCGGATTCTTCGCGCCAGCTCACGGCCCGCAGAAGCTGCTTGAGGTCGGCGGCGGAGAGTTTCAGGTCCAGTTTCTTGAGCGCTTCGTCAACGCGGTCGCGGAACACGTTGAAGTCTTTGAACAGCTCGCCGCCCAGAGCCTCCCGGAGCTTGGTCGCCACATCGACCAGCCGGCCGTCGCGCTCCCAGGTCTTGGGATCGGCCAGCTTCCGTTGCTTTTTGTCGGACAGGCCCTTTTTCTTGGGTTCGGCGTCCTCGGCATCTTCGCCTTCATCCTCGGCCTCCCCGGTGTTCCATTCCGAGAGGCGCTTTTCCAGCGCGGGGGCGATGCGGACGAAATCTGAGAACAGGGCGTCGCCGAACTCTTCGTAGATCGCGGCGCGCAGATCTTCGTCGCCCGAGGCGAACCGCAGTGTCTCGATGGCCCGGAGAGCCAGTTGGCTGTGCAGGCGCAGCGGCCGCTCGACCACGACCTTCCAGTAGCCAAAGGCGGCGTTGGGAAAGATTTTGGACTCGGGCGTTTCCTTGAAGTCCAGGAATGTGCGGCCGATGCGCTCGATGTCCTCGGGCGCCAGCTCGCAGTTCTTCTTGCCCAGGTTCTTCCGCAGGGGCTTGAACCATTGGGTGGCGTCGATCAGCTGCACCTTGCCGCGCCGGTGTTCCGGCTTCCGGTTGGACAGCACCCAGATGTAGGTGGCGATGCCGGTGTTGTAGAACAGGTTCAGCGGCAGGGCAACGATGGCCTCCAACCAGTCGCTCTCGATGAGCCAGCGCCGGATGTTGCTCTCGCCCTGACCGGCGTCGCCGGTGAAGAGCGAAGATCCGTTATGGACCTCGGCGATGCGGCTGCCGAGGGCGGACCGGCCGTTCATCTTCGAGGCCATGTTGGCCAGGAACAGCATCTGGCCGTCGCTGGAGCGGGTCACGAGCGACATCTCTTCGCCAGCGTGCATGACCTTGTAGCGCGGATCGCGCATCTGGTCCTTGCCGCCCATCGTCTCCAGGTCCTTCTTCCAGCTTTTGCCGTAGGGCGGATTGGAGAGCATGAAGTCGAATTCTTGGGCCGGGAAGGCGTCGTTGGAGAGCGTGGAGTATTGCGCCCCGCCCATGATGTGGTCGGCGTTCTCGCCCTCGCCCTTCAGCAGCATGTCCGCCTTGCAGATGGCGTAGGTCTCCGGATTGATTTCCTGCCCGTAGAGCTGGGCGACGATCTGCTGCTTGCGCCGCTTGGCGATGCCCATGAGCGTTTCTTCCGCCACGGTCAGCATGCCGCCGGTGCCGCAGGCGCAGTCGTAGAGCAGATAGAAGCCGGACCGCAGCTGGTCCGCGATCGGCATGAATACGAGGTCCGCCATCAGCCGCACGGCATCGCGGGGCGTCCAGTGCTCGCCGGCCTCCTCGTTGTTCTCTTCGTTGAACTTCCGGACCAGCTCCTCGAACACCGTCCCCATGCCGTGGTTGTCGATGCCGGCGGGCGACAGGTCGATCTCCG
Organism: uncultured Verrucomicrobiota bacterium; assembly: GCA_964399775.1. Classification (GTDB taxonomy): domain Bacteria; phylum Verrucomicrobiota; class Kiritimatiellia; order CAIQIC01; family Lenti-01; genus Lenti-01. Next base: position 12,881 of record CAYNSH010000027.1, read on the forward strand.
GATCGAGGAACTTGTTGATGAGCGTGCTGATCGCATCGGCCTTGGATAGCGTCGGCAGCTGGTTGCGGAACTTGAAGTTCTCGATGATGTCCTGGACGTTGGGCGAAAAACCGTTCAGGTAGTCCTCGAAGTCCGCCAGGAGCTGCTGCTGGCTGCCCCGCGACTTCAGGTCGCGGAGCGTGAACTTCGAGGTGTTGTAGAAGGCCTGGCCGGCGGCATGGCACAGCGCGGCCCGTTGCTCGGTGATGCCCGCCTTGTCGAGCATGCCCTTGGTTTCCAGCACCTTCGCCTTGGTCGGCTCCAGCACCGCGTCCATCCGGCGGATGACGCACATGGGCAGGATCACGTCCGGATACTTGCCGCGCTTGAACAGGTCGCGGAGCACGTCGTCGGCGATGCCCCAGATGAAGGACACGATCTTGTTGTGGGTGGTCGGGTTGTAAGCGGCCATGGGCTATGCGGTCCTTGCGCCCAGACGGGCCGGGTTACGGTGCAGGTGAATCATAGGCGGCAGGCTAGCACGCGGGGGAGGGGCTAGGCAAGAGCTTGGTTTCCCACGCCGTTTCATGTATATTGCGAAGCGTTATAGGGTTAGAAAATCATTTTACGGCAGGAGAACGGGCATGATCGAGATCGTCAAGGCGGGCGCACGGCATCTATCGGACTTCGGCTGGCTGAAGACCTATTGGCTGTTCTCTTTCTCCGACTACTTCGATCCGCACAACATCCAGTTCGGGGCGCTGCGGGTGTTCAACGACGATGTGGTCCAGCCGGGCACGGGATTCCCTACGCACCCGCACGAGGAGATGGAGATCGTCACGATCGTCCTGGAGGGCGAAATGACCCATCAGGACAGCATGGGCAACAAGACCGTCATCCAGACCGGCGACGTGCAGCGGATGTCTGCGGGGACCGGCCTGACCCATTCGGAGTACAACCTGGCCGACCGGCCGGTGCATTTCTACCAGATCTGGATCTTCCCGGACGAAGCGGGGCTCAAGCCGTCCTACGACCAGAAGCGGTTTGCGTCCGCCGATTGGCGCAACAAGCTGCTGCCCGTGGCGTCGGGGCAGGGGAAGGCCGGAGCGGTTTCCTTCCATACGGCCGCCACGATCTACCGCTGCGACCTGGAGGCAGGCAAATCGGTCACGCACAAGGCTACGGCCGGCCGCCGGATCTTCGTCTATCTGACCAAGGGGCTGCTGAAGGCCAACGGCGAGACCATCCGGTCGAAGGACCAGGCCCGCATCGACATCGACGAGCCCCTGGTGCTCGAAGCCAAGCAGGACTCGGAGCTGATCCTGATCGATGTGCCGTCCTGCAAGGGCTGGGGCTACAGCCGGGACACCCTGAAGGGGCGGAAGAGCGGGTAGGGGGCGTTTGTCCCGGCTAGCTGGCCCATGGTCGGAATGCCCCCCCCCGATTATATATTGACAGATACTATATACATCGTATCGTATCTGCAAACATATGAGTGGTCGAGCAGACATTGAAAAGTGGGCGGAGGAATTCGGTGGCGTATTCACGCTGGGGGATTTGCGCGCACTGTACGGGGATTTGAGCGAGGCCGGGGTCTACAAGAAACTGGAGCGGATGATCGCCGTTGGGGAGCTGGCGAAGGTGAAGCGGGGGCTATATGCGTTGCCGTCGGCTTCCCTGGCGGTCATCAGCATGCGCATCGATCCGGGGGCCTATGTTTCGCTGGGGTCGGCTTTGAGTCGTCACCTGCAGATTGGATCGGTTCCGGCCCGCCGGCTGCAGGCCATCAAGGTCGGCGTTCCGCGCACCTACTCCTGTCCGCTGGGGACGATCGAGCACCTGAGCATTGCGCCCAGGCTATTTTTCGGCTTCGCGGAGGAGAAGGGGATCCGGATGGCGACGCCGGAAAAGGCGTGGCTGGATGCCTGCTACTATGCCTACAAAGGGCGGAAGTTCTCGTTCGACCTGGACACCGACGTGGACCGGGCGGGCCTGGACGAAGACCTGTTGTCCACCTATCTGGCCGCCTACGATCCGCGTTTCCGCGCCGTCTATGAACGCACCTGGAGATAACTGCGGCTTCCTGCTGGGCCATGTCCAGAAGTTGACCGACGCCGATTTGTCCGCCGAACTGAAAGACTTCCTGCGCGCCGACGAACTGGCTGGCCTGAGCATGCGCATCCGGGCCGAATTCGCGAAATGGTGAGGGCGGGCGGACTCGAGAAAGCATGATTCATGGATGACAGCGCACCATTGCCGGCTTGGGACAACCGCGATCCCTCGGGTTCCATCCGTCGCCAGGCCAACTGGTTCGTCGAGCAAGCCCGGGCCACGTTCCTGAAGGACGGCACCCACGTGGAGCTGTTCTTCCTATACGACCGGAACGGGAAGGGCTCGATGGGACCTCCGCCGCCGGGCATGCCCAAACATCAATTCATTGAGGCGCTTAAAGCCTCCATTCGCCAGAACGACATCTACGGCGTCGTCCACATCGTCGAGGCCTGGGTGTACATCCCCAAGAAGCCCAACGACCACACGATGAAGCAGATCCTCGCCGGCGAGATGGCCGTCTCGGACCTGAAGAAGGGCGACAAGACCGAGGCCCTGATCGTCCGCTACGAGTGCCGGGACGGCAGCCAGCGCATGTGGATCAGCCCCATAGTGCGCCCGAAGACCGGCGGCGTTGCCCTCGGGGACGCTTTGGAGATGGGCGAGACGGCCGAGGGACGGTTTGCCAGCCTGTTTTGACGGCTACGCCCTCAATTCATCCGCCAGATCGCCCCGTTGAGGACGGTGGCGAAGGCCACCCACGCAGCGTAGGGGAGCAGTAGTATCCCGGCAGTTCGATCTACCCGCCAGAATGCGCGGATCGTCGCCAGGATGGCCGCCAGCAGGATCAGGATCTCCGCCAGCGCCCAACCGGGCTGCTGCAGGCCGAAGAACAGGGGCGTCCACAGGGCGTTGAGGGCCCATTGGAGCAGAAACAATCCCAGAGCCTTCTTCTGCCGGATCCAGCCGCCATGTAGCCAAACGCGCCAGGCCGCCACAGCCATCATGCCGTAGAGGATCGTCCACACCGGCCCGAAGACCCAGCCCGGCGGGTTCCATGCGGGCTTGGCTAGTTCCGCGTACCAACCGTCGGTAGAGACGAAGACCGCTGTGGCCGAGGCGCTGTAGGTCAGCAGCAGCCAGCCGGTCAGTCCCAGCCATCGGCGAACGGAGCGGCCTGAGCCGTGTTCCGGGCGGCCTGTACCTGTCCGCGGTGTCTTCATGCCGGGTATTCTACCCTATTTGACCGGCGATGGCATGAATGGCCCGCCGGGCAGGGACGGGGAGCCAGCGACGGGGACTGGTGAATAGAAAAGGGAAATAGGGGCGGCTGGATCACGCCGGAGGCGTGACAAGTTTCAACCAGCGACTTCTTGGTCCCGAAGCAAGCGCTCTACCATCCCGATCACGCCGCCAGGCGGGTATCGGGAACGCCCCTCAATCGACGGGCGCCATCGTGAATGATCTGTCGGCAGGGGCCGCCTGATTGTCCGGTCCCCGGATATAGCGGAGGAGGGTCTTGCGGCTTTTGGAATTTTTGATGGCGCGTTCGATCTCCAGGGCTGCTTCTCGCGAGGAGGTAGACATCAGAAAGACCTGAATCCAATCCGTGGCCCGCCGGGTATAGCGCTGGTGGCCGGCCAGATGGTGTTTGAGTCGCTGGGCGGGGTCCGCGGTTTCCCCCACGTAAAAGCGGTCCAGAGATGGACTGTAGAGAATATAGACGAAGTGCACCGTAAAAAATCGGGGCGACTGGATTTGAACCAGCGACTTCTTGGTCCCGAACCAAGCGCTCTACCAGGCTGAGCCACGCCCCGTGCTAAAATTTTCAAACCATCAT
>CAYNSH010000027.1:16848-39467 GCA_964399775.1 uncultured Verrucomicrobiota bacterium
CCAGGGCGCTCTACCATCCCGATCACGCCGCAAGGCGGGTATCGGGAACGCCCCGTGCTAAAATTTTCAAACCATCATCCAGGGCGCTCTACCATCCCGATCACGCCGCAAGGCGGGTATCGGGAACGCCCCGGAAAAATCCACCGGTTGGCGGAGAAACACGGTGGACTATAGGGGGTTGGCGGCGGGACGCAAGTGAAATCTGTAGGAACTGCTTGCGTTTTGGGAGGGGAGCGGACAGAATGCCGGCCCGATTTTGAAACCAGTCAAGGATGGGAATGGCGATGGATACCAACAAGAAGGATGAGACCCAGAAGCCCGGGACCCCGGCGGCGGTGCCGGACGATGTCCAGCAGTTGACGCGATGGGCATCGGAATATGGCCGGCCGGCGCTGATCGGCCTGGGCTTGGCGGTGGTGATTTTGCTGGGCCTGACGATCTGGCGCAACCAGCAGGCGGAAAAGGCGCAGGCGGCGGTGCAGGCGCTGTTCGAGCCGCGGGCGCCGGAGGAGTTTCAGCAGATGGCCTTTGCCTCGCCGGATGCCCCCACGGCGCCATTGGCGCTGGCCACGGCGGCATCGGAATTTTACTCGCTGGGCCGTTACGACGAAGCGCTGTCGGCCTATCAGCGGTTTGTGTCGCAGTATTCGACCCACATGCTGGCGCCGGAGGCCGAGATGGGGGTGGCGGCGAGCCTGGAGGCGCTGGATGATTTTGTCGGCGCGGCGGAGCGCTACGAGGCTTTCATGGCCGCGCATCCGGGCAGTCCGCTGGTGGCCCAGGCGGTGATGGGCGCCGCGCGCTGCCGCGAACAGATCGGGCAGTACGAGGAGGCCCGGATGCTGTACGAGGACTACATCGCAGCGAATCCGGAAAGCACGTGGCTGCCGCAGATCGAATCGGGCCTGTTGTTCCTGGAGAAGGCCGAGCGGGCGCGGCAGGCCCAGGCGGCGGCCCCGGCCGCCGAGCCCGAGGTGGTCTTTGACCTGGGCGTCGATGAGGTGGTTTTGGAAGAAGTCGAAGGCGTCGAGCCGGAGGCGGATGCGATGGAGGAACCGGTCGAGGCGCCGATGGAGGGGGACGCCGCAGAAGAAGCGGAAGCGGCGCCGGCGGCAGAGGCGGTGGACGAGGTTCCCGCGGCAGACGTGGTCGGGGATTCCGACGCCAAGGAGTCGGAGGAAGCGGTCCAGGAGGAGACTCCGGAGGAATCGGCGGACGTGTCCGGATCGGAAGAGACTGCGGCGGGGGCGCCGCAGGAGGAGTAGCTCCTCTCGGCCGGCGCCGGCAAACCGCGCCGGGCATCTTCGTCGGGATGGTTTTTCGGCCATTCCCGCCCCGCCCAAGAAGGGATCAGGGCAGGCGCGGGGTTTCGGGGAACGGGCCGTTGAGTCCGGCCGCGAGTCCGCAGAGGAGGTCGGCGCCGGAGGTGTGCCCGAACGCGCAGACTGCCCGGACGTGGGCATCATCGGGGGAATGCAGGAGGCGCTGGATGGGGAGAGGGATGCGGCCTTGGGCGGCCATTTCGAGGAAGGCGTTGGAGACGGGGTTGTTTGCGCGAGCGTGACCGTGGATGGTTTTCGCGGTGGCGGGGCTGCGGCGCAGTCGGCAGGCGAGCATCCATCCGCAGAGAAAATCATCGCCGGAGGGGGTCAGGCCCTGGCCGCATCCACGCAGGAGGCGAACGCCCTGGGCGAGGCGTCCGCGCTGAATCATGGCGAGGGCGTTCCGGAAATAGTCATCCCGCGACTGCTGGAACGAGGATGCCGGTCGCGGGGGCTCCAGGAGGGAGACGAGGCTGTCGGGCGGGGCGTGGCGGCGCAGGGCGTGGACCAGGGTTTGGCGAAGGATTTCCCGGGAGGCACGGATGAGGCGGGGCATGGCGGAATGGTAGCGCGGGCCCGGAATGGGGCGGGGGATGATCAGGGATTGATTCGAGACCAGGGCATGCGGGTCGGGGACGACGACATTGAGGGGGCCGGGTCCCAGCGAGGGGGCGACGACGAAGATCATGCGTTGAGAGGCGTCGATCAGAAGCACGCTGCGCGGGAAGCGGGCATGCAGGCGATAGGGTCCGGGGCGGACACGGTCGCCAATGGACAGGGCGTTCATGGGGGTAGACTAGCGGATCCGTGGCCGACGGGAAAGCCGCGGGAGGGCTTGCGCCGGGGATGAAGTATGGCATAGTGGTGGAAATGAAGTTTCGCATGTTCAGGCACGGCATGGCCGCGGTGCTGGCGTTTGCCCTGTGGTCGCATCCGGCGGCGGGATCCCCGTTTCAGTTCGAGGTGGATCCGTTCTATGCCGAGACGATGCTGCGCGGCCGGTTCGGGGAAAGCCCGGTCTACTTTTTCCTGGGGCCCTCGCCGACGATGGAAAAGGCGCTCCAGGCGTTCATCGAGTCGGCCACCAAGACGCTGGATGTGTGCGTTTTCGACATGAACCTGCCCGAGGTGGCCCAGGCGCTGCTCGCGGCCCAGTCCCGCGGGGTGAAGGTGCGCGTGGTGTTGGACCGCGACAATGCGGCGAAGGCATATGACATCGAGGATGAACTGGCGGAGATGGAGAAGCGGGGCATGCTGACCCGCGCCCACAACCGCTCGGGCCTGATGCACAACAAGTTCATGATCGCGGATGGGATTCGTGTCTGGACGGGGTCGTACAACTTCACGCGCAACTGTTCGCGGTTCAACGACAATCACGCCATTGTGCTGGAGAACAAGCAACTGGCGGAAAACTACGAGATGGAGTGGAAGGAGATGTTCGAGGGGCGGCACGGCAAGCGGTTCGCCTATCCGACGCCGCATCCGAAGATCAACATGGGCGGAACGATCATCCAGAATTACTTTACGCCGGAGGATGACGTGCGCGGGGCGATCGTGGCGGAGATGGCGAAGGCGACCAACGAGATTGCCATGATGGCGTTTTCGTTCACGGATCGGGCGCTGACGGATGCGATTCAGGAGGCGATGGGGCGCGGTGTTCGGGCGATGGTGTTGCTGGATTCGGGGTTGGCGCGGCATCCGGGGGCGAACACGCGGGAGTTGATGGAGATGGGCGCCAACGTTCGCATGTCGCCCGGGGTGCGGCTGCACCACAAGGTGATTGTGATCGATCGGGAGACGGTGGTGCTGGGATCGGCCAATTTTTCGGCGGCGGCGTTTGACCGGAATGATGAAAATGTGCTGATTGTGCGCGCGCCGCATTTCGCGCAGGCGATGCTGCGGGAGGCCATCCGCTGCTGGCGGGCGGAGCCGTACTGGATTGTGAAATGGCGCACGCCGATTCCGTCGAACCTGTAGGGGGGGGCAGGGGACAGGGGGCAGGAGACAGGAGGCAGGGGGCAGGGGGACAGAGGTCGAGCTCAGAGGTCGGAAGTCCGAGGTCCGTAGGGATCGTTCAGGCCGCAGCTTGGCTGGAGTTATTTCTTCAGATTCTGGTCAGCACGGAGGCCGACCCACCAAAAACCGGGTTGCGTCCGGGTTATGTAGTTGGGGGCAAGCATCCAAGAATCATCATGGGCGCAAGACAAGAGTCTTCATACAGACTGGGATTCCCCCACGGATGCCTGCGGCGTCCCACGGATGAAGAATAAGAAGCAGAATGCGGTGTGATGGAGAATCACCGGCAATCCAATGGGGTTCCGAATCCGGTCGTGCGCCCAATCATCAACAAATTCGCATTTTTCTGCATTTATTTTCTGGTCGGAGGGGGGAGGATGTGGTATGGAGTTTCTACGGTGGTGAGCGTTCTATGGTGTGGCTGTTTGGACGTGTGCCCTCTGCCTTCGCTGCGAACGCTTTGCCTTGATCAGGAGGCGGTCATGAAGACGAGGTTGGGTTGGGCGTTGTTGGGGCTGTTCGTTTGTTTTCTTGCGGTTGTTACGGTTTGGGCGGGACCGTCGCTGCCCGTCATCAAGCCGCCGGTCCAGAGTCCAGCGCTGTTGACCGGGCCGCCAGCGGATCCGACTGCCGCCCAAGGGCAATGGTTCTTGCGTCCGGGGGGGCTGGAAAGTCCACGGTCGCATGAATTTTATGATGATGAAGCGGAGATCGGTGGCGGCTACCAGGGACGAGCCGCCATCGATGGATATGTCAGCAGCATTACCTATCAAGACGGCATCCCGGGCAATCCGATCGTGGCCTTCACAATTGAAGCCACCATTCGGAACGATCATGCGGCCTGGGCTGAGCCCTACTACTATTACGGCGAAAACAGCCACGGAGAGTCTCTTTCGATCAGCGGGTTTGAATCGTATATCGGCACGATGTATTCGACGATGCTGGTCGCCGAGTTCGCGGTGGTGGATGGCGAGACCCTGCCGCCGCAGTTCACCCCGCCGTACCGGCAAACCATTCCGCTGATCCATGCGGTCAACGAAGACCAGCGGGCGTGGTACTGCTGGAACCCCGACGACCAGAATCCGGAGCATGATCCCCAGGGCGGCTACTTTGTGCCGGCGTGGGAGTTCGGGTTCATTGATGGTTTTGCAAGCCCCACGCGGCAACTCGATTTTGCGGTGCCCGGCGGCCTGCCCGACACCGACCCGCGCTATAGTGTCCTGGTCCACTCCCATGCCACGCAGTCGGATATTCTCCTGAATCGTACGCAATCGCTGAAGATCAGCACCTGGATCGACGATGTGGCCGTGGATGTGATGTTCGGCGAGAGTCCCCCGCTGCGGAGAAGCAACGCCTCGGTCTTCCACGATATCGCACCAGCAGAGCCCGATCTGGACTTCGGCGATGCGCCGCCGCCCTATCCAACCCTGTGGGTGAACAACGGTGCGCGGCACGTGGTGGTGCCGGGCGTCCACATGGGGCTGCTGATCGACGCTGAAAACGGCGGCCAGCCGACACCGCTGGCCGACGGCGACGACCTGAACAACCTGGCCGACGAGGATGGGGTGGTGTTTCCGGGGCCGCTGGTGGCGGGGCGATATGCCTCCGTTCAGATCTCCGTCTCCGTACCGGGATATCTCCACGGGTGGATTGACTTCGACGCCGATGGATCGTGGGCGGAGGTCCATGACCAGATCCTGCAGACGGCCTATGTGTCGTCGCCGGGACTGCATACGGTCAACTTCCTGGTGCCGGCCTCCGCGGCGATCGGGCCCACCTTTGCGCGCTTCCGGTTCTGCACCCAGCAGATCACCCTGAGCGACGTCGGGTTGGCGCCGGACGGCGAAGTGGAGGACTACCTGGTCGAGATCCTGGAAGACGAGGAGCCCGGGGATCAGTATGACTTCGGGGATGCGCCGGACCCGACCTATCCGACGCTGTTGGCGAACAATGGCGCGCGGCACCAGATCGTGCCCGGATTATATCTCGGGGCGGGGGTGGATCCCGAACCCGATGGCCAGCCGACGCCCAACGCCGACGGGGACGACAAGAACGTGCTCTATCCCGGCATCCCGTATCCGCCCGGGGACGAGGACGGCGTGACGTTTCCGGCCGCGCTTTTCCGCTTTGTGCAGAATCCGGTGCATGTGGTGGCCGCCATTCCCGTCGGGTATGCCCCGGTCTTCAACCTGTGGATTGACCTGAACGGCAACGGCAGTTGGGCGGATCCGGGCGAGCACGTCCTGGTGGACCAGCCGGTCGTGAACGGCCTGAACACCTATTCGTTCAATCCCGGTCCGCTCGGCGCCGCCGGATCCACGTTCGCCCGCGCCCGCTTGAGCACGGCCACGGGCCTGGGATTTGATGGCCCGGCCCCCGATGGCGAAGTGGAGGATTACGAAATCCCCATCGCCCCGGAGAAATGGCTCCAGCGGCCGGACCTTTCGGAATATGGCGTGGACGTGGACATGACCGAAGTGCAGCTGGCCGACGATTTCTACTGCACGGCGTCCGGTCCCATCACCGACATCCACATCTGGACCTCGTTCCTGAACGACGAACTGCCGACCGAAGGGCTGGACAGCCTGTCCTTCATTCTCAACCTGTATTCGGATGTGCCCGTCGGCCCCGAAAATCCCGACTACAGCCATCCGGGCGACCTGTTGTGGTCGCGGTCGTATACGCCCGGCACGTACAACGTCGCGCTGATCTCCAGCGGAACCGAGGAGTGGTGGCATGACCCGCTGACGGGCACGTGGTTGTTCCCCGGCGATACCCAGGTGTTCCAGTACGACTTCGATATTCCCCCCGACGAAGCCTTCCGGCAGACGGAGGGGACGATCTACTGGCTGGGCGTGAGCTATGCCTTGCCACCCGGACCCGATACGGTCGGGGTGGGCTGGAAATCTTCGCTGGAGCAATGGAACGACAGCGCCACCTGGTACAATCCCGCGGGCATGACCTGGCAGGAACTGCGCTATGGCGGCGAGCATCCGGATGCCGGCGATTCCATGGATCTGGCCTTCGCCATCACCGGCCTTGAAGAAGCGGAAGAGCCGGAGCTGGACTTCGGCGACGCGCCGGACAGCCCGGCGGCTCCGCAGTATCCGACGCTGCTGTCGAACAACGGCGCGCGGCACATCATCGTTCCGGGCGTGTTCATGGGGACGCTGATCGACGCCGAGCCGGACGGTCAGCCGACGGTGGGCGCCGACGGCGACGACCTGAACAACCTGGCCGACGAGGACGGGGTGGTGTTCCTGACGCCGCTGGTGGCGGGGCAGACCGCGACGGTGCAAATCTCCATTTCGGTGACCGGATATATCTATGGCTGGCTGGATTTCAATGCCAATTCCACCTGGGCCGATCCCGGCGAACAGATCATCAATTCGGGACTGGTGATGGGTCCGGGAACCTATTCGTTCCCCTTCACCGTGCCGGCCACCGCTGCTATCGGCAACACGTATGCGCGCTTCCGGTTTACGACCTTTTCCATGCCCCTCGGTTATGCCGGCTTGGCGTTTGATGGCGAAGTCGAGGATTACCTGGTCGATATCCGCGAGGAGGAGGAAGAGCCCGAGATGGACTTCGGCGACGCCATGGACAGCGTGATGGTGGCCGGCTATCCCACGCTGCTGGTCAACAACGGCGCGCGGCATCTCATTGTTCCAGGGGTGTTTCTCGGCGCAGGGGTGGATGGGGAGCCGGACGGACAGCCCACACCCAGCGCCAACGGGGATGATATGAATCTGTTTTTCCCGGGCATTCCCTTCCCGCCGGGTGACGAAGACGGGGTGGTGATCCCGGCACCGCTGATCGCCGGCGATACCGTGCAGGTGCTGGTGACCGCATCGGTGCCGGGCTTCCTGAACGCCTGGATCGACTGGAACGCCAATATGAACTGGATCGACCCCGGGGAGCAGGTCTTCGTGAATCAGCCGCTGGTGGCGGGGGTGAACAGCCTGACCTTGAACGTGCCCCTGCCGCCGGCCATCGTGGCGGGCGGCCCGCACTCGCGCTGGCGCTTCACCACCTATCCGGTCGCCACGCCTTCGTTCACGGGACTGGAAACCGATGGCGAAGTCGAGGACCATGAAGTTCGCCTGGAGGTGCTCGATTTCGGAGACGCGCCGGATCCGTATCCCACGCTCCTGGCGCAGGACGGTGCGCGCCACCGGATCCCGACCACACCGGTCTACTGGCTGGGCCCCCTGGCCCCCGACGCCGAGCCGGATGGCCAGCCGACCCCGAACGCCGACGGCGACGACTTGAACAACCTCCCCGACGAGGACGGAGTCGCGGTGATCTTGCCTCTGATCCGCGGCAGCTTCGGGCAATTCGACATCCTGGCTTCGGCCAGCGGGGTTTTGCAGGCCTGGATCGACTTCGACGCGGATGGCGACTGGTCCACGCCCGGCGACCAGATCGCAACGGACATGCCGCTGTCCACAGGCCTGAATTCCCTGGCAGTTCCCGTGCCCTCGACGGCGGCCTTGGGGCCGACCTATGCGCGGTTCCGCTTCGGCAGCGAGCTGGGCATCCTGCCCACGGGCCTGGCCATCGACGGCGAGGTGGAGGACCACCTGCTCATCATCTACCAGAGCGGGCCCTCGGGCGATATCGTTATCACCAACATCACCCATTCCGCCGCGGACGAAATGACGATCCAGTGGACCGGCGAAAGCGACGTGGTCTACGAGACGCAATACATCCTGGACCTGATGAGTGAAGACGACCCGCCTTGGACGCCGTGGGGCGCGCTCGTGGAGCGGGCGCCCTACGAACAGGCGGATCCGGCCGCAACGGAAACGATGAAGCATTACCGAGTTATCGCGCCCTTCGCGCCGCCGCCGCCATAAGCGCGGGGGCGGGGCGAACGGCCGACTACTAAAATGAGGGGAGGGGCGGGCAGCCGAATGAACCACGGGCTGGCCACGCGGGTCGGCGTGGTGACGCGGATGGACAGGGAATCAAAGCGAACAGCCAATCACGAATCAAGCGAATGACACGAATAGAGAAAGGGGGGAGGGAGACACAGGAGGCAGAGGACAGAGGACAGATGTCAGAGGTCAGTGGGCACCGATCGGAGGGCGGGACGGGGGCGTCCCGGCTCCACGGACAGCGGGACGGGGGCGTCCTGGCTCCATCAGATGTTGGATGGAAAGCAAAACCAGGGATCTCGGACGTCGGACGTCGGACTTCGGACCTCGGACTCCTACCCACGGTCTCCCGCGGGGGAAATCGGGCATTGATTGGGGGGAGGGGGGAGGCTAGAGTGGGGTTGCAATCCAATTTGAGGTGAGAGCAATGGCGTATCCGCATGCAGAGATAGAACAAAAGTGGCAGAAGTACTGGGAATCGCATGGTGTTTTCCGGACGCCGGTGGAGCCGGAGCCGGGCCGTCCGAAGTTTTACGTTCTGGACATGTTCCCGTATCCGAGCGGGGCGGGGCTGCATGTGGGGCATCCGTCGGGCTACACGGCAACGGACATTGTGGCGCGCTACAAGCGGATGAAGGGCTTCAACGTGCTGCATCCGATGGGGTACGACTCGTTTGGGCTGCCGGCGCAGCAGTATGCGGTGGAGCATGGGATTCATCCGCGCGTGACGACGGAGCGCAACATCGAGAACATCGAGCGCCAGATCAAGATGCTGGGGTTTTCGTATGACTGGTCGCGGCGAGTGGCGACGACGGATCCGGAATATTACCGCTGGACGCAGTGGATTTTCTTGCAGTTGTTCGATAGCTGGTTCGACACAGAGGCGGGCCAGGCCCGGCCGATTGCGGAGTTGGAGAAGCGGCTGAAGGCGGATGGGGTGGATGGGGAGGCGTTGCGCCGGGCGGTGGATGCGCAACGGCTGGCCTACATGGCGGAGGTGCCGGTGAACTGGTGTCCGGCGCTGGGCACCGTGCTGGCCAACGAAGAGGTGACGAATGAAGGGCGTTCGGATCGGGGCGACCACCCGGTGTATCGGCGGGCGCTGAAGCAGTGGATGCTGCGGATCACGGCCTATGCGGACCGGCTGATGGATGATTTGAAGGATGTGGACTGGCCGGAATCGATCAAGATCATGCAACGGAACTGGATCGGCCGCTCGGAGGGTGCGGAGGTGACGTTCCGGATCGAGGGATTGGACGAAGGGCTGGTGGTGTATACGACCCGGCCGGATACGCTCTATGGGGCGACCTACATGGTGCTGGCGCCGGAGCATCCGCTGGTGGAGCGGATCGCGACGCCGGAGCAGCGCGCGGCGGTGCAGGCGTATGTGGTCGAGGCGGGCCGGAAGTCCGAGGTGGAGCGCATGACGGAGGGGAAGGAGAAGACGGGCGTCTTTTCAGGGGCGCTGGCGATCAATCCGGTCAACGGGGAGAAGATCCCGATCTGGGTGGCGGACTATGTGATGATGGGCTACGGGACGGGGGCGATCATGGCGGTGCCGGCGCACGACACGCGCGACTTCGAGTTCGCGGAAAAGTTCGGGCTGCCGATTGTCCAGGTGGTACAGCCTCCGGAGGGGCAGGACTGGCGGGGATTCGTGAGCGACGGGGTGGCGGTGAATTCGGGGCCGTTCGACGGGCTGCCGACCGCGGAGTTCAAGCCGCGGATCACGGCGGACCTGGAGGCCAAGGGGCTGGGGCGGTTTGCGGTGAACTACAAGCTGCGCGACTGGATTTTCAGCCGCCAGTGGTACTGGGGCGAGCCGTTCCCGATTGTGCATTGCGCGGACTGCGGAACGGTGGGGCTGCCAGACGATCAGCTCCCGCTTCTGCTGCCGGAACTGGATGATTTTACACCGGAGACGGGCGGGGGGCCGGATGAACCGCCGCGTCCGCCGCTGGGGCGGGTGACGGACTGGGTGAACACGACGTGTCCGGCGTGCGGCGGCCCGGCGACGCGGGAGTTGAATGCGATGCCGCAATGGGCCGGCTCGTGCTGGTACTATCTGCGCTATCTGGATCCGCGCAACGAAAAGCGGTTTGTGGATCCGGAAATCGAACGCTACTGGATGAGCCCGAACGGGGTGGACCTCTATGTGGGCGGCGCGGAGCACGCGGTGCTGCATCTGCTCTACGCGCGTTTTTGGCACAAGGTGCTCTTTGATCTGGGCCATGTGTCGGGCAAGGAGCCGTTCGGCAAGCTGTTCAATCAGGGCATGATCCGCAGTTTTGCGTATCGCGATCGCCGCGGGGTGTGCATTCCGCTGGAATGGGTGGATACGAGCAGCGCCCCGCCGCGGCACAAGGAAACCGGCGAAGAGTTGACGGAGTCGGTCGAAAAGATGTCGAAGAGCCTGAAGAACGTGGTGACTCCGGATGGCATTGTCGAGGAATACGGCGCGGATTCGCTGCGGCTGTATGAGATGTTCATTGGGCCGCTGGAGGGTTCGAAGCCGTGGAATACGCGGGATGTGCCCGGCGTGCATCGCTTCCTGAACCGTGTCTGGCGGATGGTGGCCGGCGGCGAAGAGGATGCGGCGCCGCTGCTGGCGGAGGCCGCGCCCGAGGAGATCGAACGCGAACTGCACAAGCTGATCAAGAAGGCGGGCGACGACGTTGAATCGATGAAGTTCAACACGGCGGTGGCCGCGATGATGGAGTTTGTGAATGCGGTCTATCGGGCCGGGGCGATCCGGCGCGACCAGGCCGAGCGGTTTGTGCTGCTGCTGGCGCCTTTTGCGCCGCATCTCGCGGAGGAGTTGTGGAGCCGCCTGGGGCACGCGGGTACGCTGGCTCATGAGCCATGGCCGGAGTGGAGCGAGGCGTACTTGAAGCAGGACGAGATGGAGCTTCCGGTGCAGGTGAATGGCAAGCTGCGCGGGCACATCCGCGTGGCGGCGGATGCCGGTGAGGAGGACGTGGTGGCGGAAGCCAAGGCTTGCCCGGAAGCCGCGTCCTTCCTGGCCGGGAAGACGATTCGCAAAGTCATTTACGTGTCCGGGCGCATGGTGAACCTGGTCGTGGGCTGAGGACGACGGAGGACGTATCGATGGGCAAGTTGCGAAATGCGCTGGAGGGCCGGAAATCCCAGGCCGGCCTGTCGAAAAAGAAGGGCGAACTGCAACTGGATTTGTTCATGTCGCTCTCGGATCGTTCGGGCGGGGGGGCGGAGCGGCCGCCGGTGGATATCAAGGCGCCGGATCCCAAGGAGCGAACCCGCCGCCCGGAGCCGGAACTGGTGCTGCCGGTCTCGTCGCGGCCGCCCGACGTCGCGGCGGATGTGCGGGCGGCGCTGTCGGACGGCGACGCGCCGCGCACCCGCGCAGCCGGATCGCCGGCGGCCCAGGAGCCGGGCCTGCCGCCCACGGGCATTTACCGCCGCCCGGTACGGCGTCGGCCGGAAGCGCCCCCGTCGGCGGGGCCGGCCCCGCCGCCGTCGCGCCTGCCCATGTGGACCTGGATCCGGGACTGGTTCCAGGGCGTGGAGTTGGACCGTCGGATCCTGGCGGGCGTGGGGGTGTTGCTGGTGCTGGTGGCGATTCTGGCCTTCTGGACGGCCTGTCCGCGCGGCTCGCCGCCGGGCACGGTGGTGGATTTGCGGGAGATTCATCGCGACCTGGAGCAGGCCCGGCAGGCAGATGAGCCGCCCGTGGCTGTTGCGCCCGCCGCCGCGGTTCCGGGGCCTACGCCATCGCCGGCCGCGCCGCCAACCGCGGGACCCGCCCCGGCCCTGAATCCGGCGGATTGGAAAATTGCAGGAGCCGAGGTATCGGCGATCGAGGGCGGGCTGAGCATTCGCTTTGCGGCGCCGGTGTTTGCATCGGCCGATCTGATTTCCCCCGAGGGCATGAACGGGCTGAGAGCCGTGGCCCGGAAACTGGTGGAGATGAAGAGCGGGGCGCGGGTGATCGTGACGGGGCACACGGATGATGTCCCGATCAGCCGGCCGACGCCGCAGTTCGGCAGCAATGCGGATTTGGCGGCGGCGCGGGCCAAGGCCGCGCGGGAGCATTTGGAGCACTACGCCCGGGCCAACCGGAATCTGGCTTTCGAGGAGCGGGCGGGGGCGGAGAAGGATGCGCCGTATCCGAACGACTCGCCGCGCAATCGGCGGTTGAACCGGACGGCCACGATCCGCGTATTGCGGCCGGGCTCGTAAGGCGCATCCGGGCGGGCCGGGCGCAACCGGCCGGGGCCATCCCGGGCGGCGGCGATGGCCCTGGATGGAAGTGGAGAAGGAACAACGGCATGGCTGGTGAATACATTTTTACGCTGAATCATCTGTCGAAGCAGTACGACCGCCTGACCGTGCTGGATGACATCACGCTGGCGTTTTTCTTTGGCGCGAAAATTGGCGTGATCGGCGGCAATGGAGCGGGGAAGTCGTCGCTGTTGAAGGTGATCGCCGGGCTGGACAAGGACTATCACGGCGAGTGCCGGGTGGCGCCCGGGATCCGCGTGGGATATTTGTCGCAGGAACCGCAACTGGACGAAGCCAAGGATGTGGCCGGCAACGTGGCCGAGGGGGCGTCGGCGGCGCAGGCCATTCTGGATCGCTATGACGAACTGTGCGGCAAGCTGGGCGAGGCGCTTTCAGGCGAGGAGTCGGAGAAGCTCAACCAGGAGCTGGGGCGGCTGCAGGATTTGATCGATGCGCGCGACCTGTGGAGTCTGGACAGCCAGATCGAGCGGGCGATGGATGCGTTGCGGCTGCCTCCGGGGGATGCGAAGGTCTCGATGCTGTCCGGCGGCGAACGGCGCCGGGTGGCGCTCTGCCGGTTGCTGCTGTCGAACCCCGACGCGCTGCTGCTGGACGAGCCGACCAACCACCTGGACGCCGAAACCGTGGCCTGGCTGGAAGAATACCTGAAAAAGTTCGCCGGCACGCTGGTGGTGGTGACCCACGACCGGTATTTTCTGAACAATGTGACCGAATGGATCCTGGAGATGGAGGGGGGCCGGGCGATGCCGTTCAAGGGCAACTACGAGGCCTGGCTGGAGGCCAAGCAGTCCATGGCGGCGGCGCAGAACCGGCAGAGCGCGGCCCGCCAGAAGATGCTGCAGCGCGAGTTAGAGTGGATTCGGCTGAACCCGACGGGGCGGATGTCGAAAAGCAAGGCGCGCCTGTCGCGCTATGAGGAACTGGCGGCGCAGCAGGTGGACACCCGGGAGGATTCGATCGAGATCCAGATTCCCTCCGGCAAACGGCTGGGCGACCGGGTGGTGAGCGCCAGGAATCTGCGCAAGGTCTATGGGGCGCGGCTGATCATGGACCAGGTGAACTTCGAGCTGCCGCGCGGGGGAATCGTGGGGGTGATCGGCCCCAACGGAGCCGGCAAGACGACGCTGCTGCGGATGATCATCGGGGATGAGGCGCCCGATGGCGGCGAGCTGACGATCGGGGAAACGGTCGAGGTGTCGTATGTGAACCAGTCGCGCGACGCCTTGAATCCGGAGAACACCGTATACGAGGAAATCACCGGCGGGAACGAAACGCTGGACCTGGGCGGGCGGTCGATGAATGGTCGCGCCTATTGCACGCGGTTCAATTTCCGGGGGGCGGATCAGCAAAAGAAGGTGGGCGAGCTATCGGGGGGGGAGCGGAACCGGGTCCATCTGGCCAAGTTGCTGCGGCGGGGCGGGAACCTGTTGCTGCTGGACGAGCCGACCAATGATTTGGATGTGACCACGCTGCGGGCATTGGAGGAAGGACTGCAATCGTTCGGCGGCTGCGCAGTGGTGGTCAGCCACGATCGCTGGTTCCTGGACCGCATTGCGACGCATATCCTGGCCTTCGAAGACGACGGCATCCCAACGTGGTTCGAGGGCAATTTCGAGGGCTACCACGAGCAGCGCCGGCGCTTGCTGGGCGAAGCGGCCGACCAACCCCGGCGGATTCGGTTCCGGCCGATTTGAAGGGCCGCATGGCGTTGATCGGACAGCGGACGAAGATGGATCGGCGGGCAGGGGCACCCCCCTGGGCGCGCCGGCGAATCGGGCTGTCGCAATCCAGATGGCGTGGCTGGGCGGTGGCGGTGGCGCTGGCCTGGGGAATGGGGGGGGCGGCGCAGGCGCAGGCGCCGTCCGCGGCCTTGCGAACCGGCCGCCCGGGGCAATCGTCGATTACGAGCTCGGACCGCCGGTTCATGGTGTCGGGATTGACGTCGGCCGAGAACATGGTCTTGGCCAATCGGTTGGCGGAGTTGGCGGCGCGGGTGGAGGAAACGACGGGTCTGCCGCTGCCGATGCGCCGGGGGCAGGTGATGGGGGTGATGGTGCAAAGCGACACATCGCCGGAAGCGCAGGTGCTGAAAATGCAGGGCTGGGACGATGCCCGGTTTTATCAGCGGCTGGTGGTGCCAGGACGCTACCGGCTGGATGGCGAAGACATGCTGGAGGGGGCCGGCTGGCTGCTGCTGAACCGCTATGCCGCAGCGTACACTCCGGCGGCCCAGCAGTTGGGAACCGGCGCGACGGTTCCCGAATGGATCTCCGTGGGGGTGGTGCAGAACAGCCAGCCCACGATGCGCTCGCGCAACCGCGACTGGATTTCGAGGGAGCTGGCGGAAGGACGCCACATGCCCCTGGCCCAGGTGATCCGGCAGGAGGTGTTGCCGCCGGGACGTTGGCGCGAGAAGGCCTATGCATCGGCGGCGGTGGAGTTTTTGTTTCCGCCCGGGGATGCGGCGGCCTGGTCGGAGTTGTTCCGGGCGACCGGCCAGAGGCAGGCGATCGATGCCGAGTGGCTGCGGAAAACCTCGCGCGCGCTGGCGGGGCGTCATCCCGAAGCCGCGTGGCAGGAGCACTTGGCGGAACGGTCCCGCGCGCGGCGCATCGAGGCCTGGAGCGACCGCGGGCTGCGGGTCGAAGAGCAGTTGATGCAAGCGCTGCATTTCCGGCCGCGCGACCTTGTGGCCGAGGTGCCCCGCGAGATCCCGGCGGAGATGTTTGCGCGGGACTTGATCGATCTGCGCGGACAGGAATGGGTGCCCCCCCTCGCGGCGGCGCTGTCCTTGCAGGTGCAAGGCCTGCGGCTGGGCGCCCCGGGGGCGTTGCAGGAGGTGCTGGCGTCCTACGCCGCCTTCCTGGACCAGTTGGCCGTGACGCCCGTGGAAAAGAGCGGGCGATGGTGGCGGTCGCGCGCAGACGAGCCGCGTAACCGTCCGCCCGACGATGCCACCTGGCAGATCGCGCTGAATCAGCTCTGGCTGCGGGCGGAACGCGCCCACCAGCAGTATCTGGAGCGCCACCAGGCGCGGAAGGGCTATCTGGACTCCTTCGACCGTCCGGTCGTCGATGACTTTGCCGATCCACTGCCGGAGCTGTTTGGTCTGCCGCGCACCCGCTGGCAGCGGTATGTGGATGAAATCGAGCAGGACCATGACGCGCGGGGATTGTGAGATCAGATGCGGAAGGGCCGGAAACCATGAGCGGAGGATCGATGCGGCGCTGGAGACGTCTTGGTGGGGCGAGGTCGGCAAGTTCCTCGCGGCACGGCAATCCCAAAATGCCCAGGAGTCGTGACTCGGGAGGAGCAGGCTGGGTTGCGGCGGGTTGGGGAATTGCACAGCGACTGGCCTGGGGGATGGGCTTGCTGGGAGCGCTGTGGATAGGGGCGGGTTGCGGGGCGGCGCCGATGGAAGAAGCGGAAGTGGCGGTGGCGCCGCGGCCGCGGCTGGAGCTGTCCGGGGAGCGGGCACTGGAAGAGGTGGCCCGGTTTGTGGCGCTGGGACGGCGGGACTCGGGCACGCCCGGAGCGGAGCGGGCGGCCCATTATCTGCTGGCGCGGTTTGAAGAGTTGGGCGTGGAGGCGGAGATCCAGGAGTTTTGGGATCCGTCGCCCAAGGGCGAGATGGTCTTTCGGAACGTCATTGGCCGCATACCGGGAACCAGCGATCGCCTGTTGATGTTGGGCTCGCACTATGACACCAAGGCGGGGATGCCGGATGGATTTGAGGGGGCCAACGATTCGGGCTCGAGCACGGGCTTGCTGCTGGAACTGGCGCGGGTGCTGCGGCACGAGGCTCCCCATCCCATGGAAATCTGGCTGGTGCATTTTGACGGGGAGGAGAGCCTGGTGGAGTACGGGCCGAATGACGGACTCCACGGCAGCCGGTATCTCGCGCGGACGATGGCGGAGGACGGCCGGCTGGAACGCCTGGCGGCGCTGATCCTGCTGGACATGGTGGGCGACCGGGACTTGACCATCACGATTCCGCGCAACAGCACGCCCGAACTGGTGGCCATGACTTTTGATGCCGCCCGGGCGGAGGGCGTGCGGCGGCACTTTCAGCTCTACCGGGCATCGATCCTGGACGACCATGTGCCCTTCCTGGAGCGCGGCGTCCCGGCCATCAACTTGATCGATTTCCAGTATGGCAGCGCGCCGGGCCGGAATGAGTACTGGCATACGGCCGAAGACACGATGGACAAGCTGTCCGCCGAGAGCCTGGAGATCGTCGGGCGGGTGGCCCGACGGGTGGCGGAAGAGGTCATGCGGCGCGGGACGATCGAGACGAAATAAGGCCCGGAAGGGCTTTTTCTGTTGCAGAAGGGCTTTTTTCTCGACAGGCCGCGCGGGCAAAGTCCAGCATGGCCAGGTCAAGAATCAGGAGGTGCCGATGTTCAATCCAAAGGAAGAAGCCAGGCCGGTTGGCGAGCTGCGCCGGTTGCAGGGGGAGCGCCTGAAGAGCCTGGTCCAGCGGGCCTACGGCCACGTCCCGTTCTACCGGGCCAAACTCGACGAAGCCGGCGTCACCCCGGAAGACATCCGCGGCATCGAGGACATTGTCCGGTTGCCGTTCACGGTGAAGACGGAGTTCCGCGACCAGTATCCCTTTGGCATGTTCGCCGCGCCGATGAAGGACATCGTCCGGATTCACGCGAGTTCGGGAACGACGGGCAAGCCGACGGTGGTGGGCTACACGCGCGAGGACATCGACAACTGGGCGGAATGCGCGGCGCGGTCGCTGGGATGCGGCGGGGCGACGGCCGAGGACACGGTGCAGGTGGCCTATGGCTACGGACTGTTTACGGGCGGATTGGGCATGCACTACGGGGCGGAACGCATGGGCGCCGCCGCGCTGCCGATGTCGGCCGGCAACACCGAAAAGCAGATCATGCTGATGAAGGATTTCGGGGTGACGATCCTGTGCTGCACGCCGAGCTATGCGTTGCAGATCGCGGAAGTGGCCGCCCAGATGGGCGAAGATCTGATGAAGCTGCCGCTGAAGGCGGGGCACTTCGGCGCGGAACCGTGGACCGAAGCGATGCGCCGGCATATCGAAGAGGTCCTGCCCCTGAAAGCGCTGGACATCTACGGCCTGTCGGAAGTGGCGGGGCCGGGCGTGGCGAACGAATGCCTGGAACAACACGGCCTGCACGTGTTCGAGGACCATTTCTACCCCGAGATCATCCATCCCGAAACCGGCGAGCCGATGCCCGATGGCGAGAAGGGCGAACTGGTCTTCACCTGCCTCACCAAGCAGGGCGTGCCGCTGATCCGCTACCGGACGCGCGACATCACCATGCTTCTGGACGAAGGCCCGTGCCCGTGCGGGCGCACCAGCCGCAAGATCGCGCGGTTGATGGGCCGCACCGACGATATGCTGATCATCCGCGGCGTGAACGTCTTCCCGTCGCAGGTCGAAGATGTGCTGGTGCGGATCGAAGGCGTCCACCCGCAGTATCTCATCGTGGTGGACCGGCAGGGCAACCTGGACACAATGGAAATCCGGGTGGAAGTCACCGAAGAGCTCTTCAGCGACGAGGTGCGCGGCCTGGAAGCCCTGCGCGACAAGATCCATCACCAGATCAAGGCGATGCTGAACGTGAGCGCGAAGATTACGCTGGTGGAGCCCAACACGATTGAACGCACGCTGGGCAAGGCCAAGCGCGTGCAAGACTTGCGGAAGCTGACCTAGAAAAAGGAGCCGAACAATGAAAGTACGTCAGATCTCTGTCTTCATGGAAAACCGGTCGGGGCGCCTGGCGAGCGTGCTGCGGGAGGTGGCCAGGGCCGGAGTGAACATCCGGGCGCTGTCGCTGGCCGACACGAGCGACTTCGGTATCCTGCGGCTGATGGTGGACAACGTGGACGCCGGCGTGAAGGCGCTGCGCGACAGCGGACACACCGTATCCGTGACCGAGGTGCTGGCGGTGGAGGTGCCGGATCGGCCCGGGGGGCTGGCCGGGATTCTCGATGTCCTGTCGGAGGCGGGGCTGAACGTGGAATACATGTATGCCTTTGTCAGCCGCGCGACGGAAAAGGCCATGGTGGTCTTTCGCTTTGAACAGCCCGATGCCGCGATTGAAGCCTTGCAGAAGGCGGGGATTTCGCTGGTGGAGGCGGAGACGGTCTACTCCCTGTAGCGCGGCGGGTGCAGCGGCTGGCAGCGCGGGCACACGTGAGTGGAGCGCTGGGCGACCCGAATGCGCGTGATGGGGGTCTGGCAGCGGCTGCAGGGCCGGCCGGTTTGTCCATAGGCCTGCAGATGTTCGCGGTTGCGGCCGTGGGCGCCCCGCGGCAGGCGGAAGTGGGTTTGGCCCGACCCCAGCGAGGTGCCCAGGTTGCGGATGCCGCGGCGCAGGACGGCCTGGATCGCCGTCCGCAGACGCGAGGCCTCGGCCGGCGAAAGCGAATCGGACTTGCGGAGGGGATGCAGGTGGGCCGTCCAGAGGGCCTCATCCGCATAGATGTTGCCGATGCCGGCGAGAAACGATTGGTCCAGAAGAAGGGGTTTCAGAGCTCGCGAGCGCGCCGCAAGTTTCTCGCGGAAGGAACGGGTCGAGATCTCGAGCGGCTCGGGCCCGAGGCGGGCGAATAGCGGCTCGGGCCGGGGAACCAACCAGATTCGGCCGAACTTGCGCGGATCGGCAAACCGCAGCATTCGGCCATCGTCAAGTTGCCAAGTTACCCGATCGAATCTGCGGGGGGCGGACGGGCCATCGGGGGTGTCGATTTGGAGACGGCCGGTCATGCGCAAATGGATCAGCAGCGTGGCGGGGCCGGACAGTTCCATCAAAATGAACTTGCCACGGCGGGCAAGGCGGACAATGCGGCGGCCCCGCAGGTCGCGACGGAATCGATCGGCGCGTGGCGAAGCAATGGTCGGCGCCCACAGGATCCGTGCCGCGGTGATGGTGGCGCCGACCAGTCCGGCCGCGGTCAAATCGTGTACGACGGTTTCCACTTCGGGTAGTTCAGGCATGGGGCTGTGAATATACCACGGGTGGAACGAAGGGCGAACATCCCGAACAATGCGCTGCTTTGGGGGGGCGCAAGACAAGATTCTTCATCAATACCAGGATTCTCCCACGGATGCCTGCGGCGACCCACGGATGAAGAACAAGAATTCAGGAAAGAAAGCTGACGATGATAATGGTTTCCCATCCGTGGGCCGCCGCAGGCATCCGTGGGACAGAGGTTGTTTCATTCACTTGGCTGTCGGGTGTGGTGTTCGATTACTCCCCGGGCGTCGTATATGCAGGTGAATATGCGGGGTGATGGAAAATCACCGACAATCCAATGAATTGCCGAATCCGGTCGTGCGCCCGCTTTGGGGGCGCTGCTTTGGGGGCTGACAATCGCTTGGGATCCGAATAGGGTGACGGCTCCGATGAGTGCGGCATTTGAAGAACTGGATTACCGTCAAACTCCGCTGGGCGAACTGGTGCTGCAGCGGCGACGCGTGCTGGCCCTGGATGGAGCGGATGCGTTCGAGGTCAAGCTCAACGGGGAGTATTTGATGTCGAGCCTGTTCCATGCGGCCGAAGAGGAATTGGCGCGGCTGGGATTGGGGGCGCTTGCCGGGGGCGACTGGGACGTGGTGGTCGGCGGCCTGGGGCTGGGATACACCGCGGCCGCGGCCCTCGAATTTCCACAGGTGCAGCGGCTGGTCGTGGTCGAAGCGCTGAAACCCGTGATCGATTGGCATCGACAGGGCCTTGTCCCCAACGGGCGCAGGCTCACGGACGATGTCCGCTGCGAATACCTGAACGCGGACTTTTTTGCCCTGGCCAGGGGGAATGGGTTCGACCCCGCGTGTCCCGGGCGCCGTTGGGATGCCCTATTGCTGGATATCGATCACACGCCCACCCACCACCTGAACCCGGCGTACGCCGATTTGTATTCCGAGGCCGGCTTGCGGCGGTTGCTGGACTTCCTGAATCCCGGCGGCGTGTTTGCCCTGTGGTCCAATGAGGATCCGGAGGATGTGTTTCTGTCGCGCCTGCGCGGGGTGTTTGGGCAGGCGAAGGGGCATCGGGTCTCGTTCAACAATCCGCTGCTGGGCAAGCCCTCGGCCAACGGGATCTATGTGGCTCGCGCACCGATGAAGGCCGGAGCGTGAGCCCCCCGCGTGAGGCGGCCTGCCCGCTGTGTCGTGAACCGGGGCCCTATGCGGCGGCGACCGACATCCGCAAGCGTCCGCATCGGCTCTGCCGGCGATGCCGGCTGCTGTTTGCCGAGGAGTCGCACCTGCCGGCGCCGGAGGCCGAGCGCGCGCGCTATGCCACCCACCGCAATGGTCCGCACGACGCCGGCTACGTGGCGTTCCTGCGCCAGGCGCTCGATCCGGCCCTGCCCCGGCTGGCACCCGGGATGCGCGGCCTGGATTTCGGTTGCGGCCATACCCCGACCCTGAGCGTCTTGCTGGCCGAGGATGGTTTGCATTGCGAGGATTACGACCCCTACTTTTTCCCCGATCCGCCCGCCGGACCCTATGACTATTTGTTTGCCACCGAAGTGGTGGAGCACTTCTTTCATCCGGCCGAAAGCTGGGCGCAGATGGTGCGCCTGGTCAAGCCGGGCGGGCTCATGGTCGTGATGACCGCACCGTGGGAAAGTCTGGAGGCCTTTGCCTCCTGGGGCTATGCCAGTGATGAAACCCACGTGGCCTTCTACCATCCAGAGACCATGGAATGGATTCGCCGCCAGTTCGGATTCGACCGCCTCGAACGCTTCCACGGGCGCGTCTTTTTATTCACCCGCGCATACGGCCAAATGCCCGCCCGGGAAACGTGAAACCGCTTGCCAGCGGGTGGCGGATTTTGCTTGGATGCGCGGGCAAAAACCAAAGCCTATGGCGAAAGGGGAAGCGTTTGATGTCACCGAAATCCAAGAAAATTGCCGGCAACATGCTGATTGCCCAGAGTGGCGGACCCACCGTTGTCATCAACCAGAGCCTGGTCGGCGCGGTGATGGAGGCGAAGAAGCACAAGGAGATCAAAAAGATCTACGGCGCCCTGCACGGCATCAAGGGCATCCTCGGCGAAGACCTGATCGACCTGGGCCGCGAGAACGTCAAGACGCTGCAAACCGTGGCCAATACGCCGTCGTCGGGACTGGGGTCGGTCCGCAAAAAGCCCACCCCCGATGATTGCGCGAACATCTTCGAGAAGCTCCAGAAGTACGGCGTGCGCTACTTCTTCTACATCGGCGGCAACGATTCGGCCGAGACCACTCACATCATCAACGAAGAGGCCAAGAAGGCCGGCTACGAGCTGCGCTGCTTCCATATCCCCAAGACGGTGGACAACGACCTGCGCGAGAACGATCACACGCCGGGATGGGCCAGCGCGGCCAAGTTCGTGGCGCAGGCCTTCATGGGCGACGACCTGGACAACGCCGCGCTGCCGGGCGTGAAAATCAATATTGTCATGGGCCGGCATGCCGGCTTCCTGACGGCGGCGGCGGCGCTGGCCCGCACCTATCCGGGGGCCGGCCCGCACCTGATCTATCTGCCGGAACGTCCGTTCGACCTGGAAAAATTTCCGCAGCAGGTGGCGTCCGTCTACAAAAAGCTCGGCCGGTGCGTGGTGGCCGTCTCCGAAGGCATCTCCGACGCCTCCGGCACCGCAATCGCCGCGTCCTTCACCAAGGAGGTGGACAGTCACGGTAACGTCCAGCTTTCGGGCTCGGGCGCGCTGGGCGATTCGCTGGCCGACGTGATCAAGAAAAAGACGGATATTACCCGCGTGCGCGCCGACACCTTCGGCTACTTGCAGCGCTCGTTCCCGGGCGTGGTGTCGGAAAACGACGCCAGGGAAGCTTTTGCCGCGGGCCGCGAGGCGGTCAAATGCGCCACCAGCGGGGACATCGATGGCAGCGTGGCCATCCGCCGCAAGAAGGGCAAAAAGTACCAAATCTTCTTCGAGCGCGTGGAGTTGCGCAGCGTGGCCAAGGAAACCCGCCACATGCCCGATGCGTTCATCGCCAAGAACGGTTGCGATGTCACCAAGGCCTTCCTCGACTACGCCGCGCCCATCGTCGGCAAACTGCCGCCCATCGGCCGGTTCAAGAAGATCAAGGTGAAGAAGTAGAAGCGCGAAGAACGGAACGA